>JAGXSJ010000090.1 GCA_018333895.1 Truepera sp.
TCTCCCACGCCGATGTCTTGCTGCGGCGGCACCACCGCTAGGCAGTCTGCCGTTAGCATCGAGGTCAGCACCCCCGAACTCTGGTTGCCGGTGGAATACGCAATATAGCCGCGATCCGCATCAAAACTTAGCGTGGCGCGGCGGAAAGCCTCCTTGCGACCGGCCCCCTTAAAGGCGCTGCCGGCGGTAGCCACCAACCTGCGCTCCAAGGGCAAGGGCTCCGTCAAACCCAGCGCGGCATGAACCCACGCCTGCGCGATCAACAAAAACACCACCATGCTCGACACCGGATTGCCGGGGAGGCCAAAGACCGGCAGCCCTCCCCACTCGCCAAACAGCGCCGGCCCGCCGGGGCGGATAGCCACCTTCCAGAAGCGCACCGTCCCCTCGTTAAGCAGCAGGTCGCGCACGAAGTCGTAGCTCCCCATCGAGACGCCCCCCGAGGTTAAGAGCAGGTCGAGGCCGCCCGCCTCGCTCACGGCGCGGCGCAACGCCTCGGGGTCATCTACCACGCGCGGCAGCACCACCGGCTCGGCGCCCGCCTGCTGCACCAGCCCTGCTACCGAATAGCTGTTAGAGTTGTACACCTGTCCGTCGCGGATAACCTGGCCGGGCTCGAGCACCTCGTCGCCGGTAGCCAGGATGCCCACGCGCGGGCGCCGCATGACCGGCAGCTCGGCGTAGCCCATCGCAGCCGCTACGCCGACCGCCGCCGGGCTGAGGCGCTGTCCGGCCTGAAGATAGACCTCGCCAGCACGCAGATCCTGGCCGCGCGGGCGGATGTCGTCAGGGCTGGCCGCGCGCCTGAGGAGCACATGGTCGCCGTCGCGCTCGGTATCCTCAACCGCTGCGATGGCATCGGCGCCGTACGGCATGGGCGAACCGGTATAGATCCCTACTGCCTGCCCAGGGCCCACCGTACCCGTAAAGACCGCCCCGGCCGGAACATCGCCGACTACCCGCAGGCGCACCGGCCGCTCGGTGCTGGCTCCTTGCGTGTCCGCCGCTCGACAAGCGTAGCCGTCGAGCGCCGAGTTGTCGCAGCTAGGATGATCTACCCGGCTGGCTAGCGGCTCGGCTAGTGTGCGCCCATAGGCTTCAAGGAGCGGCACCCGCTCAGAGCCTAACCGCGGCGCCGCCGCACGCACCAGGGCGATGGCCTCATTAATGCTGATCTCGCTTCGCATAAACCTATGCTAGCAGGCTAGCCTTGCCAAGTCTTGACCTGAGCGTGCTAAGCTCAAGCGGTGTATTGCGCGATCATTGACTGTGCCATGGCCCAGGGTGCCGGATGATCCACGCCCTGCTGCTTGACCTCGACGGCACGCTGCTCGAAAACGAGCCCAGCGCTTTCATGGTGGCCTACTTTGCCGCCGTTAAGCGCTATTTTGCCCCACACTGCGACACCGATCAGCTCCTTACCGCCATCGGCATCGGCGTACAGGCCATGCTCGCCAACCAGGGCACGGGTACTAACGCCGAGGCCTTTTGGCAGACCGCCGAGCCGAGGCTACCGGCACCGCGCGCGGCGCTGATGCCCTTGTTCGAAGAGTTCTACGAGCAGGAGTTTGCCACTCTGGCCAGCGTGACCAAGCCGGTACCGGGGGCGCTCGAGCTAATTGCCACTGCGCGGCAGGCCGGTCTTAAGCTGGCGGTCGCTACTAACCCGGTCTTCCCCCGCCGCGCTATCGAGCACCGCCTGGAGTGGGCCGGGCTAGACCCTGCCGATTTTGACCTGATCACCTGCTTTGAGACTATGCACAGCAGCAAACCCCGGCCTGCCTACTTTGCTCAGATAATAGACCTGCTCGGGGTAGCGGCCGATGGCGCGGTGATGGCCGGTAACCACCTGTCTGACGACTTGCAGGGGGCTCAGGCGGTAGGCCTCACCACCTTTTTTGTTGACACCTTCCCCATCGCCGACGCCCCGGTGACCCCTACCGCCCGCGGCTCGCTGCACGACCTGCGCGCCTTTCTGTTCGGGGGTGAGGGGTACAACGAATAGACATTAATGAAGCCTAGCCCTACATCCGCCGCAGCCGCTCAATCCGCTCCTCGATCGGCGGGTGAGTGGCCAACAACGAGTTGGCATTAAGGCTTAGCACCGGGTTGATGAAAAACATGTGCCGCACCCCCTCGGAGACCTCCAGCTTGCCACCTCTAAAGTCGCGCAGCTTCTCTAAAGCCCGCGCCAATCCCTCGGGGTTGCGGGTGATGTAAGCACCGGTAGCGTCGGCCAGAAACTCGCGGCGGCGGCTGACCGCTAGGCGCAGCAGCGAGGCCAGTAGCGGCGCTAGAATCAACAGCACCACTAGCAGGATTATGCCGATCACCTGGACCTGCCCCCCACCCCTACTGCTACGGCGGCCCCCAAAGCGCAGCGAGCGCAGCACCAGGTCGCGCAGCAAGACAATGGCACCCAGAGTCGCGGCCAGCATCGACATCAAGCGGATGTCGTAGTTCTTGATATGCGCCATCTCGTGGGCGACTACCCCCTCGAGCTCCTGGCGGTCGAGCAGCTTGATCAGGCCGCTGGTTACGGCGATGGCCCCGTGCTCAGGATCGCGGCCGGTGGCAAAGGCGTTGGGCACCGGCGAGTCGATGACGTAAAGCTTAGGCGCCGGCACCCCCGCGCCGATAGCTACCGCCTCGGTCACGTTGACCAGGTAGCGGTGCTCCTGGACGGTAGCGGGGCGCGCCCCCGCAGCGGCCAGCGCCATCTTGTCGCTGAACCAGTAGGCAGCAGCGCTCTGCGTTACGGCCAGCGCTGCCGCTATCCCCACAAAAAAGAACGCGCCGCCAGGGTCAAAAGCCAGCGCCGCCAGATAGCCGATCCCAGCCAGCAAGCCGACCATGAACAGGCTGAGTAGCCACGAAGCGCGGCGATTACTGGCCTGCCAGTCGAGTAGGCTAATGCGTTGCCCGGTGGCCTGGTCAGTAAAGACATTAGGCAGCTGCGGGCGCTGGTCGTCCATGGTTAAGAAGCTGGGCGAAACGATACCTGCGGCACTTCGCGCTCGGTCTCGGGGATCTCCAGATAGACGTGCGGCTTCTTGCCCATCGGCCCGGCTAAGAACACGCCGGGGACAGTCTTAATGGCGTTGTTGAACTGCAACACAGCGTCGTTGTAAAACTGCCGGGCGTAGGCGATCTTGTTCTCAATCCCGGCGAGCTCCTCTTGCAAGACGCGAAAGTTCTCGTTGGCCTTTAGCTCCGGGTAGTTCTCGGCGATAGCGAAGACGCTGCGCAAGGCCGCCGTCATCATGTTGGCTGCCTCCGCCTGTTCGTCGATGCTGCCGGCACGCAGCATCCGCTCACGCGACTCGGCCACCCGAGTAAAGACCTCCTTCTCGTGGGCCGCGTAGCCCTTAACGGTTTCGACCAAGTTAGGAACTAAGTCGGTGCGGCGCTTAAGCTGCACGTCGATCTGGCTCCAGGCGTTCTGGTAGCGGTTCTCCAGGGTGACGATGCGGTTGTAGAGATAGACAGCGTAAAGCGCTAGCGCCACCAGGATGATGAGGACGATCCAACCCATAACACCTCCTGGCGTTATCTTACTGCAAGGGCGTGACCTTGGCGGTCATAGCAGCCTCAACTCGTTGGCGCTCGCTGATGACTCCACCGCCTAGCAGGCGGCTCCCCTGATATAGCACCGCCGATTGACCGATGGTGACGGCAAACAGCGGTTCGTCAAAGCGCAGCGCAAAGCGGTCGCCGGGCAGCAGCTCCAGGCTGGCCGCCACCGGGCGCTGGCGGTAGCGCACCTGGGCCCACACCCGCGACGGCAGGCCGGCCTCTTCGAGTAGGAAGTTGCTGCGCTCGGCCACCAAGCTGCTCCACTGGCACTGCTCACGGGTGCCGACTACCACCGCGTTCTCCTTGCCGCGCAGGTCGATCACGTAGCGCTCAAGGTGCGACTTATAGAGCCCGAGACCTTTGCGCTGGCCGATGGTGTAGAACTGCACCCCCTGGTGCCGACCGATCTCGCGGTAGCCATCAGCAGCATCCAGAACCGGCCCCGGGCGCGCCTCGCTGTTCTGGTGCAGATAGTCCTTGACGGTAGTGGCGATGAAGCACAGGCCGTGCGAGGACGGTTTCTGGGCGGTCACAAAACCCCGCTTCGCCGCCCAGTCACGCACCTGCGCTTTGGTCAGTTCACCAATCGGGAACAGCAAGCGGGGCAACACCTGGCGTGGCAGCGCCCACAGGAAGTAAGTCTGATCCTTTTCATCATCGTCGCCGCGGTGCAGCTCTACCCCGTGCGGCCCCTCCACACGGCGCACGTAGTGACCGGTGGCCAGATAGCTACAGCTCAGCATCTCGGCCTTCTTAAGGAGGCTACCGAACTTGATCTGGCGATTACACCAGACGCACGGATTGGGCGTCTCGCCGCGCAGGTAGCTGGGGACGAACGGATCGATGACAACCTCGTTGAACTGCTCGCGGGCATCGAGCAAGTAAAAAGGTAGCTTTAGCGCATCAGCCACCTGCCGGGCGTCATAGGCGGCGTCAGGGCTGCAACAGCGATCGAAGGCTCCGCAGGGCCGATCATCGGGCCAGAAGCGGAGCATCGCCCCGGTTACCGCAAACCCCTGCTCTTGGAGAATGGCTGCGGCCAGCGAGGAGTCCACCCCGCCCGACATAGCGCAGAGCACACTGGGGCTATGGGCAACACTCACAACGCGACAGTCTAGCCGTGCGGGTAGGCGGCGTGCAACAAGGCAGGCTACTAATGCTCCCTCTCATGTGCCGTCAACCTCGCGCTGCCGTTTGAGCTTTCTCTCCAAGAACTCGCGGTCTAGCACATCTTTGGCCCTGACCGTTTGCTTGAGCCGCAAGAGAAGCTCGGCGGACGGCATCGGGATAGCGACCCCCCGCAGGTCAAAAAAGATGATCTCTTCGGCGGCTTCCTCATAAGTGACGCCACAAGCTTCTTTCATCAGATCCACCACGAAGGCGTCAGCCACACGGATAACCGCATACCTCTCGAGGTCACCTACTTCGATCCCAGTGGCCGCCTTATCCGGCAAGCTTAACAGCGCGGCTTTAACCTTGGCTTGGTTTTCGAAGCTGGCGTCGATAAGGAGATCGATGTCTTCGGTGGCCCTCACTAAGCCGTGTTGGTTCACGGCCATCCCCCCGATGACCACATACCTTGCTCCCAGGCGATTGAGCTCACGGCAGAGATAGATGAGGTCTTCGGTAGTTGGTGGGCGGGACTCTAGCGCGTCCTCATTGCCCATTCCCAAGCTTCTTTCTCTGCAAAGCTGCGAAACTTGTAAACCCCCTTGGGGAAGAAGGGCTGATTGCCGCGTAGCTCGATGACGAGCTTGAAGAGGTTGTTGGCTGCTTCGAGCCCGCCGGAAGAGGGTTTTCTGCGCCCCACTACCTTCATCTTGGGTTTCTGGCACGACGCTGCCATGCTCATACGATAGCATGCGGCCTATCACCTGGGCGCCATGCGGCCACTGCGCCCACTCGCCACGAAACGTGACGCTGCGCAACAAGGTAGACTACCAGGGGAGGTCGACTGTGAAAGCCACGCAAATCTTTCAACTACTACTGGTGCTGGCCGCTGCCGGCTATCTGCTCTGGTTCCATAGCGTCAATCCGGCCGAAGTCCGCCTACCGCTGTTCGCCTCGCTCCCCCCGGCGCTAGTGGTGCTAGCCGCGATGCTGCTGGTCTGGCTGTTTACTTGGCTCTTGCTGCAAGGGGGCCTCTGGGGGCTAAAGCGCGAAAACCGAAAGCTCAAGAACCAACTAGCCGAGTTAGAGAGCAAGCTAGCCGTCAAGAATGTCCATCAGCCCCCCTTGACCCCGGTCATTCCCGACCGCAGCGACGGTTGGCAGAGCGAGGGCGACCTGGACGAGCGCGGTCGTTAGGAGGCGCCGGTTAACACCTTAGTGCACTGGCAGCTTCGGCCTGTGGCACCGCTGTCGGCCATCGCCCGGCTGATGCGTGAGCTTAGCATCCCACCGCTGCTGGCGCAGGTGGTGTGGGGGCGCGGGCTGCAACAAGAGGCGCTGGAGGCACTTACCCCGCCGCTTAAGCTCAGCGCCATCCCGACCTTACCGGAGGCCGCCGCCCGGCTTGAGGCGGCCATCCGCGCCAAGCGGCGCATCCTGATCCACGGCGACTACGATGCCGACGGTATCAGCGGCACGGCTCTGTTAACCTTAGGCTTGCGGGCGCTCGGCGCCGAGGTGATACCGTTTATCCCTAACCGGCAGGATGGCTACGGCATCGCGTCTGAGCGGGTACCGGAGCACGCCGAGCGGGCAGCGCTGTTTTTAACTGTGGACTGCGGCATCAGCAACCTCGAGGAGATTGCCCAGTTACAGGCCCTGGGGGTAGAGGTGATCGTCAGCGACCATCATCACCCCGGCCAGGCCTTGCCCGACTGCCTGGTCATCCACCCGGCGCTCTCGCCACTGGCCCGCCAAGGGCTCCCTGAGCTGACCGGCGCCGGGGTGGCTTTTCACCTATTGTGGGCGCTGCACGAGCGGCTGGGGCTCGAGCCCCCCCTAGCCTATAGCGACTTAGCAGCCATCGGCACCATCGCCGACGTAGCCCCGCTGCTAGGCGAAAACCGCGCTCTGGTCAAGGCCGGCCTTATCCGCCTAGCCGACTCGCAGTGGCCGGGGGTACGGGCCGCGGTGGCACAGGCCATCGGTGGGCGGGCGCCAAGCGCGCGCGAGGTGGCTTTCGTGCTAGCACCGCGCCTAAACGCCGCCGGGCGTCTGGGCGAGGCCGAGGCCGGGCTCGAGCTGTTGATGACCGCCTCCGAGCGCCGAGGCCGTGAGCTGGCGGCCTACCTCGACATCAAAAACGCCGAGCGCCGCGCCATCCAAGACGCTATGTTCAAGGAGGCGCTGGCGCAGGCCGACCCCGAGGCCCCCGCTCTGGTGCTCCACAGCGACACCTGGCACCCCGGGGTGATGGGGATTGTGGCCAGCAAGGTGCTGGAGCGCTTCTACAAGCCGGTCTTTATCATCGCCCAGGGGAAGGGTTCGGTCCGCTCCACGCCGGGCATCTCAGCGGTCGAGGGCTTGGCCTATGCCAGGGCCCACCTCAAGCGCTTCGGCGGGCATTCCCAGGCCGCCGGTTTCTCGCTTGACAACGCTGCTATCGCGCCGTTTCGCGCCCGCATCTTCGACTACGCGCGGCAGTTCCCTACGCCGCAACCGACGCTTATGATCGACGCGCTGATCTCGCGTGACGATCTTAACGACGAGCTCTTTCAGGCTATCAAAGGGCTCGAGCCCTACGGCCAGGGCCACCCCCCACCGCTGTTTGCGCTGACCGCACCCCTGGAGGGTGCCCGCGCCGTGGGCGAAGGTGGCAAGCACCTTCAGCTCAGGCTGGCGGGCCTGCGCGGGGTGGCTTGGCAGCAAGGGCATAATGCCGCCATCCTGGCCCCTAACACACCGGTTAACGCTGCTATTCATCTGCACGAGAACCACTGGCAAGAGCGGCGCTCGCTGGAGCTCATCGCTGCCGCCGTGCGCCCGGCCCAACCGCTAGGCAGCGCCAGCTCGGAACGACCGCTCCGCTACCGCCGGGGCCAGCCGCAAGACCCAGGTGCCTTCACCGCCCTGCCGCTGAACGACGCTGAGCCGCTAGCGCTCACCGCGCCGCTGCGGGAGCTTGTCAGCCGCCCGGAGGTAATCTTTGCGCTCGACGAGGCCGAACTAGCTAGGCTGATGCAGCTTGCCGCGCAGTACCCCAGCGTGCATGACCTGCGCCGCGCCTTCGTGGCGCTGTCACGCCGCGACACTCCCCCTTTTAACGGTGTCAGGGCTGAGCTGTGCCGACGCTGCCTGCTCGAGCTTGAGTTAATCGACCAGCACGGGCGCGCCCGCAACTTAAAGCGCGACCCCTACCGCTCCGAGACGCTGATGACAGGGCTGATCGAGCGCTATCTGCTACAGAGCTTTGTCAGCGCCTACCGCTTTGCCGACGACGCCACCTTCGACGAGGCTGTCCGGCGGCTGCTGGGGATGACATACTGAGACCATGAGCCCTGACCCGAGCGAAGCGAGACGCCGTCCCGAGCAACGCGAGGGAGTGATTCTTGACCTTAAGCAGCTCGAAAACGAGCTGAAGTGGAAAGTTACCGGCGAGGTCAGGTTCGACTCGGTAGCGCGCTCGCTCTACGCTACCGACGCCAGCCCCTACCGGATCCTCCCCTTAGGCGTGGTCATCACCAAAACCGCCGAGGACGTGCGCCAGGTGCTTATGCTGGCACACCGCACCGGCCTACCCATCCTGCCGCGCGGCGGCGGCACCAGCCTAGCCGGGCAGACGGTCGGGGCGGCGATCGTCTTGGACTTCTCCAAGTATATGAACGCCGTCTTAGCGTTCGATCCCGCAGCGCGCTGGGTCAAGGTGCAGCCCGGCGTGGTCCGCGACCAGCTCAACCGCTACCTAAAACCCCACGGCTTGCAGTTCACCCCCGATGTCGCGACCACCAGCCGCGCCAACGTGGGCGGCATGGTGGCTAATAACTCGGCCGGGACGCGCTCGATCAAGTACGGCACCACCCTCGATCAGGTGCTGGCCATGACGGTGATGCTTTCGGACGGCATCATCACCGAGTTCAAGGAGCTTCATCCCGAAGCGCTGGCAACAAAGCTCCAGGCGGACGGGCTAGAGGGCGCTATCTACCGGCAAGTCCACGGTATCATCACTAGCCACGCTGACGAGATTAGGACTCGCTACCCCAAGGTGCTGCGCCGCGTCAGCGGCTACAGCCTTGATGCCCTGGTGGACCGACCCTTCAATCTAGCCAAGCTGCTCTGCGGCTCGGAGGGGACGCTGGCGGTAATTCTGGACGTTACCGTCAAGCTGATGCCCCTCCCTACCTGCCAGCTCATGGCGCTGCTCCACTTTGAGCGGCTGCACCAAGCGCTCGAGGCCGTGCAGTTCATTAACCGCCACGGCCCCAGCGCAGTCGAGATCATAGATGCTGCGCTCATCGCGCTAGGCCGCGACAACCCCCACCTGGCCCCCTTGCTCGGCTGGGTCAAGGGGAGTCCTGAGGCGGTGCTGTTAGTCGAGTTCGAAGGCCAGGACGAAGCTGAGCTTGCGGCCAAACTCGCCAGCCTGGCCGCCGACGCCGAGGTAGCGGCGCGCCGCTACCACGCCCACCTGGCCAAGGGCCGCGAGCAGGCCGACATCTGGGCCTTCCGCCAGGGCGGCTGGGCGATCTACGAGACCATGCCCGGCGACGCCAAGCCGGTGCCGCTGATCGAAGACGCTGCGGTGCCCGTCGATAAACTCCCCTATTACATCCCCGAGGTGCAGGCGGTCTGCGCCAAATACGGTGTCGCGACCGTCATGTGCTGCCATGCCAGCGTCGGGCTGCTGCATATCCATCCCGTGCTCAACCTAAAAAGCGCCGCCGGGGTCGAAGCGTTTGCGCGCATCAGCGAAGAGGTCTTTGCGCTGGTAGTCAAGTACGGCGGCTCCTGGAGCGGCGAGCACGGCGACGGCTTGATCCGCTCGTACAAGAACCGCGAGCTTTTTGGCGACACCCTCTATCAGGCCTTCCGCACCATCAAGCGCACCTTCGATCCGCAGAATCTGCTCAACCCCGGCAAGATCGTCGATGCCGGAGCGATCACCGACAACCTCCGCTACGGCCCCAGCTACCAACTGCCACAGGTTAACACCCATCTCCACTTCGAAGACGGTTTGGGCCACGCCATCGAGCTCTGCACCGGCGTGGGCCACTGCCGCAAGACCGGCACCGGCACCATGTGCCCCAGCTACATGGCCACCCGCGACGAGGATCACTCCACCCGGGGCCGTGCCAACGCCCTGCGCGAGGCGCTAACGGGCAACCTCCCCGGTGGGCTGAGTAGCCACGAGCTGTACCAAGTGATGGACCTCTGCCTGGCTTGCAAGGCCTGCAAAGCCGAGTGCCCGAGCCGGGTGGACATGGCCAAGCTCAAGTACGAGTTCCTGGCGCAGTACTATCAGCAGCACGGCGCACCGCTAGCGGCTTTAGCTTTTGGCAACGTGGCCCGCGTGGCGCCGCTGGGGAGGCTCCTAGCTCCGCTGGTTAACGCGCTCTTGCCATTAAAACCGGTGCGCTGGGCGCTGGAGAGAACCCTCGGCATCGATCAGCGCCGGACTCTCCCCCGTTACGCTGATGCTTCGTTCGAACAGCTCTTCCGCTCTCGCTCGGCCCGCCCCAACCCGGGAGGTCCGATCATAGCCCTATTCGCCGACACCTGGACCATGTTCCACGAACCCCAGGTGGGTATGGCCGCTATCCGCGTGCTAGAGGCGCTTAACTATCAGGTCGAGCTGATCCCTTACCGCTGCTGTGGCCGCCCGCAGCTCTCCAAGGGGCTGCTGCGCGAGGCCAAACAGCTGGCCCAGCAGAACGTAACGGCCCTCAGTGGCTACCTTAAGCGCGGCGTGCCGGTAGTGGGGCTCGAGCCCTCTTGTATTACTGCCTTGCAGGACGACTACCGCGACCTAATCCCCGGCGAGGTGACTACGGCGGTAGCCCAGCACGTCACGCTGATCGACCAGTTCCTGGCCAAGGCCTGGACCGGCGGGGTTATTAAGCCCGAGCGGGTCTTCCGCCGAGATAACGCACCAGTCATGCTCCACGGCCACTGCCAGCAGCGTGCGGTGATCGGCACCGCCGCGAGCCGGGCGGTGCTCGGTTGGGTCTCGAGCGCCGTAGGAGAGGTCGATTCAGGCTGCTGCGGCCTAGCCGGGAGCTTCGGCTACGACCATCACCAGCTGTCGCTGCAGATCGGCGAGCAGCGCCTCTTCCCCGCCGTGCGCCAGCACCAGGGAGCGGTGGTCGCCTCCGGCTTTAGCTGCCGACATCAGATTAAAGACGGCACCAACCGGCCTGCCAAGCACTTGGTCGAAGTGCTGGCCGAGGGGTTGGTTAACTAACTAAGACACCCCACGCTGTCACGCTCAAGCTGTGAACGTTTGCACACCGCTTTAAGGCACCGTTTGCTATGCTAGCAGGGTAACCTAAGCTAGGGGGTGCACTTTGCACGCCGCTAACTACCTACAACCGAGAGAAGTTCCATCCGCACTAATCGCCGGTAGTAGAAAGTGATGCCGCCCGATAGACCCGTAGCTCACACACCGCGCCGACCACTCTGGCACGTGGCCGCCTAGCCATGCGGATCAGCGTCCAGCTCACCCCTCATGCGCCGATGGTGCTCGCCATCCACTACGGCGCAACGCTGCAAGGCTTTATCTATCATCAGCTCGATGCCACCCTCGCCGACTGGCTCCACGGCGACGCCTACGCCCTCGCCAAGCGCACCTACAAGATGTTCACCTTCTCGCGCCTCACGGCGGTAAATGGAAGCCGCTATATCCTAAGCCAGGGGCAGATCACCTTCACCGGCTCGTTCAGCTTCACCCTCGCCAGCGTCAACAGTGAGGTGCTCCGCTCACTTGCCGAGCGGCTGTTGAAAGCTCCAACCGTCTACCTCGGCCATAACCCTTGCAGTGTGCGTGGCATCGAAGTTCTGAAAAAGCCCGAGATCGACTTTGGTCAGCCCATCCGCGTCAGGGCGCTTTCGCCCATCACCGCCTACCAGACGCTGCACGATGCCGAAGGCCGCAAGAAGGCCTACTTCTATAGCCCTTTCGAGCGCGACTGGCACCGGCTCTTGCGCGATAACTTGGCCCGTAAGGCCAAAGCCCTCGGCTGGGAAGACGACGCCGCCACGGCGCTCGAAGGGGCGCAATTCAAGCCGGTGGGTGTCCAGCAGCAAGACCAAAAGATCATCACCTACAAGGGAACGGTCATCAAGGGCTGGCTGGGAACTTACCAGATCAGCGGCGTGCCAGAGGCCTACTTTGAGCTGCTCTATGACGCTGGGCTGGGGGCGAAGAACTCTCAAGGGTTTGGGATGGTGGAGGTGGTGAGGTGATTGAATCTATAAGACAACTGTCTCTCGACTTTCTCTATCACGAGTTGGGTGGAGAAGGCGATGCGGAATTATGGTACCGAAGCGTTCGCGAGCAGGAAGCAGAACTCATATTCCCCTACCTAGTCGAAGCTGTCAGGGATTCAATGGCAAGCAACTACTACGTGCTCTACCCCGACCCCAACGACGAGCAAGTTGCGGTGCTCGATCAACGAGAACTCAAGGATGAAGACAAATCCAAGCTACCATTCGTTCAGTCAACAGGGTCCCAGTCGCCTGCGCTTGGGCCTATCATCAAGCGTAGTTTTCAGAAGGGAAAGGGCAGCGGGCCTTCCGAAAAGATCCTCAACTCGACTCTAGTCGCTTTCGCTGAAATCGGGATGCGCGGCGAACCCTGGTCCGACTACTTTAGCTATGCACACGAGCTGCTTTCACGCCCCATTTTGCGTTATCAGGGCAAGCCGCTTGAGGGGGCACCCGCACTCCACCAAGCCGTCCGGGTAATTGACGAAACGAAGACCGCCTATCTCAGCATCCTAGACAGCGACGGCAAGCTCCCCGGCGAGCGCAACGATTACCGCACTTACCTACAGCAAACGTTGGCGTCAGAGAAATACTCGACCAAAGCTATTCCGGCCGTCGAGGAACAGCAAGACGCCCTCACCGGTGAGATGACTACCGTTTACCCCAATAGCCTTATCGGTGCGGGGCTGAACCTCACCAACGTCGATCGTCTGGGCGTTTTCACAGAGCTGGACGATACCAACGCTTGGAAAAAGTTTGCCCTCGGTGCGGCAAACGCCGACCTGCTTTACATCTTCAGCTTCCACATGCGAAGCGATTTCGTGGGGCGTGTAGCAGGTGAGCAGGCCTTGATCCTTCCCCATTTGACTTTTGAACAAACCAAGCGGCAGAGGTTTGTACGGGATTTCAAGTCGTACATTCAGCAGCTCAAAACTGATGCAAGAATGCAAGAAAAGCGCCTGCTCAGACACTTCAAAGATTACCCCGATGCCATAGCAAGCATCACCATCGTTTGGGCCAACTTCGGACAGAAACTCGAAAATGTCAACGGCATCGTCACAGACGTGCTTCCCTCGCGCTTGAGCGCCATTGCAGATATCATTCAAATTGTAAGAGAGTCCACAAGCCCTGTCTTTCCAATACATCGAGTAACCGACGCTGAGCCCGATTTGGCGCTGAACAGCCTAGGTGCGCTTCTGAGACGGCCTGGGGGCAGGAAGAACAAAAAGGCTAACGAGGGTTCCCGACTCTTCGAACTGAAACGGGACATCGCAGCAAGGATTTACCACGGTAAGCCGTTGTCTACCGAACGTCTCTGGGATGAATTGCTCGTCGTTGCCAGAGAATACCTCGTCGATGCAGCGGAATCGGGGAACGCATACGGCCTGCTCAACGAAGGGGTCGGCAAAAAGGGAAACTACTTGACCCTGGCAGGTTGGGTCAAACATCTGGCTCTCTATCTCTACTTTTTCAGGCAATTGGAGGTCTATCCGAAAATGAATGACTGGCACTACACCCCCAAACGCGAAGAGTTAAAAGCGTTCTTCGAAGACGCGAAAACAACGGCAGGCCTGGACAATTCTGAAAAGGTCTATGCCTTCTTGCTCGGTGTGCTCTTCGGCAAGGTCATGGAAGTCCAGGGCGCGAGAGGCGTCAATGTCGGAGCCAACGCGCTCACCTGGCTGAAGCGTATGAACATCAGCGGTGCAGACTTGCCAGGGCTGTATATCAAAGTTAGAGAAAAACTCCTGGCCTACGACACGGAGAAAAGCCCAAGGGTCAGAGCAATTATCGAGGAACTAGGTTACCTCGGCACGGAAATCGGCAAGCCGAAACTCAACAAGATCGACGCCGGGTACTACCTGCTGCTAGGGCAATCCCTTACCAAAGCACTCATTCCGCCCAAGGAAAAGGAGGACTGACCAATGACCGACACCCTCAACGCCCGCCAAGAGTTCTTTTTCGCCTACGACATTCGCATGGGCAACCCAAACGGCGATCCGGATGAAAACCGTCCTCGCGTCTTGCCAGACAACACCTACTATGTGACGGATGTGCGCCTCAAGCGCTTTATCCGTGATTTCTTCAAGAGCCAAGGCAAGGGCATCCTGGTCGATGACATCGAAGGACGAACGACCAACTTGACGGGTCGCGTCAGCGCATGGCTGGCAAGGCACGGCAAGAAGGAGGCGGACGGTCAGGAGCTGGTCGACATTATTCTGGATTCGTTCATCGACGCAAGGCTTTTCGGCAGCTCTCTAGCCTTCAAGAAGGAAGAAGTTAAAGGGCGCGAATGGAAACCCTTACCTAAAACGTTGACGGGTGCCGTGCAAATCGGTCATGGGGAAGTTCTTCACGACGCCCAGGAAGTTGAGATTCGGGGTACGAGCGTCTTTGCAAGTGACGAGGCGAAGGCTCAAGGAACGTTCACGGAATTCTTCGGACTTCGCTACGGGCTCATCGGCTTCAACGGCGTCGGCAACGAGCATAGTGCCAAAAAATCCCGCCTCAGCCAAGCCGATTACGACGACATGCTCCACGCTACCTGGCACGGCATTCGCTCGGCTGGGAACACACGCACCAAGACCGGACAGGTACCTCGTTTTCTCGTCAACATCAGCTACAAACCCGGACACGAATTTCAGTTTGGCAACCTACTCGATTACGTCAAGCTCCAGGGCAAAGGCGACCCCCGAAACTGGAAAAGTCCCGAAGACTATCTGCTCGACATCAGCAAGCTCCGCGAGCGGCTCGAGCAATTCCGCCATCACATCGAGCAAATTAGCTACTGCCTGCATCCCGACGTGCAACTCTCTCCAGAGGATCGAAACTTCCTAACCGCGTGTCACAACCTGGACTACGATGGAGCCCGCTAGCGCAAAACCTGTCGTCGTGTTTCGCTACTTTGGTCGCTTCGGCCATTTCCTACGCGCCGAGGCAAGTGCCAGTGCGCTCAGCTACCCTATCCCACCAAGGACGGTGCTTCTCGGCCTCATCGGCGCTGTACTAGGACTTGAAAAAGACACGCCCCAAGCGCTCCTCAAAGATGCGCTCATTGCCGTTTCGGGCGCGCAGCCTTCCACACATTGGCACCGCGCGAAACTTCGCAAAGACCCTCCCGCACCACTGCCGCTACGCGTCAAAGCAGGGGCGAAGGGGAGCGACGCCCCGGAGAAAGCCACACTGATCAAGCAGGAGTGGCTTTTAAACCCAAACTACCAGGTGACTGCCCAGTTGCCCACACTCCATCATGACGCACTCGTCAGACGCCTCAGAGAGGGCGCGTGGCACTACTCACCCTGTCTTGGGCTCTCGGAGATGAATGCCGAACTCGAGTTCATCGCCACGGGTACAGCAACTCCTTTGACCGGTGACCAGCAAGTAAACTGCCACAGCCTGGTCAGACAAGACCTTGTGACGGTAGAAGGCCAAAGATTTCTAGAGGACGGCCTCGAACTTCAGGTGCTTCGAATGCCACGCGATGTGACGCCAGATCGGGTTTTCAGTCACGCCAACTACCTTGTCGAAAGGCAGGGCCGGCCAATCCCAGTCAGGACCGCCCATGCGTGGCTCGTATCGCTACCGGGACGAGATTCGCATGTGATGTTTCTTTAGGTGGTGCCGAGACGTGCTTTATTCGCATCCCGACAAGCTGCTGGTCGATCACGTTCGCGAAGTTGGGGAGGCAGCGAGCATCATCCTGCAACGCCATTCCCTCCCAGACACCATTATGGAATGCGTCCGGGAGCTTGTGCGGCTCCACGATTTCGGCAAAGCAACTCGGTTTTTTCAGGAATATATCAGGTTCAAGCCGGAACCAAGGCGTTGGCCTGGCCGTCCGGAGCTGAAAGCCCATACCGCGCTCGGCGCCTTAGCCTGCGCCATAGTCAAGCGGACCCACTCTCTGAGCGACGAGTGGCTGATCCAAGTCGGAAGCAGCGTGATGGGTCATCACACACACTTGCCGACGCGAAACGACATCGACAACAGATTCATGAGCGATACACATTCGTCGGCGCTCATCCAGCAGCTCACCGACCTTCCCCTGACGGCACTCATCGAGCTGACCGGATTTCCACTCCACCCCGAAGATTTTAGAGCTGACGAAGAGACTATCTTCGCTACTACTGACGCCTACCGAGACGCCTTCGATACCTTAGACAAGCAGCCCATCGCGGAGGCTGCCCGCCTGCACCTTGCCACGCAGCTCGTTTTCAGTGTGCTGCTCGAGGCCGACAAGGCTTTCCTGGCTCTATCGGAAGAAGCACGGTACGCTTACGCTTACAGGGCGGCAAAACGCATTGCACCTTCGGTCGTAGACGGTTACCTTGCAGAGGCCGAGGCCACTCCAATCAACGAGCTTCGTAGTCGTGCCCGTCACAACGCGCTACGGGAACTCTCCAACAACTCCAACGCCAATCTGTTTACCCTTACGCTTCCAACTGGCATGGGTAAGACGCTCACGGCGAAGTCGCTCGCTCTGCACCTTCGGGAAGAAAGCGCAAGACAAATAATCGTCGTATTGCCCTTCCTATCCATCATCGACCAAACGGCCACCGTCTACGCCGACGTGCTCGGACGACCTGGCGAAGACGTACTGATGCAAAGCCACAGCTTGAGTGCTCGTGATTACCTCGACCTCGAAGATGAGGACGCGTCGTTCTTCCTCGACACCTGGCAAAGCGATATTGTCATTACCACGTTCGACCAGTTCTTGCTGGCACTTCTCGGTTCAAACACCAAGCATCAGATGCGCTTTCACCACTTGACAGACGCTATTGTCATTTTCGATGAAGTCCAGGCCCTGCCCAGCCACTTATGGGACATCATGCATCATGCCCTTAGAGCACTCACCGATAAGTTCGGCACATCCGTCATCGCCATGTCCGCCACACAGCCGGGCTTCGTTCAGGGGGCGCTCGAGCTCGTAAGCGACGTGCAAGCCATCTTCAAACGATTTGGCCGCTATCGGCTTGCGCTAAAGCACTACCAGGACGTTCCCATCGGGGAGTTTGTCGACTTGGTGCACGGAAGACACGACGACCTACGGCATAAGCGCGCCCTCATCACCTGCAACACTCGCCGAAGCGCACGCCGTCTCTACGATGAGCTTTGTGGCTGGTCAAGCGACGATTATCCTGTACATTTCCTAAGTGCCGACGTAACACCGAAAGATCGCCTTGCAGTCATCTCGAGGCTCAAAGAGAGCTACCCTAACCCCTGCCTGGTGATCTCTACCCAAGTGGTCGAGGCAGGCGTGGATATCGACATGGACCTCGTGATGCGAGATTTTGCGCCGCTCGACGCTATCATTCAGGTCGCGGGCCGCTGTAACCGGAACGACAGAAAGCCCCGCTGCGACGTGGAAGTCTACTCACTGGTCAACGACAAAGGAAAACGTTACAGCGAACTGATCTACCGAAGCGGCGGTGGTCCTGACCTAAGCCTGCAAGAAACACGTCGCGCCTTGGAGGGCTTGGAGTTCATTCCAGAGGAAGAGGTTTTAGTACTGGCTGAACGCTATTTTGCCAACATCCGCAACGCTAAGAACTTGGGCCAAGAGCACACGAGGAATTGGGCCTACTTTCGGGAACACTTGAACGTTTCGAGGCTATTACGCGGCGATCAGGATAGGCAGCATCAATTTATCGTTGCCGAAAGAGGTGATGTGGAACCAAGTCTTGAAACGACTGTCAGAGCTGTGCTCAGCATTGAGGATCGTTGGGAGAGGCGCCGTGACCTCAGGCGACTAGCGCCAAGGCTCGCCCAGGTCACTGTCAACGTTTGGGAGCAACGCGGCTTCAATCCCGAAAACATTGCCTACCAGGTGGGTCCGTTCTGGTTTGTTCGGGAGGGCTTTTATGATGACAAACGTGGACTGGACATTGCCGTAGGACACGCCGACGATGCGGCAATAATATGACCGAAAAATCCCCCATTACCGGCACCCTCGTCTGGTACTACGCCATCTGCCCGCGCGAGTGCTGGCTCATGGCGCACCAGATAGAACCTGAGCGCGACTTCGATCTCTTGGCCGAAGGGCGCCTCAATACCGAAGCTCACTACGAGCGCGAGAAGAAGGAGATCGAACTCCCCGGCGGCGTCAAGGTGGACAAGGTGCGGCGCGAAGGTGGGAAGCTGATCCTCAGCGAGATCAAAAAGTCGAGCAAGTTCTTACCGGCTGCCATGCTGCAACTGGCGTTTTACCTGTGGACGCTCGAGCAAGAAGGGGTCGAAGCCATCGGCGAGGTGCTCGTCCCCGAAGAGCACAAACGCGAAGAGGTGAGTCTCGAAGGCGAGATGCGCAGTGAGCTGATACGGGCGCTGGAGGAGATTCCAAAACTGATCGACCAGCCCAAGCCGCCGCCGGCCAAGTGGATTCGCTACTGCAACCCCTGCGCCTACGCCGAGTTCTGCTGGAGCGGTGGAACAGTAGAACAGGATAGCTAAGGAGGAACCTATGACCGAGATCAGCCACACCCAAAGCAGCGACACCGCCTACATCCGCTTGAAACCGGGCGTTTTTGCGACCCATGCCTAGGCCGCCCCTCGAAGAATACAACCGGCTGACAGGTCACCCGCGCATCCCCGAAAGCCCCTACACCCCTTTTGAGGTCGTGACGCGCCACATCGACGAGGGCATCAGCAAGGCCAAGGCCTGGCGGGAGTATCTCGGCCTCACCCAGCAACAGGTCGCCAAGCGGGCCGCCCTCTCCAAGCTCGAAAAGCAAAAGCGCCCTCGCCGGGCCACCCTGGAAAGGCTCGCCCAAGCCCTCGGGATCAGCGTGGAACAGCTGAGAGGATAACCGCCCGACAGGTCGGGCGCTCGCCAGGGTTTGGTACGACCAGATTTGCTACCGAATGTAGTAACATGAGGTCATGGCCAAGAACGCTCAAAAGATTAGCATCAGCCTGCCCGAGGAGCTCATCACCTATGCGGAGCGCTATCAAAAAGAACACGGCCTCAAAAGCCGCAGCGAAGTCGTCAGCGAAGCGATGCGCGCGTTGCGCGAACGAGAGCTGATCGAGGGGTACCTGGCGATGCGCCGAGACTACGAAGCCGACCCCGACCCGCTCTTGGAGGCCGGCATCGCCGATGGGCTTAAGCCCAGCACCGAGGACAGCTGGTAATGCTCCTCCGGCGTGGCGACATCGTCCTCACCAACTTCACGCCCGCTAGAGACGCGGAAGCCAATTACCTCCGACCCGCCGTCATCGTTTCGAACAACCACGTGAACGCCTTCGCGCCGGTGGTGATGGTCGTACCGCTCACCAGCAACGTCGCCAAGCTGTACCCCTCGGACCTGTTTTTGCCTCTGCACTGCACCGGGCTCGATCGGGACAGCAAAGCCCGGGTCGAACTCATGAGGCACGTCAACGTAAACCGCATCATCAGGCCCTTGGGCCTTGTTCCGCCCGATCTCATGGAGCAGCTCGATCAGCGCTTGCGCGAGCATCTGGCGCTTTAGCGTGGTACGGCGTGAACTTCGCGCTCATCAGCAAAACCACCTTAAGACCCTGGCGGCTACGGCACATCACCGTCATTTGCTGCCACCGGGCGCCGGTATGACGAATCTCACGGATCATGCCGCAGCAGGAAATGGTACGCTCTTGGAAAGGACTTTGCAGCCATGCCACGCGAACCCGCTCGAGACCACGCGCCGGCCCCCGGCCTCGATCAGCTGAAGCCGGTCGTTGACAGCTTGCGCACAGGACTGAAGGACAAGCTGGTCGCCGCCGTGCTCTTCGGCTCGAGGGCGCGCGGCGACGCGAGGCCGGATAGTGACTGGGACATCCTGGTGCTGGCTCACGGACTTCCCGAAAAGGCCTTCGAGCGCCATCTCTTTCTGAAGCGCGCCTTGCCTGACGAGTGGCGGGGCAAGGTGACGCTCCTTGCTAAGACGCCCGCCGAGTTCGAAGCGCGTCTCCCTCCCTTGTATCTCGACATAGCCCTCGACGGTGTGATTCTCTATGATCGGGGCGGTTACATGAAAGAGCGCTTGGCGTCCTTACAGCGTCTCATCAAGGAGAAGGGGTTGCGTAGGGAACAGCGAGGGCGCGAGCTGATCTGGCACTCCGAAGCCTATCCGGCAACCGACTGGCAGTCGTCTTGGGAACACGCGAGATGACCAGCTATGCGTACCGGCTCAAGTTGGCGAGGGGCTTCCTGGAAGAAGCGCAACAAGATATCACCTTGGGACGATGGCGTTCGGTTATGGACAATGCACAACTCGCGGTCGAAAATGCAGCGAAAGGCGCCTTGTCGCTGATCGGACCAATAGGACGCACCCATCAGACGGGTCCGCTGCTACGTGAAGCACTGCAGCACGAGCGTTTCTCAAAAACACAGCGAGAGAAAGCTGCCCGACTGGCGGAACTCGCCGAATCTCTGGGCCCCGACCTGCACATCCAAACGGATTACGGCGACGAAGCAGGCGGCCTGACACCGTGGGAGCTGTTTGACGAAGCAGATGCCCGGCAAGCCCTTGCTATGGCCGAAGAGGCGCTCGAGCTGGCCGAGAGTATCGGTCAAGACAGGTAAAACTGTGGACGCCAACGTGTTCGTTCAAGGCCCACGCCGAGCTCTGGGGCAACCCCAGCCTCAAACGCATCCTCGCCGGCTTTCTCATCGGCACACATGCCGGCGCCTTCGCAAACCGCTTCTTGACCTTCGACAGCAAGACCTTGCCGGAACCGGAAATCGTGACGCCAGCGAGTCGCTAACGCTTCGTTGGAGTTTCGTTGGGGCCTGGTTGGGTAAGCTCGAGCAACGAGGAGGGACGTGATGGAACAGTACCAAGTCGACCATTTGCTGCTTCTTGTAGGCAGTAATCCCGTTCCCAATGCCGTCGCTGGCAAGTTGCTGGTTAAGCCTGGTGGTACGATTACGCTTATCTGCTCTGAAGACTCACTTATCGTTGCACAACGACTCAAAAGCTGGTTGGTAAGAGATGGCATCAAGGTGCGCGAACCAAATGATAGTAAAGTTGACCCCACCGACCCAACTTCCATCTTTACTATTGTCAGGAAAGCTCTCGACAAAACCCCTGATGTGAGTGTTGGACTCAACTACACGGGGGGTACCAAGGCGATGTCGGTGCATGCCTACCGGACGGTCGAGCAGTGGGGTAAGGAAAAAAACGTGCAACCAAAGTTTAGCTATCTAGATGCGCGTACTTTAACTATGGTTTTTGATCCTGAAGATCCCCAGAGTGGGTCTAACTCACAAAACGTATCAGTCGGTAATCAAGTTGAATTGAAACTGAGCGAAATTATGGAGCTACAAGGTTGGCAGATTAATTGGGAAAAGGAGTATGTGCAGACTCCCCTTTTCCCTAGAACTGCCGCGGCCTTAGCGCGCCTTTATGCTGGGGGAGACAAGAAAACGCGTCACTGGCTAGACTGGCTGAAGTATCTTGAGAGCAGCATCAAAAAGCCTAAGGGTGACGGTCAGCAAGCATTAAGTCAAGAAGAGATAAACGTGCTTCAGCTCCCCTGGGTAACTTCAACAGAGGGTTCTCAGTTAAGACAGGTAGTTGACACACTAAAATCCGAACTAGGTTTAGTAGATTATTTTGCTTTTAGTAAGTTGAGCAGAATCATGGGTGCTGGAGAGTTTGTCGAATGGCTGAAAGACAAATGGCTCGAACACCACGTGTTGGATATAGTCAAAAACCAACCCGACTTACATGATTGTGTTCTCAGCTTAAGAACTGACGCAGTCGAGTTTGAAGTCGATGTGGTTGGATTGAAAGGGTATCAATTATTTGTCTTTTCGTGCACTACAAGCAGTTCGAAAAGTGCTTTGAAACAAAAGCTCTTTGAAGCCACAACCAGGGCACGGCAGCTTGGTGGTGATGAAGCCTGCGCGGCGCTAGTCTGCCTCTATGACGATGCAAGCAAGCTGCAAAAAGAAGTTCGCGACATCTTTGGTGAAAATAACGGGTCTGAGCGTATCAAAGTTTTGGGGCGTGAGCATCTTGCCAATCTTTCGGATGAGATAGCAGGCTGGATCAAGCACCAAAGTAATGCACAGTGAGGAGACATGCACCTACTCATCGTTGACACCACCGGCATCCAGCCTTACATCTTCGGTAGCAACCGCCTGCGTGAAAATGTTGGGGCGTCGCACTTGGTCAAGCAAGCAACTGAGGCGTGGGCCCGAGAAGCCCTGGAGAGTGCCGTACCAGCACGACACAACTGGCAGACTGATGGCACGCTTGACACCACAAAGCGCATCGAAGCTGGCGCTATCGACGCCGAAGTTGTCTATGCCAGCGGCGGCAATGTCGTCGTCATTTTCAAAGAGGGCAGTACGGCGCAAAGATTCACTGCCGAACTCTCCAAAATTACCCTTTGTAAAGCGCCAGGCCTGCAACTGGTCATGGCGCAGAAAGAATTTAATGGCTTAGGCATCAAGCAGTTACCTATCGATGACACTTTCAAATTGCTGGATTGTCAAAAGCGCCAGTTGCAGTATGCCTCGACACCTCTGTTAGGCGTAGCAGTAACAACGCGGTGTCAGTCAACGGGGCTGCCTGCCGTGGGCTACGTTCCTGCTAAACAGGGCGACCCAGCATCCGCCTATCCAGCATCCGGCGAGGTTCTCGCCAAGTGGTATGCGGGCGATGATTCGCATAGCGCGCTGCACAAACAGTTTGAAAGCATTCTTGGACAACGGTTTGCGTTTCCCAAGGAGATGGACGACTTGGGGCGCAGCGAGGGTGAGCACAGTTACGTCGCCGTCGTTCACGCCGACGGCAACGGCATGGGACAGCGCATTCAGGATATTCGTAAAACAATTGCTGATGACCGCGAATACATCACGAAAATTCGCCAATTTTCCCAAGAGCTTAACGACGCTACGCAGCGGGCGCTGACGTCAACACTTAACACACTTAAAACGTTAGCCAGCGGCGTTCAAGATGGCTGTATCAAACACCGAAAGATGCCAGATAAGCTTTGCATAAAGCTTAAAAAAGAAGATAACAGGTGGCTTCTTCCCTTCCGCCCCATCGTGATAGGTGGTGATGACGTCACCTTCATCTGCGACGGGAGGCTAGGGCTTTCGCTGGCGCTCCATTACCTTAAGCAATTTGAGCACGAGACGGCACATCTCTCGGATGGCAAAGGCAAAGCAACCGCATGTGCAGGTGTTGCTATCGTTAAATCGCACTATCCCTTTGCCAAAGCTTATGCACTCGCCGAAGAACTGACCAGTAACGCCAAGGCTTATTGGCGCACGCTGGCGAACTACGATGGTGCTTGCATCGATTGGCACATGGCATTTTCTGGGCTGTATGGCAGTATTGAGACAATTCGAAAACGCGAATATAGCGGCGGCCTAACCATAAGGCCGCTCACACTAAAATCCAATCCCGGTTCGAACGATGGAGACAAAAGCTGGCCAGTTTTACAACGTGCGCTAGAGTCTTTCCAAAGCGAAGAATGGCTCGGCAAACGCAACAAAATGAAGGCGTTGCTTGAAGCGTTAAGAGAAGGGGCAAGTGGAGTCGAGCGATTCCAAAAAATGTATCTCGCGAAAATCGGTCAGAAGCTGCCGGATGTTGGGCTTGGCGGTGATGTCCAGACCAAGGGTTTCTATGGTCAGCGAACCCCCTACTTTGATGCCATCGAACTTGCCGACTGGTACCTACCGCTCAATGATGACAGCACGGGAGAGCAAAGTCATGACAACGCTTGAACTGCACTTTAAGCTACTAAGCGATGCGACCTTTGGGCGTGGCGACGGCGTGGCTGGGCTGGTGGATGCCGAAGTCGAGCACGACGCTTACGGCCTGCCGTTCTTACGCGGCCGCACGCTAAAAGGGCTTCTTGTCGAGGAGTGCAGCAATATCCTCTATAGCTTGCGTGGGCATGCACGCTACAATGAGCTTGAAAGTGCATCGCGGCGGCTTTTTGGCAGCCCTGGCAGCAGCCTAGATAGCGCTGGCATCCTGCGCGTTGGTGGGGCGCAGTTGCCACGGGACTTGCGCGAGGCCGTGCGGGCCGCTATCGACGACAAAAATAACACCCTTACAGCGACCGATGTTCTCGAGTCTCTGACTGCTATCCGCCGGCAAACTGCCGTTGATGCTTCAAACGGCACGCCAGACGAGGGTAGCTTGCGTGCGATGCGCGTTATCCTTCGGGAAGCGCACTTTACCGCACAGCTCGACTTTGTAGATGAGCCGAGTGACATTGACATGGAGCTGGCACTTCTGGCGGCTTGCGTCAAAGGCTTTCGGCGTGCTGGTACGGGGCGCAACCGCGGGCGCGGCAGACTGGTAGCCTGGCTCAATGACGAAACGTACACCGATCAGAACTTTGGTGTCTTTAAGGCTCTGGTGCTGGAGGAAGCGGCATGAAGGCGATTCGCTACCGCGTTACGCTACTCGAGCCCACGCTGATCGCCAGCTTCGGTGGTGCGCCCGACAGCGTTGAAAGTTTCGACTACCTGCCCGGCAGCGTACTGCGCGGCATCTTTATCGGCAATTACATGCGCCAGTACACACTAAGAGAGCTAGATGCCACAGACGCGACCGTGCGCAGGCTCTTTTTTGACGGCAGCACACGCTTTCTCAATGGTT
The DNA here is from genome assembly GCA_018333895.1 of Truepera sp. Taxonomy (GTDB): domain Bacteria; phylum Deinococcota; class Deinococci; order Deinococcales; family Trueperaceae; genus JAGXSJ01. Next base: position 24,537 of record JAGXSJ010000090.1, read on the forward strand.
ACCCACTCGACCGTACCCATCCGGGCAAGCGCATGCTCCCAACACCCCACTCATGGCGTAACAAAAAAGGCGACGAAACCGCCGTCTTTGACCTCGCTGTTGATGATGAAATATCTAAAGATGAAGAACTCAAACCAGTTAACAAACCGTTTTGCCTTGTGAGTGAAAAGGTGCAACTCCACCGACCCGAAAAACTACTGACCATCCATACTCGTCGTACACGCCGATTTGGGCGGGCGGTGTCGGGAGCAAAACTCAAGCTGGAAGCTGATGATATCGAAGGGGCGATCTACCGATACGAAGCGTTGCAGGCTGGTCAACACTTTGAAGCCATTATCCTGTGCGATCAGGATGAGGACGCTGACGCTCTAAGCCAATTTGTAAGCGGTGCGGTACTCCTTGGGAAATCGCGCAGCGGGGGGTACGGTCGTGCATGCATTGAAATATGTGAGATCGAAGAAGATGACTGGTTTGAAGCAAGTTATGACGTTCATCAGTCACCGCTTATCGTCACGTTGCTGAGCGACACGCTAATCCGCGACGATGCTGGGCAGTACACCACTGATGTCAAGGTTGTTGAACGTCTACTGGCTCAAAAGCTGGACATAGAACTATCTCTTCACGATGCGTTTGTCAAAACACAGATCATCGGCGGCTTTAACCGAAAGTGGGGGCTGCCCTTGCCGCAAACTCAGGCACTGCAAGCAGGCAGTGTGTTGGTGTTCGACACCGATGAGACGCCCGACGAAGACAGGTTGACGCAGTTACTTTGGCAAGGCATCGGTGAGCGGCGGGCTGAGGGCTTCGGGCGGGTTGCTGTGAACTGGCAAGCGTTAGAAGAGCTTAAAGTTACAGATAATGATGGCAAAAATGGCTACGAAAAGAATCGGAATATCGCCAGTGATGAGGGCAAGGAAATAGCGGGGCGAATGCTACATCGAATGCTCGGGGAGCAGGTAGAAGCGGCCATTATGCAATCAGCCGATCGCTTCGGTCATCAAATTCGCAACCCCAGCAAAAGTCAGTTCAACGGCCTTCGCATGGTGATTCAGCGGGCACTCAGGCAACCGCCAGATGAAGGGCGACGTGCTATTGCTAACTACCTTGATTCCTTAGAAGGGCGTAAATCAACGCGAGAGCAGTTCAGCCGCGACCGTGTAGCAGGAAAAGACATTTTGGAGTGGATCCGAGAACGCGCAACTGATGAGCACATTTGGCAAGAGTTAGACATTGGCAAGCTGCCGCAACTCGGTGATCTACAAGCAAAGCTCGATGCTGCGCAAGCCTACAACTATAACCTGCGCCTGGTTGACGCCGTGCTGGCTCGAGCCGCCAAGTCCAAAGGGGGTAACGAATGAACCTCTGGGAGGCCAAACATTCACGCAAAATCACCGAGCGCATCGTCATCGAGGCAAATCTAGTGCTGAAAACACCTGCACACTTCGGCAACGGTGATGGGGATGAGATTATCGACATGCCCTTGCTGGTTGACCCGCTGGATGGTGAGTCACCCTTCCTCTCCGGCGCTTCTATTGCGGGTGCTTTAAGAAACTATCTGCGGGCCAACTTGAGAGGGTATAACGTACAACTTCCGGAACTTTCGGATGATACCTCTGTCCGAGAGGAACGGGAAAGCCTGGTGACCAGGCTCTTCGGTGGTTTCAAGGGGGATGACGAGGGTGAGCAAAGCCCGCTTATCATCGACGATGCCCTAGGCTCCAATGGCGGCATTGAACTGCGTGACGGCGTGAAGATCGACGGCAAGAGCCGCACGGCTGAAGAAGGCAAGCTTTTCAATCTGGAAACCTGGCAAGCGGGCACGACCTTCCCCTTGCGATTTGAACTCGTTATCCGCGAGCAAGATAACGCTACAGCTCTCAAACAAGCCTTGGCGACAGCCTTGCACGGCCTTGAAACCGGCGACATCACCTTGGGTGCGCGCAAACGGCGGGGCTACGGGCAAGTTGATATTCAAGGCAAATGGCATGTTACATGCTACGACCTCACCACAGCACAAGGGTTGGTTGGCTGGCTCGAGCAGAGCGGTGCTGCTACAGAGAACGCCAGCATCGCCACCGCGCTCGGCGTTTCGATGCTCGACCAGGATGCTCGCTGCTACTTTGACTTGTGCGCGACATTCCGTCTCGACGGCGCATTGCTGATTCGCGGTAACAGCATCCTCGGTCATGAAGGCCCTGACGCTATGTACTTGCACACAAAACGACTCGACAATAACTCCAATGACTTAACCCCTGTGATTTCAGGCACCAGCTTAGCTGGGGCGCTCCGTGCCAGAGCATGCAAGATCGCTCAGACGCTCGGCATAGTCCCTGGGATCGTTGTTGACATGTTCGGCGATATGGACAACAAGCAAAAACAGGCCAGCCGCGTCACGGTCAAAGAAACCGTAATTCGGCGACCGGCCAATACTGAACTGGTGCAAAACCGCATCAGCATCGACAGATTTACCGGCGGTGTCAAAGAAGGCGCACTCTTTAACGAACAACCCGTATTCGGCAGTGAGCAAACTGAGGTAACGCTCGAGCTACGCCTCATCAACCCGAAGCCGTCTGAGATGGGACTACTCATGCTGTGTCTAAAAGACCTGTGGACGAGCGACCTGCCTCTCGGCGGCACTAGCAGCATCGGACGCGGCAGAGTAAAGGGCAAAGAAGCGATACTCACCTGGCGCAACGGCAGCGCCGAATCAAAGATGTGGCGCATTGTCCAAGAGGGCAGCAAGCTGCGCGTCGAAGGCGCTAAGGACGAACTTGAACAATGGGTTGGCGATCTGGTGCAGGAGGTGAGCCATGCCGCGTGAGGTACGCACGATCAAGCCGTGCAACGCCAGGCTAACGTCAATCGCCCCCCCTGCGGATGACGACATAAAGCGTTGGCTCGAAGAACAAACCGCCTCACACAACCTCGAGTTTAAGTGGCTCCTGGCTCACGCTGATGACGGGGTAATCTGGGGGCGCATTGACGACCAAACCCTGCAGCTTTCGAGCGAAGTTAGCGACATATCCCCACCACTACGCAGCGAAACGCTACAAGCCGCCCGCATTTTTAGAGCGAGTGCCGAACTGCTCCTTTGGCGAGATGGCGATAACGCGTGGCACGCGCGGCTCATCGAAGACGACGTTCCCACCGAAGATACTACCTACCAAGAAGTTATCGATGAGCACCATATCCTGTGGGGAACCGATGCTAAGGCACTTGCACACGACTTTACTTTGATGCGTGACGGTGTTGAGGGTTTAGCCCACGCTGTGCCACGCTCTGTCAAGGGAACATTTGATGAACGTAGTCGACCACTGCGGTTGCACGTGCGCCATTATCTGCGCAAAGACGACATGGGTTTTGTTCGCATTCACACCAGCCGCCTTGTTGATCTGTCTGTGGAGAAACAGCCATGACCTTACCCAAGCACAAAAATCCAAGATCAGACCGCACCGCCAGCACACCTTATAACTTCGTGCCGCTGCCCGAAAAAGTCATTCCAGCTGTACCAAGCGCTGACAAGCTCCCCGACCACGACCGCTACGACGTAAAGCGCCATACAGGCTACTTCGACGTGACGCTTACTACTCGCTCGCCGCTGTATGTGCGCTGCCCGCTTACGCTGGACGCATTTTTGCGCCAGGAGCGTGGTGAGGACGAAAAGCTCTTCAAAGAGAAGAAGATTTCTTTCCGGGAGTTGATCAAAAATACCCCAGATTTTTTCTACACTCACCGTCTCGGTGAACCTGTGATTCCCGGTAGCAGCCTGCGGGGGATGCTGAGGAGCTTGCTGGAGGTTGTGAGTTATGGGAAGCTCGAGCGTGTTACTGAAAAAAAGCTTTTCTTTCGCACCGTAGACGACACAGCCGTTGGGCTCTACTACCGTAACCGGATGGTCGAAAAGGTCGAATCGGGGTTTCTCGTCCGTTCAAGTGACGGCTACGCGATCCGGGTTTGCCAAATGGCTCGTGTGAATCGGAATCAACTTAAAGGTCAGGTGTACCAAGGTAGCGGCCCCAATAAAACTCCAGTTTGGCGAAACAATTCTAATCAAAACTACCAGTGGCAACCAATTTGGGTGAAGCTCTCAGGGAATGGCCGCTTTGTCGAGGATTTGGCTTTGTCTTCACGTCCTAATTACCAAGAGGGACGACTGGTTATCACTGGAGACGCACCTAGGAAGACAAAGGAGTTTGTTTTCTTGCTACCTGGTGAGAATGCCGAGATACTCAATGTACCTGAGGCAATCATCGAGCGTTTTCACGATGACGATCAGATAACGCAGTGGCAAACTAAGGCTTTCCCGAGGAAAGAGCCTAAGGAAAACTATAGACAACGTGACGGCTTCCTAGGTACGAATCCTCAAGGTCCCGGAGAGCCGATCTTTTTCTTGCGTGAACAGGATGAGCTAACCTTTATCGGACGTGCGCAAATGTTCCGCTTGCCTTATCAATCAACACCACATGATCTTTTGCCGGAGGAGTTGCGTAAGGCATCTGTATTGGACTACGCTGACTCACTGTTTGGCTATGTCGGGCGTGACGACAAACAGAAGAGGCAAGGCGACAAGAGTCAAGCCTATGCAAGCCGTGTCAATATCACCGACGCCACGCTCATTGGTAAACCCGAGAATCTTTGGCTTTCAGAACAGCCGTTTACCCCCAAAATCCTTGCCTCTCCCAAACCTACGGCTTTTCAGCACTACCTCACACAGCACAATCCTGATGACCGCAAAAAACTGAATCACTATGGCAGTCCGCCAGCTGATACAACCCTACGCGGTCATAAGTTTTATTGGCATCAGAACAATCCCGCTGTTACTGAAATTGAAGAGCGTGATCCAAAGTGGCTCGATGAGAATGGCAGGGTTAAGTCAGATAGCACCCAACATACCTTATTCCGCCCCGTTCGCGACGGAGTGCAGTTTAAGTTCCACGTGTACTTTGAAAATCTCTCTGACCGCGAACTAGGCGCGCTCTGCTGGGTGCTGCATCCCGTTGGGTCTGAAGGTAAGGACTACTGTCACAGTCTCGGTATGGGCAAACCCTTGGGTATGGGCGCCGTGAAGCTGGAGGCGACGCTGTATCTGACCAACCGCGCCGAACGCTATAAGTCACTCTTTAACGGTGATGAATGGAAGTTGGGTTTAGAGGAGCCTCAAAGCTTGAGTGACAGGAACGTGCTGATTGAGCGCACTAAGACTTTTGAAAAGCACATCCTTTCCGAGCTTGCACCCGAGCCCACCTGTGAGCACTTGTACGGCTTAAAACGCATCGTCATGCTGCTAAAGATGCTCGAGTGGCCTGGCTACCCTGCTCAGGCGAGCGCCGACTTGTATCTCCAGACGGAGAATCGTCCCAACACGCGCTATATGCAACTGGACGAATTCAAAAAGCGCCCTGTATTATCCGACCCATCAGCTTTCGGTGAGCTAACTGGCAAGAGCGAACCAATAGAAAGCGTGTTTTTTGAGAAAAGCACTTCTGGTAACTGGCGCAACGACTTAGAGGGGTGTCAAGACGATTTAGAGAACTGGATAGTGCAGACCTATCAAAGCGATGTTGTCAATGCCGAAGAGAAAGTCAAGCGCATTTTGTCACTCACTCAGACGCATATTTCGGGGTTAGAGTTACTGATACCTCAACTCATTCGTAAGATACAGAAACGTTTAGCCAATTCAGCGCCATGAGAAACGCATCTGAAGCAGCGGATCGCTTATGAAAAACCACCTCATCCTCTCAACCTGCGGCACCAGCATCCTCACCAACACTCCTGATAGTGAGGTGCGAACCTTGGTAATTCGCAACGCCAACGCCAAACGTGGGGCGCTAGCGCCGGACGATTTGGCCAGGCTCGAGGCGCACATCGCGGCACGCCGTACCGAGTTGCTCGCCTGCACTAATCCGGCCGACGCCAAGTGGCTCAGCGCCGAGTTAAACGGCATTCTCAGCTACTACGACAATCAGCTAAGGGGGCGCGAGCGCGATCGGCACGTGCTGATTGTCAGCGACACTTTCCTGGGTGAGGCGGTCGGCGAGATCATTCGCGCCTGGTTGGGGGCGCAGGGCCTCAGCGTGCAGGTGCAGAAGTTCGCTGGACTTGTGACCGACGACTACTCGAGCTTTCGCAACGCAATGATTCAGCTTATCCGCTGGTGCGAAGAGACACTGCCCGGCTACCGCAGCGCCGACTACCGGGTGGTGTTTAACCTCACCGGCGGCTTTAAGAGCGCCCAAGGGTTCATGCAAACCGTCGGGATGTTCTACGCCGACGAAAGCGTCTACATCTTCGAGACTGGTAGCCTCTTGCGCATTCCCAGGCTGCCGATACGGCTCGATATCGACGGCCTCATGGCGCAGTACGGCGACAAACTGCGCCTCCTTAGCCACGGACAAACGCTGAGCACGCAAGAAGTGACCGGCATCCCGGAAACGCTGCTCTTTGAGGTTGATGGCGAAGTGACGCTTTCGGAGTGGGGAGAGCTGGTGTGGCAGCAAAGTAAACGTGCGCTTTACGGGCGCGACCTGCTTGCGCCCTTACCAGGGTTGCGCTTCGGCGACGGTTTCAGAAAGAGCGTCGAGCGGCAGCGATTGACCAGCGATCAGCTTGCCGTTCTCAACGAGCGGCTCGATCAGCTCAGCTTCGTCAGCCAAGGTAAAGGCAGCAATCTCAGGGGTTTGGATTTCAAAGCGCTCAAGGGCGATCCCAAACCACCTTCAACTCACGAGTGCGATATCTGGTCGGGTGACGAGCGGCGGCTGTTTGGGCACTACGCCGATGACGTCTTTGTCATTGATAATATCGCGAGAGGGCTACATTGAGCGGCTTCTCTTTGGTATTCAGCAGGACCTCGGCTCGTCACCGGACACGAGGATGCGGCTTTCCCGCTGAGCCCGGCCGCGCCCCGGTGCGCATCGCTTCGCTCGCTCAAACTTCGTACACTGGCTCTACCTCCGCGTCGCCCACGTGCTGCATGGCAAGGTTAAAACGCTCCTTTGCGACTGGCCCGCGACCGTCGAAGCGGTGATCTTCGACCATAATCCGCATTAAGGAGAAAAGCTATGGAAACGCTAAAGTTGACCACCACCATCGATCCTGACGGCCACTTGCGCCTGGATGTGCCCACCAACTTGCCTGCGGGCGAGGTCGAATTGGTCATTGTGCTGAGTAAGCCCAGGCAGGTGCGTTACGACTTTTCCGACTTAGTGGGCAGGCTGGCTTGGAAAGGTGACGCCTTGGCCACGCAACGAGACCTGCGCGATGAATGGTGAACGCTACCTGCTCGATACCAGTGCCGTCATCTCACTCCTGGCCGGCAACAAAACTCTTGCCGAACGCCTCGAAAGGGCTGATTGGATTGGCCTCTCGATCATCACCCAGCTCGAGTTTCTGGTCTTTCCCGAGCTGACCGAAGCGGACAAGAGCCTGTTTGAAGCCTTCGCGGCACGTGTCGAGGTCGTTGGCTTGACCACCTCACAGAAAGAGCTCTTGTCGTACATTATCGAGCTACGCGGAGCGCGTATGCTGAAACTACCGGACGCGATCATCGCGGGCACGGCACGCCACTACCGGGCCACCCTCGTAACCGAGGATAGGCATTTTAGCGGCGTGCCCGGACTCGATGTACTAGAACCGTAATGGCTGTCAAAGCGAGGTAAGGGAATAACGCTACTCTACGACTCGCCCGCGACTGGCGACATGGTTATTTTCAACCATAATCCTTACTGAAGAGAGGAGATGAGCCATGGCCGAGCAAACAGTCTCATCACAACGAGCCACGCTGGAAGCGGAACTAAAGCGGTATCTTCCGCTACTTCGCGAGCACTACGATCCGGAGCGCATCCTCCTTTTTGGCTCACTGGCTCACGGAAGCGCGAGCGACTGGTCCGACATAGACCTGGTCATCGTCAAGGAGACCGAGAAGCGTTTTCTAGACCGCACCAAGGAGGTGATGCGGCTGCTAGAGCCTCGCGTGGGGGTGGATATTCTGGTCTATACCCCTGCTGAATTCGCGCAGCTGTCCCAGGAACGGGCCTTTGTGCGAGAAGAGATCGTGAGTAAAGGCAAGGTGCTTTATGAACGCGGCAAGTGAACGCTGGCTCGCCTTTGCCGGTGAGGACTTGCGCATGGCGGAGCTGGCAAAGGCCGAGGGGCTGTATAACCAGGTCTGCTTTCACTGCCAACAGTGTGCCGAAAAGGTGGTGAAGGGGCTTCTCGCTCACCAGGGGCAGACGCCGCCGCAAACGCACCGGCTGGGTGACCTGCTGGGACTGATCGATCTCAACCCGCTAGCATCCATCGCCTCAGAGGTCCAACTGCTTGACCGCTTCTACATCCCCACGCACTACCCCGATGTGCTGCCGGGCGCTCTGCCTGAAGGATTGCCCGGTGCCGACGATCTAATCATCTTGTCAAGCACCGATCGGCCGCTTCTGAATCGGCTAGCTGAATATAGGCCCCATAGTTTCCCGGTAGATATCAACGTCAGCGCCCGAGAGATTCGCCACCTGCGCATGAGTTACGAGGAGTATCTGCAGTGGGTGAGCGAGGCGTACTAGGGTCGTCAGGAGCACGCTTTGAAAGCGCCCGTTTACATCTTCTCAAACGGCGAACTCTCGCGCCAGCAGAACACTTTGCGCTTCGACGGGCCCAAAGGGATGCGCATGGTGCCGGTCGAGACCACCAGCGAAATCCACGTCTTCGGCGAGGTAGCTCTGAACACCCGGGCACTCAACTTTCTGACCCAACATGGCATCCCCTTGCACCTCTACAACTACTACGGCTACTACGCAGGAAGCTACATGCCGCGCGAGCAGTACGTCTCAGGCTATCTGACGCTCCAGCAAGCCACCCATTACAACGAGTTCCCCAAGCGCCTGGCGCTAGCTCAGGCGTTCGTGCTGGGAGCGCTGCGTAACCTCGAAAAAGTCTTGATGTATTACCAGCGGCGCGGCCCTGGCAACTACGGCGAGGTGCTGGACAATATTCGCGACGCGCAGTACCTCGTCACCGATCAACAGGACATCGAAACGCTCATGGCACTCGAAGGCAATGCCCGCACCGTCTACTATCAAGTCTGGGACGGCATCCTGAACAACGAAGACTTCAAGTTCGAGAGCCGCACCAAACGTCCACCGCTAAATCGTGTCAACGCGCTGATCAGCTTCGGCAACAGCCTCATGTACGTGAGCTGCCTCTCCGAAATCTACCGCACCCACCTCGACCCGCGCATCGGCTTTTTGCACACCACCAACTACCGGCGCTACAGCCTGAATCTCGATCTCGCCGAGATTTTCAAACCGATCGTCGTCGACCGTATCATCTTCACCCTCATCAACAAGGGGATGCTGAACGCGAGCAGCTTCCAGAAAGACTCTGGCGGCATCTTTCTCAAGGAAAACGCCCGTCAGACCTTCCTCAAGGCTTACGACGAACGCCTCAAGGACACGCTGATGATGCCGCGTCTCAAGCGACACGTCTCGTATCGCCGCCTCATCCGCATGGAGTGCTACAAGCTGGAAAAGCATTTGATTGGCGACGAGCCCTATGTCCCCTACGTGGCGAGGTGGTAGGTGTACGTCATCATGGTCTACGACGTCGGCGTCGAGCGCGTGGTCAAGGTTTTGAAGACCGGGCGCAAATACCTGACCCACGTACAGAACTCACTACTCGAAGGCGAGCTCTCCCCTGCCCAGTACAAGCGCCTCAAGTTCGAGGTCAGCAGGATCATCGACGACACGCACGACACGGTGATGTTTTACACCCTGCGCTCGGAGGAGTTTCTTCACAAGGAACGCCTGGGCATAGCCACTAAAGAGCCAGGGGAGTTTTTGTAGCCAAAGGAGTGTCGATGTCTAATCCTGCAAAAACCTCGTGATACCGACACACCGGCATCAAGACAGAGTTCATCTCGTACTGATTGCGGAAACCGCAACCTTTTCCCTCTGAGATCGGTACACGATTGGCCGAAACATGCTATACTGTCCTCGTGTCACTGACGGGGCGACACGGGTTTTTAGCCTTCCTACGAGGGATTGAAACTTGAGTAGGTCAAAGCCGAAGCGGGGGCGGCTTGGGTTTTTAGCCTTCCTACGAGGGATTGAAACGGCATCAACCGGCTCCACTGGCGGCTGTTCAACCGGGTTTTTAGCCTTCCTACGAGGGATTGAAACGGCCCTCACGGATACGAGGTGAGAATATCCCGCCGTTTTTAGCCTTCCTACGAGGGATTGAAACGGGGCAGGAGGCGGGCGAGGACTACGACATCAAAAGTTTTTAGCCTTCCTACGAGGGATTGAAACTGGCCCATGACCCGCTCGACGATAACCCCCTGCGCCGTTTTTAGCCTTCCTACGAGGGATTGAAACGGGCATTAACATCGGCCCCTAGTTCTACTAAAACCCGGTTTTTAGCCTTCCTACGAGGGATTGAAACCTCGAATAGGTCTAGTGTCGCATCGTCAAGCAGTTGTTTTTAGCCTTCCTACGAGGGATTGAAACTGCGCCGCCGCAAGGTGTAACGGGGTCTGCCCAGAGTTTTTAGCCTTCCTACGAGGGATTGAAACTCGTAGACCCCACCACGCCAACCCCCCCCCTAGTTCAGTTTTTAGCCTTCCTACGAGGGATTGAAACGTGATTTGAACTGCACTCATTGCGGGCTCCCTTCGGTGTTTTTAGCCTTCCTACGAGGGATTGAAACTGGCCTCGTACACCTCCTTGCGCCTTCCCAGACCCCGTTTTTAGCCTTCCTACGAGGGATTGAAACGTGGTTGTTCCAACAGCGACTTCGTAGTCCGTTGCAGTTTTTAGCCTTCCTACGAGGGATTGAAACTCGCTCTCCACCAGAGCGGCGCCGTGCCGCAAAAGGTTTTTAGCCTTCCTACGAGGGATTGAAACTACTGTTCATGGACCCTCCTTCGGGTCTGAGACCGTTTTTAGCCTTCCTACGAGGGATTGAAACGATTAGGTCAGTCACGGCCTACCTCCTTCGCAGTTCGGTTTTTAGCCTTCCTACGAGGGATTGAAACGGGGATGATCGCGCGCAGGCTGCCTTTGGCACCCGGAGTTTTTAGCCTTCCTACGAGGGATTGAAACGAGATCGGTGGCCTGTTGTCCGTGATGCCATTGAAGGTTTTTAGCCTTCCTACGAGGGATTGAAACGCGAGAAGGTCGTGGATAAATCCGAGCATGAGCTAGGTTTTTAGCCTTCCTACGAGGGATTGAAACTCCACGTCAAATCGCCGCGCTGGTCGGCAGCGTAGAGTTTTTAGCCTTCCTACGAGGGATTGAAACGTCGGTGGGGTGCTGGCTAGGCCCGAGGCCATGCCTGGTTTTTAGCCTTCCTACGAGGGATTGAAACGCGTCGGCTTCGCGCCCGATCTGCCCCGCGAAGTAGTTTTTAGCCTTCCTACGAGGGATTGAAACATGCCGAGGTCTACACCGAGCGAGCCCGTAGGTTCTGTTTTTAGCCTTCCTACGAGGGATTGAAACCACCTGAGAGCAAACATGGCCCATAACGCGACCATCGTTTTTAGCCTTCCTACGAGGGATTGAAACAACTGCGCGGCCTTGGCCGTCCCAAGCGCCTGGCTGATGTTTTTAGCCTTCCTACGAGGGATTGAAACAGGATATCACCAACAACGTCCGGCGCGGCCTAATCGGTTTTTAGCCTTCCTACGAGGGATTGAAACCACCCTAGCGCGACCTATACCCGGCGCCCTTGACGCCGTTTTTAGCCTTCCTACGAGGGATTGAAACCAGCAGGTATGGTGGCTAGCGAGTCAGGGTAGGAGTTTTTAGCCTTCCTACGAGGGATTGAAACGGGACTCCGCCAGGTAATGCGCTAACAGGTAGTCAGGGTTTTTAGCCTTCCTACGAGGGATTGAAACCGCTTCATGGCGGGTTAGTTGGTGCCCTACCAATCATGTTTTTAGCCTTCCTACGAGGGATTGAAACACGGTCGGGTGGTGAACTTCTTCCGCGTGCTGCGGGGTTTTTAGCCTTCCTACGAGGGATTGAAACCGGCTTCATACGCACGGGCGGGAGCCTCGAAATACGCGTTTTTAGCCTTCCTACGAGGGATTGAAACTCGATATTGGGCAGGCGACCGTCTAACACCGGCAGGGTTTTTAGCCTTCCTACGAGGGATTGAAACGTAACGCAATCCCTTCGGGGGCGTTCGTGTACACTGTTTTTAGCCTTCCTACGAGGGATTGAAACAGACCATGCACCGGCTGACTAATCCCGCTGGCTCCGGGTTTTTAGCCTTCCTACGAGGGATTGAAACAAGCGCGAGATCGCCGACGCCGAAGCGGGCATCGCGCGTTTTTAGCCTTCCTACGAGGGATTGAAACCCACCGAACCCGATAGCACTGATTTCGTCAGTCTGAGTTTTTAGCCTTCCTACGAGGGATTGAAACGGGGATGATCGCGCGCAGGCTGCCTTTGGCACCCGGGTTTTTAGCCTTCCTACGAGGGATTGAAACTCCACGTCAAATCGCCGCGCTGGTCGGCAGCGTAGAGTTTTTAGCCTTCCTACGAGGGATTGAAACGTGCAAGAGCTGTTCCTTGGGGACGATGAGCTTATCGTTTTTAGCCTTCCTACGAGGGATTGAAACGTTGGCTAGTCTTGCGCGTGCCAACTGAGTGGGTAAGTTTTTAGCCTTCCTACGAGGGATTGAAACCTAGGTGCGCCGAGTTGTACAACGCCGCGTTGCAAGGTTTTTAGCCTTCCTACGAGGGATTGAAACGGGGATCGCGAGCTAGCGCCATGGCCGAAATGGCAGGTTTTTAGCCTTCCTACGAGGGATTGAAACTACTCAAGCTGCCGTTCGGCCTCCTTGTCTCTGTACCGGTTTTTAGCCTTCCTACGAGGGATTGAAACAGCTGATTGAAAAGGCCTTGATCCTGGCCGACCTCGGTTTTTAGCCTTCCTACGAGGGATTGAAACTACGAGCCTTTAGTGGTTTTGTTGTCACCGGCTGCGAGTTTTTAGCCTTCCTACGAGGGATTGAAACCTAGCTTGGGTGCTCTCACTGTCACCCCGTGGACGTGTTTTTAGCCTTCCTACGAGGGATTGAAACGCGGCCCAGGGGATGGCCAGGCCCCGGATCATGGCTGTTTTTAGCCTTCCTACGAGGGATTGAAACTCGTTATCATCGGCGTTAGTCGCACCGCGCCACGTGAGTTTTTAGCCTTCCTACGAGGGATTGAAACATGCTGTTCTTGAGGTTGCCGCGCTGCACCAGGATTGTTTTTAGCCTTCCTACGAGGGATTGAAACAACTGGCTGAAGAGATTGCCGCGCCGTTAGTCGGTGGTTTTTAGCCTTCCTACGAGGGATTGAAACAGTCCCTGCGCATCAATCTGGACAATGCGCTCGAGACTGTTTTTAGCCTTCCTACGAGGGATTGAAACCCCAGCGTTCTCGCAACGCTGGGCTACCGCCCATGGTTTTTAGCCTTCCTACGAGGGATTGAAACGGGAACCAGCAACGCGCTAGGCCGGCTGAGCGACTAGTTTTTAGCCTTCCTACGAGGGATTGAAACCTCAGTTTGCGTCAAACGCTCTTGTGTCGCTATCAGCGTTTTTAGCCTTCCTACGAGGGATTGAAACCGTCCGAGGTCTGCGCCTACGGGCACGACTGCCGGGGTTTTTAGCCTTCCTACGAGGGATTGAAACCCGGCGCCGACCAGATCACCCAGGCCGATGTCGGCAAGTTTTTAGCCTTCCTACGAGGGATTGAAACCCTAGAACTACCTCACCGCTTTCGTCGATGCGGTAGGTTTTTAGCCTTCCTACGAGGGATTGAAACCTGAGATTGACATCTACCCCAACGGGCACATGCAGGGTTTTTAGCCTTCCTACGAGGGATTGAAACGAGTGCCGTAATGCCCGCTAGCTCGTCCAGTAGGCGTTTTTAGCCTTCCTACGAGGGATTGAAACGCGGATTGAACTTGGTAAGCAGCCATTCCAGTAATGGTTTTTAGCCTTCCTACGAGGGATTGAAACCCGGTCCAGTAGGTATGCCAGTGGGCCGCCCGGATGTGTTTTTAGCCTTCCTACGAGGGATTGAAACAGGCTCGAGCTCCAGAACTACGTCCGCCTGGCTGGGTTTTTAGCCTTCCTACGAGGGATTGAAACGTCTCCTTCGTCCAACATTGCCAGCGGCACAGGTGGGGTTTTTAGCCTTCCTACGAGGGATTGAAACTTGGATCGACCGGGCGAGTGCTCGCTGGGGCGAGTTGTTTTTAGCCTTCCTACGAGGGATTGAAACTTGAGGCGCACCCGCTCGCCTGGGCGGATGTGTGGCGTTTTTAGCCTTCCTACGAGGGATTGAAACTCAGCACTGACGGCCGCAGCGGGCCGCATCGCCTCGGGTTTTTAGCCTTCCTACGAGGGATTGAAACGCGACCTCTTTCTCGCTGTCGTCGCTCCATGTGCCGGTTTTTAGCCTTCCTACGAGGGATTGAAACTAGGCCTGCTCGACGACCTCGCGGTAGTCGCTGGCGCGGTTTTTAGCCTTCCTACGAGGGATTGAAACCGAGACTATGGCCACCCAGGGCAGATTGGCGTCGAATGTTTTTAGCCTTCCTACGAGGGATTGAAACCCGAGCGAGCACTTTGTTCGGCTCGAGGCTGCGGTGTTTTTAGCCTTCCTACGAGGGATTGAAACATACCAGCGGAACGACGGTGACGGCCGTCATCATCCCAGTTTTTAGCCTTCCTACGAGGGATTGAAACGTCGTGAGCACTTCGGTCTGACTGTCGAAGCACTTGGGTTTTTAGCCTTCCTACGAGGGATTGAAACGAAACCGACACGCGGGTGCCGGCTTTCAAGAGGGGTTTTTAGCCTTCCTACGAGGGATTGAAACAAGAGTCGTTCAACCGGCTCATCGGCACCATGCGGTGTTTTTAGCCTTCCTACGAGGGATTGAAACATAGCGCCGAGGGACGGCGACCTGCTCGGCGCAAGCGGTTTTTAGCCTTCCTACGAGGGATTGAAACCCGTATATGTCATAGAGCTTCATGTCAGTCCCTCTCGTTTTTAGCCTTCCTACGAGGGATTGAAACAGACCACCGCCCGCTATCCCGGCTACCGCCGCCCGCGTTTTTAGCCTTCCTACGAGGGATTGAAACCGCTCGCCGGTGTCTTCGAGGAAGTCACGCTCTCGGTTTTTAGCCTTCCTACGAGGGATTGAAACTAGAGGTCGGCTCCGGAGAGGTTGGCTCCGGAGAGGTTTTTAGCCTTCCTACGAGGGATTGAAACTGGTTCGGCCCGACGCGCGTAGTGCTGGCGTCAGCTGTTTTTAGCCTTCCTACGAGGGATTGAAACTGCAAACCGATGCAATTGCACGCTCGTCAACGGTAACGTTTTTAGCCTTCCTACGAGGGATTGAAACACCACATTGCTACGCCCAAAGACCACAAAACTGATTGTTTTTAGCCTTCCTACGAGGGATTGAAACGCGATGTGCTGGGCCTCGTCGACCACGTAGTGCGCGTTTTTAGCCTTCCTACGAGGGATTGAAACAGGCCTGGCGCTACGCAGACGAGTTCGGCTACGACGTTTTTAGCCTTCCTACGAGGGATTGAAACATACCTTTGGCTCCGGAGAGGTCGGCTCTGTAGAGGGTTTTTAGCCTTCCTACGAGGGATTGAAACTGCGCAGGCTACGGCTGGACGCCTGATGACGTGGCCGTTTTTAGCCTTCCTACGAGGGATTGAAACTGGAGCCTGGGTGGCTTTGAGGTGGTGGTGGGTGTAGTTTTTAGCCTTCCTACGAGGGATTGAAACACGAGCGATCTCTACATCGACGACGAGTTGATAGCGCCGTTTTTAGCCTTCCTACGAGGGATTGAAACGGGTAAGGCCCCCTACCCAGCCCATTACCCGGCCGGTTTTTAGCCTTCCTACGAGGGATTGAAACACTATCATTCAGAAACAACATGGCATAGCCAAGGCCCTGTTTTTAGCCTTCCTACGAGGGATTGAAACCGGCGCCTTCAGCCCTCCCAGCACGGCAAAGTTTGCGTTTTTAGCCTTCCTACGAGGGATTGAAACCCGCTGTGCCTCATGGCAATGCCAGATTTGCATCTTGTTTTTAGCCTTCCTACGAGGGATTGAAACCCGGGGTCGTCGGCATCGTTCTTGACCGCATCCTCGTTTTTAGCCTTCCTACGAGGGATTGAAACTAGCTGCTTCGCGTCGTACACGGGCCGGGAGAGGCCGTTTTTAGCCTTCCTACGAGGGATTGAAACAAGCGCGGCTTCGAGCTCCACGGCTTCGACGGCAAGTTTTTAGCCTTCCTACGAGGGATTGAAACAGGCCTGGCGCTACGCAGACGAGTTCGGCTACGACTCGTTTTTAGCCTTCCTACGAGGGATTGAAACCTGGCAGTAGTAACCGACTACGAACACAAGTTAGTGGTTTTTAGCCTTCCTACGAGGGATTGAAACTAAGCGTGCAGCACCGAACACCAGGAGGCACCGGGGAGGTTTTTAGCCTTCCTACGAGGGATTGAAACACCCTCTCGATGGTCGTCCACGGGATGCGCCATAAAGTTTTTAGCCTTCCTACGAGGGATTGAAACGGAGTCCATCACCATCAACCTCCCCCACGGCGTACTGGTTTTTAGCCTTCCTACGAGGGATTGAAACCGCACCGTAGGAGCCGGTGACGCGGTAACTGGGTCCAGTTTTTAGCCTTCCTACGAGGGATTGAAACGCACACCGCCGGATTGGACCAGGACGCGGCTAAAGAGTTTTTAGCCTTCCTACGAGGGATTGAAACAAGCGCAACCACATGATCATGCGCCGCAGAATCAAGTTTTTAGCCTTCCTACGAGGGATTGAAACAAGTACCGCCGGCTGGACCTGGCCAGCGGCAACGAGAGTTTTTAGCCTTCCTACGAGGGATTGAAACGGGACATCCTGCACAAGCAAAGCAGCCACCTGGTTTCTAGTTTTTAGCCTTCCTACGAGGGATTGAAACCCGGTGTAGACCAAGGTGAGATTCGGACGGCGACCGTGTTTTTAGCCTTCCTACGAGGGATTGAAACTCAGGGAGGTGTGCTTAGAGACCACGTGCGACATTGTTTTTAGCCTTCCTACGAGGGATTGAAACGACACTGGAAGAGGCTACCGAGTGGCTGAAAGAGCGGTTTTTAGCCTTCCTACGAGGGATTGAAACGGCATGGGGAGAGTCAGGCCTTCTTGCGCACCGCGAGGTTTTTAGCCTTCCTACGAGGGATTGAAACACCTATGAGGGTGCCAGCCCCGCCGAAGCGGGGCTTTGTTTTTAGCCTTCCTACGAGGGATTGAAACTTGACCACTCACCGGCGCGCCATATCCCTCCGGCTCGGTTTTTAGCCTTCCTACGAGGGATTGAAACCGGATCGCCAGCCGGTGCCGGTTGCCGACGCGGCAGTTTTTAGCCTTCCTACGAGGGATTGAAACTTAACATCATCGTCGGCCTCCTGACCGGCGACCTCGGTTTTTAGCCTTCCTACGAGGGATTGAAACTGAGCTCGCCCAAGAGCTGGCGAGCTAGGAAGGACGGTTTTTAGCCTTCCTACGAGGGATTGAAACCGGGTGCAGCTCCCGGACCGGAGGACTACGGCAGACCGTTTTTAGCCTTCCTACGAGGGATTGAAACAACAGCTTTAAGATGATTGGCAGCGGGTTGGTGTAGTTTTTAGCCTTCCTACGAGGGATTGAAACTTGGTATGGCCGGCGCGGTGAGTGTGTCTCCCCGCCGTTTTTAGCCTTCCTACGAGGGATTGAAACTGGAGGCTGGAGCGGCTGCCCAGGGCGGGCCGGTTGGGTTTTTAGCCTTCCTACGAGGGATTGAAACGCGGCCTTACAGCAGGCGGCACGCCTGCGATCCGATCGTTTTTAGCCTTCCTACGAGGGATTGAAACTTGGGACGGTACGGCATGGTCGTTGCTCCAAATCGCGTTTTTAGCCTTCCTACGAGGGATTGAAACCCGGCCGGCTCGCAGCGGAAGAGGACCTCTGATGGTTTTTAGCCTTCCTACGAGGGATTGAAACTCGCCCTTGAGGAGGGCACCTTCCGTTTCAACCGCCCCGTTTTTAGCCTTCCTACGAGGGATTGAAACTACACCCGGGCTTGCTCTGACTATCTCCACGAACTGTTTTTAGCCTTCCTACGAGGGATTGAAACGCGCGTCAGCCGCTACCCGCCGTCGCGGAAGCGTTTTGTTTTTAGCCTTCCTACGAGGGATTGAAACCGGAATGGCGGAAGCTAGATGAGCGCCGAGATGAGCGGTTTTTAGCCTTCCTACGAGGGATTGAAACTGACCAGCGCCGGGAACATCCGCTTCGACGCCGAGGCGTTTTTAGCCTTCCTACGAGGGATTGAAACGAGGCGGGCTACATCCTGGCAGAGCTTGCCGGCCGGGTTTTTAGCCTTCCTACGAGGGATTGAAACCCGATCCGGAGGTGTTGGCCGAGCGGCCGTTCTGGAGTTTTTAGCCTTCCTACGAGGGATTGAAACTCGTCAACGACCAGACGGTCGCCAAGACCAACGGCACGGTTTTTAGCCTTCCTACGAGGGATTGAAACGAATACGGCGCCCTTCGGAACGGTGTCTGGGGTCGTTTTTAGCCTTCCTACGAGGGATTGAAACTGCACTACCTGCACACGCCGCCCAGCGACGAGCTCGAGTTTTTAGCCTTCCTACGAGGGATTGAAACAAGATCTCAAAGAGTACGCTGCCGTAGCCAGCGGCGGTTTTTAGCCTTCCTACGAGGGATTGAAACCGGCGATATCAACGGCAGCTTCGGCGCCACCGAGTACGGTTTTTAGCCTTCCTACGAGGGATTGAAACGTGACGCTCTCAACAAACGGCAAGGTGGTGACAAGCGTTTTTAGCCTTCCTACGAGGGATTGAAACAGCGCTATGACGATATTTCCGCCGACCCCCTGCAACGTTTTTAGCCTTCCTACGAGGGATTGAAACGCCCATTCAACGGTGTCGAGGAGCCAGGGCATGATCGGTTTTTAGCCTTCCTACGAGGGATTGAAACTCGGAGGCGCAGATCCAACAGCAAGCGTTGGCTATGGTTTTTAGCCTTCCTACGAGGGATTGAAACCGAGCTGTTGAGCCCGACCATGAGGTTCCCGCCCAGGTTTTTAGCCTTCCTACGAGGGATTGAAACACGGGCTCAGCTCATGAGCGGCCTCCTGCTGCCCTGTTTTTAGCCTTCCTACGAGGGATTGAAACATGCCGACGCTGATCCAAGCGCCGTCCTCCAGGCCCCGGTTTTTAGCCTTCCTACGAGGGATTGAAACGCGTACCAGAACTCTCGCTCGAAAGGGGCCGCGGATGGTTTTTAGCCTTCCTACGAGGGATTGAAACTGGGACGCTGGCAGCATTCAGCCAGTTCTGCGCTCTGTTTTTAGCCTTCCTACGAGGGATTGAAACTACCAATGGTTGGCTAAGGGTCGAGTGGCGACATCCGGTTTTTAGCCTTCCTACGAGGGATTGAAACTGAACTCTACACCGAGGGCCGGTATCTGCCGGTACGGTTTTTAGCCTTCCTACGAGGGATTGAAACCATCCTGGGTGGCGGCTCTATGATGACATACGCAAAGTTTTTAGCCTTCCTACGAGGGATTGAAACACGGTCATCCCGTCACCGAAAATCTCAACCAGGTAGGTTTTTAGCCTTCCTACGAGGGATTGAAACGAACATGCCTGCTGCCAATAAGTAGGCCCGCCCGGGTTTTTAGCCTTCCTACGAGGGATTGAAACACGGAAGCGGCTCTGTCTGGCCATGGCCTCGATGAGTTTTTAGCCTTCCTACGAGGGATTGAAACCTGCAACCAGCGACAGCGCGCCACAAAGGCGCTGAGTTTTTAGCCTTCCTACGAGGGATTGAAACCACTCTGACGCCTAGCTCGCCGGCCAGATGCTCCACGTTTTTAGCCTTCCTACGAGGGATTGAAACCAACAGGAATTAAAGGCTAGGGGATGGACGATCCAGTTTTTAGCCTTCCTACGAGGGATTGAAACTAGGCATGCAGGATGGTGCACCACGTGGCACCCGGGAAGTTTTTAGCCTTCCTACGAGGGATTGAAACACGACGCAACTCGGCTAGGTTCTAACGAAGCACTTACGTTTTTAGCCTTCCTACGAGGGATTGAAACACCTCCCTAATCCGCGCGTGAATGCGTCGGATTAACGTTTTTAGCCTTCCTACGAGGGATTGAAACACGACCACACCATCACCGGCCCCTCAGGCCGTGAAGGTTTTTAGCCTTCCTACGAGGGATTGAAACAGCAGATACGAAAGAGTTCTTAGAGCTTTGCCGTTCGTTTTTAGCCTTCCTACGAGGGATTGAAACGAGTGTAGTCACTGCCTGGGCTACGGCTACCACTGGTTTTTAGCCTTCCTACGAGGGATTGAAACTGGGGGAGGGTCGTTTGCAGATTGGAACGCCAGTTTTGTTTTTAGCCTTCCTACGAGGGATTGAAACTAACGACGGCTCGCCCGGAGGGCGGGGCCGTCCGCAGTTTTTAGCCTTCCTACGAGGGATTGAAACCAGAACGCCCTGGCGCTGCAACCCGACATCAACGAGGTTTTTAGCCTTCCTACGAGGGATTGAAACGGGCGTGGTGGTCTTTACCAGAGACGACATGCGCTGTTTTTAGCCTTCCTACGAGGGATTGAAACGCGATCATCACCAGCCATGCCCACGAGCAGGACTGCAGTTTTTAGCCTTCCTACGAGGGATTGAAACCGCGCAATCCAGAGCGCCTCGCTAATCATGTCTAGTTTTTAGCCTTCCTACGAGGGATTGAAACACGCCGAGAGGGAGGTGGCAATGCAACCCGCGCCGAGTTTTTAGCCTTCCTACGAGGGATTGAAACTTGGTCTGGCGGGGTCAACCATCGAGGAGTAGGAGGGTTTTTAGCCTTCCTACGAGGGATTGAAACTTGGCCCCGCGCCAAGAACCAGGCCCGGATCATGGTTTTTAGCCTTCCTACGAGGGATTGAAACGGAGACTGGGGTAACTACGAGTACGTCCACGTTAAGGTTTTTAGCCTTCCTACGAGGGATTGAAACGCGACCGCGGCACGCGGCGGTAAAGCATCCGAGTCCGTTTTTAGCCTTCCTACGAGGGATTGAAACGCAACATGCCTTAATCTACCGCGTGCGCGGCGCTTCGTTTTTAGCCTTCCTACGAGGGATTGAAACTCGTAGACGAGGCTGGTGATGTCGGCTACGACGACCTGTTTTTAGCCTTCCTACGAGGGATTGAAACCTATGTGTTCGGCCTCGGCGAGTGGCGCCTCCGCGTGGTTTTTAGCCTTCCTACGAGGGATTGAAACGCAATTACCTCCCGATCTCGTGACGGCCATTGCGTGGTTTTTAGCCTTCCTACGAGGGATTGAAACTGCAGCCTCTTCAGGCCATCCAGCAGGCATTCACTGTTTTTAGCCTTCCTACGAGGGATTGAAACCCACCCTGTTAGACCGTGCGAAAGATATCCGCGAGGGTTTTTAGCCTTCCTACGAGGGATTGAAACCAACCACGCCTCGCTCCAATAGAGCGGGAGGCCCTCGTTTTTAGCCTTCCTACGAGGGATTGAAACAGAGCGACCTGGACGACTATGGCCTCGACCCCTACGGTTTTTAGCCTTCCTACGAGGGATTGAAACGCAACATGCCTTAATCTACCGCGTGCGCGGCGCTTCTAGTTTTTAGCCTTCCTACGAGGGATTGAAACTCATGTAGACCCTGTTTACTGGGAGCGCTTGTGCGCAGTTTTTAGCCTTCCTACGAGGGATTGAAACAACTCATCATTGTCCCCTCATGCCCCCTCGTGATCGTTTTTAGCCTTCCTACGAGGGATTGAAACCGGTTTCTCATCCAGTTCTGGACCACGTGGTCGGAAGTTTTTAGCCTTCCTACGAGGGATTGAAACTTGTCCTCGGCGTTAACTTACCGCGCAGCCACAGGTTTTTAGCCTTCCTACGAGGGATTGAAACACGGCTGACTCGACCAGCGGGGTGCTGTCATGGATGCGTTTTTAGCCTTCCTACGAGGGATTGAAACACGGCCATGTCAAACGCCGCTAGATCCAAGCCAGGGGTTTTTAGCCTTCCTACGAGGGATTGAAACGGCGCTTCATTCTGGGCCAATGGGTGCAGGCCGAGGGTTTTTAGCCTTCCTACGAGGGATTGAAACAACTCATCATTGTCCCCTCATGCCCCCTCGTGATCGTTTTTAGCCTTCCTACGAGGGATTGAAACGTAATCCTCACCGCGGTGTAGACCTAGCGCCCTGGCCTGGTTTTTAGCCTTCCTACGAGGGATTGAAACGTGCTGAAACTGGTGCGCACCATCGAGAAACTGATGGGTTTTTAGCCTTCCTACGAGGGATTGAAACGATAGCGCGCTGGAGGGTCTTCGTGCGGTTCATACTGTTTTTAGCCTTCCTACGAGGGATTGAAACTAGCCGTGACCGACGCTGCTCCCATCGGCGTGTTCGAGTTTTTAGCCTTCCTACGAGGGATTGAAACAGCAGGACATCGCAGAGGAGGAGCGCCGAAATATCGAGTTTTTAGCCTTCCTACGAGGGATTGAAACACGCTCGCGCTCAAGGCCCTGGGACTGGCGAAGTTGGGTTTTTAGCCTTCCTACGAGGGATTGAAACGCCATCACTGGCCAAGGTGCGTCGAACTGGTCGTACCGTTTTTAGCCTTCCTACGAGGGATTGAAACTTTTCTGGGAGGGCCGAGGCGCAAAAAAATAAGCGGTTTTTAGCCTTCCTACGAGGGATTGAAACGCACGAACGCTCGCCGTCTAGCTGACGGATTGGCCCCGTTTTTAGCCTTCCTACGAGGGATTGAAACTGTTCCGGCTCGACCGTGCGCGGCTTCAGCTCATAGCGTTTTTAGCCTTCCTACGAGGGATTGAAACGTGCCGGGGCAGCACGGCGTGCCGAATCCGCTCACGGTTTTTAGCCTTCCTACGAGGGATTGAAACTCCTCGAGTGCCAAATGCTCCACGTAGATGTCGGGGTTTTTAGCCTTCCTACGAGGGATTGAGACTCAAGATGCTCTCGTGCTCGGCGGATGATCTGCTCACGTTTTTAGCCTTCCTACGAGGGATTGAAACCCGATGGACCGGATATAGTCGCCGATCCGCTCGAAGAGTTTTTAGCCTTCCTACGAGGGATTGAAACAACGTGCGCCCACGGATAGTGTGCTTGGACGCGCCGCGTTTTTAGCCTTCCTACGAGGGATTGAAACTTCACCGCCCCCGGATGGCTGACGATGAAGTCTCGAGTTTTTAGCCTTCCTACGAGGGATTGAAACCAACAGCTGGCCACTCTACCGCAGGAGCTCGAATACCGTTTTTAGCCTTCCTACGAGGGATTGAAACTCTCTACCTCGGCGGACTTTGGAAGCGCCTTCTAGGCTTGTACTGACGGCCATCCAGGCAACGGGGGAGTCGGTAGCGGTGCGCGGCCTCCCCCAAAGAAAAACCTGTGTGCTATACTTGGCCACAACCCTTTGGGGCGGGCCTGGACTCCCAAGACCCCATTGCTGGACGGTGCAGTGACCAGGCGCTGCCACCTAGTATTTTGGCCACCTTAGAAACCCCCTGCGCTGCGCCTCGTGGTAAGTTCGGTCGCGTGTCTCAAAAAATGTATGCCCGTCCACCACAAACCCGCTTTGGTACTCCGCCACGAACAGGACGTTGCGGTCGCGGGTGTCTTCGTAGCGCTTGATATAGCACTGTCTGAAGACCAGGGTGCGGCCGGTGTTCGCATCCTTAAGGGTTTTTAGCCTTCCTACGAGGGATTGAATTGGAGCACTGCCAGGGCGGTCGTCATGCGGTAGCCACCACCGTGTTAGCCTGACTATGCGCCTGCTTTCAGGCTCGGATACGGAGTAAGCGGACCATGAACACCATCCTCGTCACCGGCGCACTCGGGCAGATCGGCGCCGAGCTCGTCCCCGCCCTGCGCACCCGCTATGGCGACGACCGAGTCGTCGCCTCGGATATCCGCATCGCGCCCCGCGAGCGCCTAGGGCGCAACGGCCCCTTCGAAATCGTCGACTGCACCGACTCCCACCAGCTACAGGCGGTGGTGCGCAAATATCGGATCGACACCATCTACCACCTGGCGGCGCTGCTCTCGGCGGTCTCGGAGCAGAAGCCCCAGGTCGCCTGGGAGGTCAACGTGGGCGGCCTTTACAAGGTGCTCGAAGTTGCTCGCCAAGAGCGCTGCGCGGTGTTCGTGCCCAGCTCCATCGGCGCCTTTGGGCCGAGCACCCCACGCGAGAAGACCCCACAAGACACCATTCAGCGCCCGACCACCATGTACGGCGTTACCAAGGTGACGGCGGAGCTGCTTTGCGACTACTACTACCACCGCTTCGGGGTAGACGCGCGGGGCTTGCGCTTCCCCGGACTGATCTCTTATGTGGCGCCGCCGGGCGGCGGCACCACCGACTATGCAGTGGAAATCTTCTACGCCGCCATCCGCTATGGGCGCTACACCTGCTTCTTAAAGGGCGATACCCAGCTCGACATGATGTACATGCCCGATGCCATTAACGCCGCCATGCAGCTGATGGAGGCCGACCCCAAAAAGCTCTTGCACCGCAACGCCTTTAACGTCACCGCCATGCAGTTCACACCCGAAGTGCTGGCCCAAGAGCTCCGCCACCACCTCCCGCATTTCACCCTAGACTACGAGATCGACCCCGTCCGGCAAGCTATCGCCGACTCTTGGCCACGCTCGCTAGACGACAGCGCCGCCCGCTCCGAGTGGGGATGGCAGCCCCGCTACGACCTGCCGGCCATGGTGCGGGATATGCTCAGCAAGCTGCGCACCAAGGCCGAGACACACTAGGAGGCCCCATGCCCTTCGACCGTGTTACCCGCGCGCTCCAGGCCCACCTCGACGACCTCATCGTCAAGGGGACTGCTAAGGGATCCGAGTCGGTCATTACGGCGGTGCTGCCCGCTCAGGGCGAGCGCGGACCACGCTACCTGGTCGCGGGGGAGGGCGAGCGGCCCTTTATCAAGCTGAACGCCAACAGCTACCTGGGCCTGGCGCTGCATCCGGCGCTCATTGAGGCCGAGGAGGAGGCAGTGCGGCGCTACGGCGTCGGCCCCGGCGCGGTGCGCTTCATCAGCGGCACCCACGCCCCCCATGTGGCGCTCGAAGAGAGGCTGGCGGCCTTTCACCAGCGCGAGGCGGGGATCATCTTCAGCTCCGCCTACGCCGCGGTAGTGAGCGTGCTGGTCCCGCTTATTAGCGCCGACACGGCAGTTATCAGCGACGAGCTGAACCACAACTGCATCATCAACGCTATCCGCTTAGCGCGCCCCAAGGCCAAGTTCGTCTATCGGCACCTCGATCTAGCTGATTTGGAGACCAAGCTCGCCGAAGCCGCAACCACCGGCAGCAAGCGGGTTATTATCGTTACCGACGGTATCTTTTCGATGCGCGGGGTACACGCGCCGCTAGCGGAGATCGTCGCGCTGGCACACCGCTTCGACGCGCAATTCCCGGAGAACGCCATCGTCATAGTCGACGACTCGCACGGGGTAGGCGCCTTCGGCGCGACCGGGCGCGGCACCGAGGAGTACACCGGCGCCGAGGGCGTCGATATCCTAGTGGCCACGCTCGGCAAGGCCTTCGGCGTCAACGGTGGCTACGCCGTCGGCAGCCGGACACTGGTGCAGTTTTTGCGCGAGACCGCGATGATGTATATCTACTCCAACCCTATCACCCCCGGCGAGGCGGCGGCGGCACTAGCAGCGCTTAGGCTGCTCGACAGCCCGGCAGGACTTGAGCGCCTAGCTCACCTGCGCACCATGACCGGGCGCTTTAAGGACGGTCTTACGCAGCTCGGCTTCGAGACCCTGCCTGGCGAGCATCCGGTGGTGCCGCTGATGGTGCGCGACACTGCCCGCACCGCCGCACTGGTGACATACCTGCGGCGGCACGGCGTGTTGGCCACCGGGCTGAACTTCCCGGTGGTGCCGCGCGGCGACGAGTCGATCCGTTTTCAGGTCAACGCCGACCATACCCCACACGATATCGGCGAGGTACTCGCCGTCCTGGCCGACTTCCGCTAGGTTCACCATGGCGCGCTCTGTCTATCTCGCCCATACCGGCGGAACCATCGGTATGAAGCGCACCGCCAAGGGCTATGCACCCAAACCCGGCTACTTGGCCGAGCACCTAGCTGCCATGCCGGAGCTGCAAGCACCAGACATGCCGCGCCTGGCAGTGCGCGAGTATACGCCGCTGCTAGATTCTGCCGATATGACCCCGCACGACTGGGAGCGGATCGGCCGCGATATCGTGGCGCACCACGACCAGTACGACGGCTTTGTAGTGCTGCACGGCACCGACACTATGGCTTACAGCGCCAGTGCGCTGTCGTTCATGCTGGAACAGCTTGCCAAACCGGTCATCCTGACCGGCTCGCAGATCCCCTTAGCCGAAGTGCGTAGCGACGCCCGCGAAAACCTGATCACCTCCCTGTTATTAGCCGCTCACTATCCAATACCTGAGGTGTGCATCTATCTCAGTGGCCAGCTACTCCGTGGCAACCGAGCGCGCAAGGTCTCTGCCAGTGGTTTTGACGCCTTTGCCTCGCCCAACGCGCCGCCACTCGGCACGGTTGGGGTGGAGATCACAATCGCCTGGGAGCGGGTGCGGCCCAAACCCCGCGCCGAGGTGGCGCTACAGCCGCTACTTGAAGTGAGCGTGGGAGCCCTGCGACTCTTTCCCGGCATTACCGCCGGCATCGTCGAGAACCTCCTGCGTGAGCCGGTGCGAGGGATGGTGCTGGAAACCTATGGCGCCGGCAACGCCCCAGCCCGCGACACCGCGCTGATGGGAGTGCTGGAGGCTGCTTGCGCCCGCGGTGTGGTGATCGTCAACTGCACTCAGTGCTTGCGTGGCAGCGTGATGATGAGCTACGCTACCGGACAGGCGCTGCAGCAAGCCGGGGTAGTCAGCGGCCACGACATGACGCCCGAGGCAGCGCTGACTAAGCTGTTCTACCTGCTTAGCAAGGGGTTGCCCTCCCAGGAGATTCGCCACTTGGTGCAACAAGACTTGCGCGGTGAGCTGACCTCGATAGTTTAAGGTAGATTCAGAGCGCTTATGGTTATCCTCGGCATCGACACCTCCTGCGACGATACCGGCATCGGCATTGTCCGCGGAGGTGAGGTCCTGGCCAATGTGGTCGCCTCGCAAACTGCGCTGCATGCGCCCTACGGCGGGGTGATGCCCGAAGCGGCCAGCCGCGAGCACTTAGCAGTCATCGACCAGGTGCTCCAGCAGGCGCTTGACCAGGCCGGGCTGAAGCTAACTGACATCGACGCGGTAGCAGTCACTTACGGCCCAGGGCTGGTCGGAGCGCTGCTGGTCGGGCTTAGTTACGCCAAGGGCCTAGCTTGGGCACGAGGGCTCCCCTTTATCGCTGTGCATCACCTCGAGGGGCACATCGCCAGCAGTCAGGTGGCTCCGCCGTTTCTATGCCTGATCGCTTCGGGCGGGCATACCAGCCTGTTCGAGGTCTCCGCCTGGGGTGACTACCGCGAGCTAGGCCGCAGCCGCGACGATGCCGCGGGCGAAGCCTTTGACAAAGTGGCGCGGCTCCTGGGGCTCCCCTATCCCGGCGGACCGCACCTCAGCCGGCTCGCCGCTACCGGCAACCCTAACGCCTTCGCCTTCACGCTGCCGCTGCGCAACCAGACGGGCTTCGACTTCTCCTTCAGCGGCCTCAAGACTGCCGTTACCTTACTCTTGCAGCAGCACCCGGACGCCGACCGCGCCGACCTAGCCGCCAGCTTCGAGCACGCCGTGGTCAAAAGCCTGGCCCAGGTAACGCTGCGCGCCGCCGCCGCCACCGGCTACGACACGCTGGTGGTAGCCGGCGGGGTAGCTGCCAATCGGCGGCTGCGCCAGCGCTTTGCCGAAAGCGGCCTAGTTGCGCACTTCCCCCCGCTAGCGCTAACTACCGACAACGGCGCCATGGTCGCGCTGGCGGCCCAGCACCGCCTGATGGTAACTAGCGACTGGTCTCTTGACGCCGCCCCCTATCTGCCCTTAGCCCGCTCGTAAGCCTCCAGATACTTGGGTACCACCGTGGTCTCGCTGAAGGTATTGACCGCCCGCGCCCGTGCCGCCGCCGCCATGCGGGCATATAGGGCCTGGTCACCGAGCAGGCGGAGCGCCCCTTGCGCCATCCCCGCCACATCGCCAACGTCAAAGAGCAGGCC
>JAGXSJ010000091.1 GCA_018333895.1 Truepera sp.
ATGCTTAGCCCCGAAAGGGGATTGCAACTCTGTCCAGATTACGAGGCCCTTCGCGTTGCTCAGGGTAAATTTCAAAATGCTTAGCCCCGAAAGGGGATTGCAACTTAATTCTGTAATACGTTTGTCTTAAGTGCCCGCTATGTTTCAATATGCTTAGCCCCGAAAGGGGATTGCAACTCTGTCCAGATTACGAGGCCCTTCGCGTTGCTCAGGGTAAATTTCAAAATGCTTAGCCCCGAAAGGGGATTGCAACTTTCTCCAGATACGAGAGGTAGCCAGGCGCATGGGTACTACGCAAGGCGCAGGCTCCCGACTGGCTGATCCTTGCTACTGGGGGCACAGCATTGAGAGCTTGCGGCGTCTGTCGGAGGTTGTGAGGGCAACGCTCGAGCTGAGGGTCTCGATGCGCGCCAAAGTGGCGCTCGGTAAGCGCCAGGTAGCCCCGCGTGATACCATCGGCGTATGAGCGGGGAAAAAAGCGCGCGTCACGTCCTGATTGTCACGGTGGGGCAGACCGCCGCGCCTATCGAAGCCGCCCTTGCCCATCACGCCCCCGACGGAGTGGTGTTCATTGCCAGCCAAGGGAGCCATACTGTGGCTGCCGAGCTGGTGAGCGCGTTCAAGGGGGAGTTTTTGCACCACACACTGCTGCTTAATGACCCCGAAAGCCTTAAGGAGAGCTACCAGCAGGCGCTCGCGGCTCTGCGGCAGGCGCTGGCCTGGGAGGCGCAGACCATCACCGCCGACTTAACGGGCGGCACCAAGCCGATGGTGGCGGGCCTGGCGCTGGCGCTTAGCGGGCGCGGCGTGACATTTAGCTATGTGGGCGGCGAGCAGCGTGACGAGTACGGGCGGGTGCGCAGCGGGACCGAGCAGATGCGGCTGTTGGAAGATCCCACCACCAGGTTCCATGTGCGAGAGTGGGAAGCGTTGCAAAGGGCCTGGAATGCTTGGCGCTTTCAGGATGTCCAGGAGCAACTATCACGCATCCTGGCGCGACCTTTAAGCCCTTCCGAGCAGCACTTCTTCGAGCACCTGCGCGGTGTGGTGCAGGGGCTCGAGGCCTGGGATACCTTCCATCACACCGAGGCGCTCAAGTTCATGGCTGGGCATCTGGAGTCAGCGCTGCTTATTGCCGAGGCGTGGCGGCACGGGAGCAAAGTGCGGGTCTTAAGTACCCTGAATGAGCAGGTAGTACCTTTGCGTGAACTGGCGGCCACCCCCCACCAGCCCAGCCGCCGGCTCCTGGCTGAGCTGCTAGCTAACGCTGCGCGGCGCGCCGAGACGGGCCGCTATGACGACGCGCTGGCGCGGCTCTACCGCGCGGTAGAGCTGGCCGCCGAGGCCGATCTGTATGCTCGGCACGGCGTTAACTTAAGAGACCCGGCCACCTGCGGAGCGCTCTCGCCTGAACTGAAGAGCCGCGTCAGAGACACGCTGGGCTTAAAAGAGGCGCTGAACCTGGCCTATGATATCGACCTTTACTTCGGCAAGAGCGGCACGCTGACGCAGCGGCTCTATAGTGATTATCAGACCGTGCTAAAGCCGCTGTTGGCGCGGCGCCACCGGAGCATCCTGGCGCACGGCCTGACCCCGGTGGGGTGCGAGGCGTATGAGGAGCTGCGCGAGTATCTTGAGGCGCAAGGGGCACATGCTGCGCCTGCCTGGCCACGGTGGTGAGATAAGTCGCCGGTATTTGCGCCGGGCCTTCATCGAAGTTGTGAGCTTCTGGGTGGCCTGGTGGTCTTGAGTTAGTCGTCGCGGTAGGATACGCCTCCCGCCTGGGGGTAAGGCTAGAGCTGGAAAGGATGGTGCGCCATGCAGAACCTCACCAATCGCCACCTGATCGATCAGGCCAAAGCGGTGTTGCGGCCAAGAAAGCTCTCCGGTGATAACACGGCGGGCGATGTGGCCTGCGCGCTGCTTAGCTTTAGCGGCAACCTTTACTTCGGTGTCTGCATCGACATTAACAGCGGTATCGGCTTTTGCGCCGAGCATAGCGCGATTGCGGCCATGGTGACAGCCGGAGAGAGCGGCATCGCCAAAATCGTGGCGGTCTGGGGTGATGGGGTGGTATTGCCGCCCTGCGGCAGATGTCGGGAGTTTATGTATCAGATAGATAGCGCCAACTACACGCAGACCGAGGTCATCTTGGGCGAGAACCGGGCGGTCAAGCTGTCAGAGCTTCTGCCGCACCCTTACGATGAGGTGTGGCGCCCATGAGACCTGGCGACCCTCTTAGCAGGCGAGCTGCTAGCTTGTGCGTTAGGCTTAAAGCTCAAACATGAAACAGCTCTTGCCGGAGCAGCGCGAACTGGTGCTGTCGCTAGCCAAGCGGCTCGGCGCGATTGGCGGGGTCAGGGCGGTGGTGCTGGGCGGGTCTTATGCCCGCGGTTGCGCGCGACCGGAGTCGGACATCGATCTAGGCCTCCTGTACGCGGAGTCGGCCCCCTTCTCGATCCGGAGCCTCCGTGACTTGGCCGAGGCCGTTGACGACACCGGTCGGCCGGTGGTAACGGAGTTTTACGAGTGGGGGCGATGGGTCAATGGCGGAGCGTGGCTGACCATTGGCGGGCAGCGCGTCGATCTGCTCTATCGCAGCATAGAGCGCCTGGAGTGGGTGATGGCTGAAGCGGTGGTTGGCCGGTATGAGCTTGACTATGACCAGCAACCGCCGTTTGGCTTTTTCAGCGGGACATATCTTGGCGAGATTGAGGTGAGTATCCCGCTGTTTGATCCTGAAGGGCGATTGGAGTCGCTAAAGTGGCGGGTTGCCGACTACCCCGAGGCCCTGCGCCGGGCTGTAGTGCAGGACTATCTTTGGGCGGCTGAATTTGGGCTGGCGGCCTTTGCCCCCAAGTTTGCGGCCCGTGCCGACACCTACGGGACAGCCGCCTGCCTGACGCGCGCTGTAAACCAAGTGATGCTGGCGCTATTTGCCCTAAACCGTAAGTATCCGCTCAATGACAAGACCGCCCTGGCTGAGGTGGCAGAGTTTAGCTGCGCTCCGCCGTCGTTCGGCCCGCGCGCGCAGGAGACGCTTAAGCACCTCGGGACTACCCCGAGTGAGCTAGCTGCCGCTGTGGAGGGGGTGGTAAACCTAGTCTGGGAGAGCGTTGCCCTGGCGGGAGAGCTGTACCGCCCTCGCTATGCGCTGCCCAAGTAGCAGCTATTCCACGATAACAGCGACTAGCCCCGCCTCCGTCACGACCTCTAGCGGCGTTGCAGCCACTTCGTTGGAGACGCCCAAGCCCACGCCGAGCTCGAGCCGGTGCCGGTCCAGGGGATACTTGGCGCCGCTAACGGAGACGACCGACAAGGCTTCGCCCGACAATTCAGGTACCAGGCTCAGCAGGCTGAAGCGCTGGCCGATGGGCAGGGGAAGTGTAAGTTGTTCAGCGCCCACTAGCAGATGCACTTGCTTGTCGCCTGAGTGCATGAAAACGCGCTCTCCTCGCCCTTTTAGCCGGGCTACCAATAACACCGCCGCCAGCGACTGATCGAAGCGGTCGCCTAGCCCGCCGGCGATGATTAGCTCCTTAGCGCCGCGCTTTAGCGCTTCGTCAACGGCTAACTCCAGGTCGAGCCAGTCCTTTTCGGGCGGGTGACGCTGGTGCGGGACGTGCGGGTAGCGCGCTAGGTCGGCAGCGCTGACCGAGTCGAAGTCGCCGACTATTAGGTCAGGGCTAAGGCCGAGCGGCTGGGCGTGGCGCAGCCCGGAGTCGGCGGCGATGACCAACTCGGCCTGGGCGGCTATGGTGAGCAGCGCAGGCGTAACGGTGAGCGCTCCGCCGGCCAGGATGAGGGCCAGAGGCTGGGGGTGCGGCATGCTCTAGTGTAGCGCCTAGGCTAGCTGGTTAGCTGACAAGGTGACGTATGCCTGTCTCGGACGCAATTACAGCGGTTTTCACAAATACTGAGTCGCCTTAGCGCAAGTATCATCTCTGCAAAGGCGCCCTGGAGAATGATTCGCAGTCCTGCGAGCACCCGCAGGATCAAACCAGATGATACCTGCTCTAATCTAGATGATACCTGCTATAATGGTGATGCCGCGGTTGCTAAGCGTTCCCGTGCCGTAATTAGACTTCGGTGCCGCACAGATGCACCTTGACGCCGAGCGCCGCGAACATGGCGGCCTTGGCTGCGAGCGCCAGATCGGCCTGCTGAGAGGACGGGGCGTAAGCTACCTGGATGTGGTTGGCCTGATGCCGCGCCATCATCTGATCGCGTGAGACCCCGTGCAGGACGGCGTGCATGATCGGCCACTGGGGGGTGGTGGCCTGCCAGCGGCGCGCGGTCTCTTCAGGGGGCAAGAGCGGCACTGTCGCCCGGCCAAGATCGACCTGCAGGGCGCCGTCGCGCAGGTAGACCCGGCTCCAGACGATCTCACCCGGCTGGCTGACCCCTTTTAGCGTCCCGCCGCCGAGCGGGAAGTACATCGGCGGTTGGCGCTCGCTGCTAGCGCCAGTGTAGCCGCCGATAAAGTGCGAGGCTGGCGCCGCGCCCGAAATCAGCAGCACCCAGACAAAGGCGTCGATACCGTCACCCTGGTAGTGCTCACCCCAGCGCAGATCGTGCAGGGTAGTAGACGGGTCAAAACCGAGCGCCGTCCAGACCCGGTTGGTGATCAGTGCATCGACCGCCGAGCCCTCATCGACTTCGTTAAAGTGCGGCAGCGCCTGTCCGGGATAGAGCTCTTTGCCGGTGTGGGCGTGGTAGACCGGCGGTCGGTCGGGATTGTTGAGTAGCCCTTCTGCTAAGTCCGAGGCCGGAGTCATGTCCTTGAGCCCTTGCTGGTACTGGATGCCGATGGCGTCGCAGCCAAAGGCATGGGCCAGGCGCACAGCGGCCAGGTACATTTTGCACTGCTCAAAGATCTGCGAGTCGGTCAGCTCGGTGACCGGGTCGCTGCCGGTGACAAAGGTCATTCCCCGCGCCTCGAGCCAGCGCCGGACGCCGCGGGCCTCCTCGTCGGCGGTGCGCCGCATCTCGGCGACTAGCGCCGACTGGCTGAGGCGCTCTTTGTAGATGCCTAAGGGATTGAGCAGCTCGTCGTCGATAATAGCGTTGTACATCCCCATGCAGCCCTCGTCGAACACGCCCAGGATGGCCTTGCGGTGCCGCAGTTCGGCGGCCAGGCGTTGGCCCAAGCTCAGGGGCTCGAGCGGGAGCTTGGTAACGTCCAGGCTGCGCACATGGCTGGTGTCGTGGTCGATGCGCCCGGTCTGCAGCCACTGCCTGAGGCCGCGCCGGAAGAACTCGTCCTCAAACTCTTCGCTCCACAGCGTGCTGTAGCGCACCCCAGCCTTGGTCAGGCTGCCGTTGAGGTTGAGTAGCCCGACCAGGCCCGGCCACTGGCCGCTCCAGTTAGCTACCGTCAGGATCGGGCCGCGGTGGCTGCGCAGTCCGGCCAAAACGTGATGGCTGTACTGCCAGACGGCCTCGGCCACTACCACCGGCGCGTCGGGGTCGATAGTCATAAAAACGTCCATGCCCTGCCGCTGGCTGGAGATAAAGCCGTGCCCCTCCGCTTCGTTTACGGGATGGGCGCGTGTTAGGGTAGCCCCTTCGCGGGCAAAGGCTTTGCTCAGGCGCCGCTCCATCTCGGCCTGGGCCGGCCAGCAGACCTGATTGGCCGCCAGGCGCAGGTCGCCGCTGGCGACTAGGTAGGCTCGTTCCATGGGCGGCTGTTTGTGGCTATGGCTGGTCATGGTGCCTCCATTCTAGCCCAGCGGCGGT
This sequence comes from Truepera sp., assembly GCA_018333895.1. Taxonomy (GTDB): domain Bacteria; phylum Deinococcota; class Deinococci; order Deinococcales; family Trueperaceae; genus JAGXSJ01. The sequence goes on from JAGXSJ010000091.1 coordinate 5,740, forward strand.
TATGATGCCGGCATGTCCTCCTTTGCTGTGCGTGCTGCCCGTCCCGGCGATCATCCGGCGCTCTTGGGATTGCTTAGCGAGTTGTTAGACCGCCCGCTCTCAGCCGAGGTCGCTGCGGCCTTGAATACCAACCTGCTGCGGGTGCTCTCCACGCCCGGCTCGACGCTGCTGGTTGCTGCCGAGGAGGGGGCGCTGCTGGGCTTCGTCTCGCTTTGGACGCGCTGGGGCCTCTTTGAGCAGGCGCCGACCGGGGTGGTGGATTGCCTGATGGTAGCGCGTGCTTATCAAGCTTCGGCGGTGCCACACGCGCTCCTTGAGCAGGCCCTGGGCGCCTGTCAGGCGCTGGGCTGCACCCGGGTCGAGTTCGTGCCAACCGAAGCGTCGCTCATCCCCAGCGAGGCGCTCGAGGGGTTTGGCTTTGTGCGCTCGGCTGAGCGGTTTGGGCTCGAGCTGCTTTAGGGGAGGCTTATACAGCGCTGGACCATCGTCAGTTTTGGACATGGTGGTACAATAGAGGGGCTGCCTCACTTGCGGCGTAATTGCTAGTTAGGTCGCAAGCAAAGAAGGTAACGATGAGCACGATTAATCCATACAAGGACTTCACCGGGCGTTTGAAGCTGCTGATCAGCAAGCACCCGATGCCAATCACCATCACTCTGAGCAACATTTTTACCATGCGTCTTATCGGCAACAAGACGCACGGCGACCTTGCCGAAATCGCGATTGCCGAATTCATCAATCAATACATGTACGATTTCCGTTCGGTTCACGTTGGCAAGGATCTCTATCGCGCTAAGTCACAAGAAGAGGACATCAAAATCATCAACGAGATTACCAAGGCCGAGTTCCCGGTCAGCCTCAAGGCCTATGAAGATGGGCCTCTACAACTTTCCACAGACAAGACGGGCTCGATGTTTCCGCGCTTGCGCCAAGAGGGCGATGAGATAACAAATAATAACCGACTCGAGGCGATTTTTGCTGACCCCGCCTTCTCAGCATTTGCAACCATTAATGTGCTTCCACTCATCTATAATGAGCAGGGTCAACGCTGTAACATTTGTGTTTGACAGCGAGCGAGCGCGTTCTGCGACGAGGCGTATTGTGTTGGAATCCACCGGTCGAGGCAGGAGGCATCCCGTATACCGGTTCTACGATGCCGCCGGTGACTACATCTGCGAAGTCCGATACGGGGACGCAGCGGCAAATGCTCTACAACGTGGTCTCTGGACTCACACCAAGAACGGGCTAAAGTACTTCGACAGCATTACCGGTGAATGGATCGACTATTCACACAACAAGGTGCTGGTAGCACTTTTCTCCCATGCCCTCGTGTCGTCGGAGGCCGGGCACGCTTCTGCTCTGGAGAAAGTCAAGGAGGACATTGCATTACTAAAACAGCGATCAGGACTAAAGAAATGACGGAACAACTTGCACTCTTCGACGATTTCATCGTCGATGTGCCGCCGACGGAGGGAATCAAGTACGCTGGTTCCAAGCTCAAGTTGTTGCCTGCCATCCTTGACCTGGTACAAAAAACCAAGGCCAAAACTGTTCTTGACGGATTTTCCGGAACGACTCGTGTCTCCCAAGCGCTTGCCAAGAGCGGTTACACGGTGATCTGCAATGACATTGCGGTATGGTCAGAGGTGTTCGGGACCTGTTATTTACTTTGTGAGAAGCGACGTCAGGATTATCAGGAGTTGATTGATCACCTCAATTCCGTCCTCCCAATAGACGGCTGGTTCACGGAGCACTATGGTGGAGATCCAAACAGCGGATGCTCGATTCAGAGCGATGGTCTTAAGAAACCCTGGCAAAGGCACAATACTCGCAAGTTGGATGGTATACGCGAAGAAATCGAAAACCTAAAGCTTGGAAAGATAGACAGGTCAGTTGCTCTTACGAGTCTCATTCTCGCCTTGGACCGGGTGGATAGCACAATCGGACATTTCGCCTCGTACCTTAACGATTGGTCCACCCGTTCTTATAACGGCCTCTATCTTACGGTTCCTCAGATTTTTGTCTCTGACGCGAACCACCAGGTTTTTCGTAGAGACATTTTTGATCTGGTGGGAGATTTATCGGCTGACCTTGCCTATTTCGATCCACCATATGGATCTAACAATGAGAAGATGCCGCCGTCCAGAGTGCGCTACACTTCTTATTACCACGTGTGGACAAGCATTTGCCTCTATGACAGACCAGAAGTATTCGGGAAGGTCAAGCGTCGCAAAGACACATCCGATACAGTCGCCGCATCTGTGTTTGAGGAGTTTCGGAGGGGTGAAGACGGTCGTTTTGTCGCGGTAGCAGCGATTGAGCGTCTGCTCATGATGACGAATGCTCAGTGGATCATTCTATCCTACAGTTCCGGTGGGCGGGCTACTGCGAATGAACTGAACGAGGTGGTGCGCCGAAGCGGGCGTCTGCTTGAAGTGGTTGAGCTTGACTATAAGAAGAATGTCATGGCTGGAATGAAATGGACTAACGAATGGCTGCGAGATGCCGAAGAGCCAAACAAGGAGTTCCTTTTCCTGATAGAGAAGTAGGTGGCCTTTCCCTGGGAGCAGGCTAAGGTGGCATTGCGGGCCGAAGGGGTAGCGAAGGAGACGGTCGCTAACTTGCGGCTAGCCGCTCAGCGATGAGCCGGAAGTTGCCGAGGATCGCCAGCCCTACCGCCTGACTCTTTTCGGGATGAAACTGCGTGGCGTGCAGGTGCCCTGTCGAGAGGGCGCTTTTGAAGCGGGTCTGGCCGTAGTCGGTATAGGCTCCGGGCAGGTCGTCGGCAAAGTCTACGTAGTAGGAGTTAGCGAAATAGACGTAGCTCCCGTCCGGGATGCCGCGCAGTAGCTCGGGCTGGCCGTAGCTAAAAAGCTGGTTCCAGCCCATCTGCGGCACGCTGACGGTATTATCAAAGCGCTTGACCGTTCCCGCAATAAGGCCCAGACCCGGCACTCCCGGCGCCTCCTGGGAGCGCTCCATCAACAGTTGCAGCCCGACACAGATGCCCAGAAACGGCTTGCCCGCGGCAAGGTGGGCTCTGACTAACGGCTCGAAGCCCGAGGCCAAAAAGGACTCCATGACCTGGCGGAAGTGCCCCTGCCCCGGCAAGACCAGGGCGTCGGCTCCGGCGGCCTCAGCCGGGGTGCTGGCGCGGACTACCTCCAGCCCGGCTCGAGCCAGCGCTTTGTGAACGCTGTGCAGGTTGCCGGCGCCGTAGTCGATGAGGGCCGTGGTCATCAGATAATTTTAGATGAGCCCTTTGGTCGAAGGGACCGTGTCGGAGGTCAGCCTGGTGGCCTGGTAGAGCGCCCGGGCCCAGGCCTTGACGATCGCCTCGCTGACGTGATGGGTTTCGCGCCCGGCGATGACCCGCACGTGCATGGTAGCCCCGGCGTGGTTGCAGAAGCCGCGCAGCAGCTCGCGCAGATGAGGCACAATAAAGCCGTGGCAGTCGCCCTCGTAGCCGTAGGGTTCAAAAGCCAGATAGGGCCGCCCGGAGAGGTCGATCACTACCTGCGCCAGCGTCTCGTCCATCGGCACCCAGGCATCGGCGTAGCGTTCGATACCGCGGCGCTCGCCCAGCGCGGTGGCAAAAGCCTGGCCGAGCGTAATACCGGCATCTTCGGCCAGGTGGTGAACATCTACGTGCAGATCGCCTTGGCCGCGAATGGTGAGGTTAAAACGCCCGTGGCGGATGAGCTGCGCCAGCAGGTGATCTACAAAGCCGTGCCCGGTCTCGCTTATCCCGCCGACCGGGGCGTCAAGGTCGAGTTCGACCCGCAGCGTTGTCTCTTGGGTAATGCGCTCAATGCTGGCTTGTCGCATAACTGCTTCTCACCACCTCGGCGGCGGCCTCCAAGAAGGCGCCGTTCTCTTCTGGCGTGCCAACCGTTACCCGCAGGCAGCCAATGAGCCCCGGCAGGTGGTCTTGGCGGCGGATCAGCACGCCGCGCTCTACCAGTCCGCGGTAAAAGGCGGCGGCGTCCGCGACCTTAAAGAGCAGGAAGTTAGTTGCTGACGGGAAGACGGTAAGGCCCAGAGCCGCAAGCCCCTGGCCTAGCCGCGCGCGCTCGAGCCTCACTTCGGCCAACCGCGAGGCCACATACTCCGGGGCTCCCAGCGCCGCCAGCCCAAACGCGGCCTGCACCATCGAGATCGAAAACGGCAGCAGGGCTTTTTGCAGCTCACGGGCTACCTCCGGCTGAGCCAGTGCGTAACCCAAGCGCACGCCTGCCAGACTAAACGCTTTGCTGAAGGTGCGGAGGCTCACCGCCAGAGGGGCTCGCCTGATTAAAGCCAGCGCGTCGCTGCCGGCGAACTGCCCATACGCTTCGTCGATTACTACCAGCCACCGCTCGCCTGCCGCCACAAGCAGCGTATGCAGCTCCTCAGGGGCATAGAGGTTGCCGGTCGGAGCGGCGGGGTTGGCCAGGAAGAAGACTCCGCTACCGCGCGCTAAATGGGCGGTCAGAGCGGCTGTTGGCAGCGCAAACCCCTGCTCCAGAGGCACCTCGATCAGCTCAGCCCCTAGCAGCCGGGCTTGGATGCCGTAGACCGGGAAGGTCGGCGTTACCGCCAAGACCTGTTGGCCCAGCCCGGCAGCGGTTACGATGGCCTGGATCAGCACATTAGAGCCGTTGCTGACCACCACCCCCTCCATCGGCCAGCCGTGGTAACGGCCTAGCTCGGCGCGCAGCGAGTCAGCCAACAGCTCCGGATAGCGATTGACCGGGGCTTCCGCAATCAGCTTAAGCGCTCGAGCCTTGACCGCTTCGGGCGGCTCATACGGCGACTCATTCTGATCGAGTTTGACCCGGCAGGGGAGAGCGGCAAAATGATAAGCGCCCTGGGCGCGCACGGCGGCGCGGATCATGCCGGTATCATACCCGCTAGGCCCTAACTTCCACTAGGTCGTAGCACTCGATCAGGTCGCCCTCTTGCACATGGTCGTAGTTTTGCAGGTTGATGCCGCACTCGAAGCCGGTCGCTACCTCGCGCACGTCATCTTTAAAGCGCCGCAATTGGACGATCGACCCCTTGTAGACCTCCTTGCCGCCGCGCAGCACCCGCGCCTTGGCCCCGCGCCGGATCAAGCCTTCGGTAACGTAGGAGCCAGCGATATTGCCGGAGCGCGGCACCTTGATAACCAGGCGCACTTCGGCCCGCCCCAGGAGCTGCTCGGCAAAGACCGGCTCGACCTGGCCACGAATCAGGCGCTTGACATCGTCGATCAGGTCGTAGATGATGCGGTAGCTTCTCATCTCGATCCCATAGCGCTCAGCAGACTTCTTGACGCTGCCCGGCGCCGTGACCCCAAAGCTCATCACGATGGCATCAGCGGTGCTAGCCAGCAGCAGGTCGGCCTCGGTCGGTGCGCCAACGGCGTCGAACAGCACGTTGACCTCGACTTCATCGCCAGCTTCCGACTCGCGGGCTAAGACTCCCTTGATGGCCTCCAGCGAGCCTTGGGTATCGGCCCGCAGCACTAAGTTAAGCCGCTGCCGCTTCGGCTGGCCGAACAGCTCGGCCAAGGTGACGGCCCGCTTGTCACGCTGAACAACTTGCTCCTGACGCGCTGCAATACGCTTGCTCACCAGGGCCTTAGCGACCTGATCGCTAGCTAGTGCCTCGACGCGGTCGCCGGCGTGCGGTTGCTCCGAAAAGCCCAGCACCTGCACCGGGGTAGATGGTCCAGCCTCCTGCAAGCGGGCGCCGCTAAAGTCGCTCATGGCCCGCACTCGCCCCCAGACCTCGCCCGAGACCAACGAGTCGCCCACCTTGAGGGTGCCGCGCTGCACTAGCACCGTGGCCAGTACGCCGGCGCGCTTGTCCAAGACCGACTCGATGATGGTACCGCTAGCCAGGCCGGTTTGCGGGGCGCGCAGGTCCTCAAGCTCGGCTACCAGCGAGATCAGCTCCAACAACTGGTCGATGCCTTGCCCGGTCTTGGCGCTGATGGGGACAGCGATGGTGTCGCCGCCGTAGTCCTCAGGGGCTAGTTCGACCTTGACCAGATCTCTTTTGACCCGATCGATGTTGGCCTGTGGCAGATCGATCTTGTTAATTGCCACGATGATCGGTACCTTGGCCGCCTTGGCGTGGGCGATGGCTTCGCGCGTCTGCGGCATGATGCTGTCATCAGCCGCCACCACGATCACGGCGATGTCGGTGACGGTGGCGCCGCGCTGGCGGATGGTGGTGAAGGCTTCGTGGCCGGGGGTATCCAGGAAAGTGATTAACCCGCTCGGTGTCTGAGCCTGGTAGGCACCGATATGTTGGGTGATGCCGCCCGCTTCGCCCTCGGCCACCTTGGCCTTGCGAATAAAGTCCAGCAGGCTGGTCTTGCCGTGATCGACGTGCCCCATCACCGTAACTACGGGCGGGCGCAAGGGGTCGCTAGGGCGTTGGATAGCGGGTTCAGCCACGGCTGTGCTGCCGCCAGCGGCCCGTTTGCTGCTATCGTCATGCAGCAGTTGGCGCACCGTCTCAGCGGTCTCGTTATCGAGGGTGCTGGAGTGGGATTTGTACTCTACCCCTATCGAATCGAGCAGGGCAAGCATCTGCTTAGTGTCGATCCCTAGCTCTTTGGTAAGTTGGTAGATGCGAACCTTATCAGACATTCGTACCTCCGTTGTGAGTGCTGTCGGTGTAGCGTGCGGCCAAAGCGTTAGCCATAGCCTCGCTCTGGTTGCGAAACAACCTCCCTAAGCCTTTGCGGGTGTGGCAGTTCGGGTTATCGGCGCAGACCCAGGCCCCCCGCCCGGCAGCGCGGCGCGTAGCATCGAGCTGCCATATTCCCTCTTGCTGCACAAAGCGGATCAGTTCGGCCTGAGGGCGGCTGCGGCGGCAGGCGACGCAGCGCCGCAGAGGGATGTGCCGGGGCCTCATGGCAGCTACTCCTTCGCGGGTTCCTCGGGCGAGGCACTAGTCACGGTAGTGCCGGCAAAGAGCGCCTCAAAAGCGGCCCGCTTGCTGCTGCTGGCAGCGACGCTCGGCTCTTGGCGGGAGGCGGCGGCCTGCAAGGCGGCATCGAGGTCAGAGATGGTCTCAGAGGCGACCAGGTCAATAGTGTAGCCGGTCAGTTTGGCGGCTAGGCGCACGTTCTGGCCGCCTTTGCCGATGGCTAACGAGAGCTGATCGTTGCCGACCATCACCCGGACCTTGTGGTTGTCGTTGTCAACCTCGATATTGCCGACCTTAGCTGGCGAGAGCGCGTTGCGGATGAACTCGCGCGGACTTGAGTCCCACATGATGATATCGACCCGCTCGCGCTGCAACTCGCCGGTTACAGCCTGGATGCGGCTGCCCCGGTGCCCGATACAGGCGCCGATCGGGTCAACGTTGGAGTTGCGGCTAGTGACCGCCACTTTGGAGCGCTGACCGGCCTCGCGGGCAATCGCCTTGATCTCAACCGTTTCGTCGGCAACTTCCGGGATCTCCTGCCGCATCAGATACTGCAACAACTCCGGAGCGGCCCGCGAAACCAGGATGCTGGGGCCGCGACTGCCTAGTTCAACCTTGGCAAGATAGACCTTAAGGCGCATCCCCACCATATAACGCTCGCCGGGGATCTGCTCCTTGGGCGGCATGATCGCCTCGCCGCGCCCGAGGTCCACAAACACATTGCGCTTGTTGTCCTGGCGCGACACCACCGCCGTAATCACGTCGCCAGCGCGGTCCTTGTACTCGTTGTAGACGGTGTTGCGCTCGGCCTCGCGGATCTTTTGGGTGATGACCTGCTTGGTGGTCTGCACCGCGATGCGGGTGAAGCGCTCAGAATCGACCGGAAACACCATCTCCATGCCGACCTCGACGTCGGGATCGAGTTTGAGCGCCTCCTCAAGCGCGATGTCCAGGTTGGGGTCTTCGACCTGCTCGACGACCCGCTTGATTACCAAGACCTCGATCTCGCCGGTATCGGGATTGACCTCGACCTCGATCTGCTTGCCGGGCTCAACTTTGCTTTCATAAGCCTGGCGCAGAGAGTCCTCAAAGTCGGCTAGTAGCTGCTCCTTGTCGATATTGCGCTCGTTAGCGAGCTGGTTTAGCGCGTCGATAAACTCCTTGTTCATTAATCCTCCTTAGCGGTGGGTCTCCGGCCACTCCGCTAGCCGGGCTTGGTCGATATCGCGCAGCGCCACGGTGCGCTGCACGGTGCCGATGGCAAAGGTTACGGCCTCGTCGCTGACGTTGCCAATCACGCCCTTGAAGGTTTCGCCGGTGACCTGCACCTTAGCGGCTAAGCCTTGAAAGCGCCTAAAGTGCTCAGCGGTAAGCAGTGGCCGCTGCGGACCCGGCGATTCGACCTCGAGCTTAAACGGGCTATCGAACGGATCGAGCCGGTCGAGCTCGAGCCCGAACACCCGCGAGGCCAACTCTACGTCAGCCAGCGCTACCGGTTGCCGGTCGAGCCGGTCGATGCGCAACAGCACAGTTCGCTTGCCGCGCCCGCTGACGGTCAGCTCGAGCACCTCAAAGCCGAGGGGCTCCAGTACCGCTTGGGCAGCTTGCGTCAGCTCCATGCCAACCTCCTAAGCCTGACGCGCTTGTAAGAGTGGGCTAGGGCATGAAAAAGGGCGGGTACCGCGCACCCACCCTGACAAGGCAGTCGGGACTACTACCGGCTATCAGTATACCGGTACGGGGCAGTTATTACAAGCCGCAATCCGAAGGCTAAAACGCGAGCGGTTAGGAACGCTCATTCGCGTCTTGTCGTATGGCATAAGGTGTACCAGTTGACCATACTCTGGCCTCTGCTTGACGCTGCTCTGACAATCCCCTGATAGGCTCCGCGTGGTTTGTGCGGAAGGTGCCTTATGAATTTCAATGACGACCCACCGCTTCGCCAACAGAAGCCAGGCGCAAAACAAAGCTGCCTGCAGGCACTATGACAGTGAATAGGCCAGTGAAAACGGGCCGATCCCGCAGCGCCGGACTTGGTGGCGCTCCTGCGGCTTGCGCGCAGGATACCGCCTAAGGCGCTGTTTGTTGCTAACTAATCATGGCGCATCTTAAAGACCAGTCCGCAGTCTTAAGCCTTCTCTGCCGAGCCCCTGCCGAGGAGGTGAAGGCGCTGGCCGACCAGATGCTACCCGCGCTGGTCAAGCTGGGCAGCCTGGAGGTGGTGCATAATCGCACCGGGCTGGTCATGCTACCCTACCGCGACACCGTGCAAGGCACCCCGGGTGAGTGGCGACCATGCGCCGAGGTGCTGGGCTTAGCGAGTGCGGATCGTGGGTGCCGGCTGCAAGCCGGTGGTGGGGCCGCGCACTACTGGGCGCCCTGCGACCCAATCTAGCCGGTCGAGCCACATCAGGCGCCGACCGCCCCGCAAACCTGCGGTAGTCACTTCCCAAGCGTGGTAGACCAGCCAGTCCTGCCCGGCGTCGTCGGTAATGATGGTCTGGTGGCCGGGGCCGATCACGAGCGGCGGCGTCAGGCGGCTGGTCAGGATGGGGATCTCGGGCGCCTTTACGCACGGCCCAGTAGCGCTCTCACAGACAGCGTAGCCGACAGCGTATTCGACTCCGGCATAGGAGTTGGCCGAGTAGAAGAGGTAGTAGCGTCCATCGCGCAGCCACATCGTCGGCGCCTCGACTACGCGACCCTCCCAGGCCTGATCGTTGCGGATCAGCCGGGTCGGCTCGCCAACCAGGCTAAGCCCGTCTGGCGTCAGCTCCTGGACGTAAAGATAGCTCGCCACCCCGATGTGGTTGCCGTCGTTTTTCCAGTACAGATAGAGGGTGCCGTCCGCGTCGCGAAAGGGACTCGCATCGATCGAGCCGCCTTCGGCTACCTGACACACCAGCGGCTCTTCACGCGTATCCTGAAAGTGCCGGTCGGGGTGCTCGCTGGTCGCTACCCCGAGGCACTGCCGATCCAGGTCGCGGTGACGGGCGGTGTAATACATGACGAAACGGTCGCCTATCGGCATGACCTCGGGCGCCCAGACCCGCGAGTCGCCGAGCCTTACCCAACGTCCGAAAACAGGTAGAGCCTCGTTGGGGATGTCCCAGTTGACTAGGTCGGTGGAGCGAGCCACCGGCACGTTGCGGCTAGCCGAGTTAGTGGAGTAGGCATAAAATACGTTGCCGACGCGGATGATGTGCGGGTCCGGAAAGTTAGTGCGCAACACCGGATTGTGAAAAGTTGGCTCTGCGGCTAAGGTGCCCATGCTAAACAGAACCCCCAAGAGGCTGAGTAATAGCGGGTGTAGCGTTCGAGATTGCTTCGAGCGGTAGAAAAGCTGATAGTTCACGGCATTTTGCTCCGTTCAATGATGACACCCCCGCAGTAAGATGACATAAGAATAAGTGAGAGTGAGACCGGTTCCCCACAGCTATTGCAACGCACCTCACTAGTTCTTTAGCCCTGTGCTGGCCACACTCTGCACAATATAGCGCTGCAGGAAGATGTAGATCACTATGACCGGCACCGCCACGATCACCGCCCCGGCCATCATCAGCCCGTACTCGGAAGTATAGGCCCCTTGTAGGGTACGCAGGCCCGGCGGTAGCGTCAGCAAGGCCCGGTCGCGCAGGATTAATAGCGGCCAGAGGAAGTCGTTCCAGCTACCTAGGAAGGTCAGGATACCGAGTGTCGCTAGCGCGGGCTTAGAGAGCGGCAGCACGATCTTGTAGAAGATCTGAAACTTGCTGGCCCCGTCGATCTCGGCTGACTCTTCGAGCTCCTTAGGGATCGATTCGAAGAACTGCCGCAAGAAGAAGACCCCGAAGACGCCCGCTAGGCCCGGAATGATGACACCTAGGTAGGAGTTGAGCAACCCCAGCCGGTAGATCGTTAAGAAATTTGGGATTAAAAACATCATGCCGGGCATAAACAAGGTGGCTAGGAGTAGGGTGTAGAGCGCCTTGCGGCCAGGGAAATCCATCCGGGCGTAAGCGTAGGCTGCGAGCGATGTGACGGTCAGCGTCGCTAACGTCGAAAGGGTCGCCACTAACAGCGAGTTTATGAACCAGCGCACAATAGGCGTGTTCGGGTTGTTGAGCAGCGCCTGATAGTTCTCCCAGGTGAAGGTGAGTGGGATCCAGTGAAGCTCGCGGGTAAACCATTCGGGTTTAGGCTTAAACGAGGTCGAGAGCATCCATAGGAGCGGCATGATGACCAAGAGCGCGATAGCGATGAGCAGAAGGTAGATCGCTAGCCGCCCGGCGATGGCGCGGAGGCGGTAGTAGGTGAGCCTGGAGGCTTTCGACCGGCGGGTTGAGATGCTAGCTGACATCGCATACCTCCGTCAGGTGCGCTGCCGGAAGATCCGGAACTGCACGTACGAAATGAGGATCATGATGGTGGCGACCACAAACGACATCGCCGCGGCGCTGCCCTGAAAGGGGCGCTCAAACCCTTCGCGGTAGATGCGCAACATCACCGGTTCGGTGGCTCCACCGCCTCCCGGCTGCGCAGGTCCGCCGCCGGTCATGAAAAACGGCTGTCCGAAAAGGTTGAACGAGGCGATGATGGTGATGATGACGATGAAGAGCATCACCGGCCGCAGCATCGGCAGGGTGATCTCCCAAAACAACTGCCAACCCGTTGCGCCGTCAATCGCACCCGCCTCGTAGAGATAGCCCGGTATATCTTGCAGCGCGGCAAGGAAGATGATCATGTTGAAGCCGAGCGTCCACCAGATGGTGGCGATCACGATCGAGATCCAGGCCCACGGCATGCTCGATAACCAGCGCGGTGGGCGGATACCTAATTCCCACAGGTAGTAGTTGATGAGCCCGCCTTGGCTCTGAAAGATCCACCACCACAACAAGCCCACCACCGCCACAGACAGCACCCACGGTGCGAAATAGATGGCGCGAAACAGGTTGCGCCCGGGCGTCTTGGTGTTTAGCAAGATGGCCAGTAACAAGGGGATGACTACCAGAGGCGGCACACTGTAGATAACAAACTCGGCAGTATTTGAGAACGCGTTCCAGAATTCGTTGAACTTGATGTTGCCAGGGGTAAACAGCGCAAGATAGTTTTGCAGGCCAACAAACTCAGTTCTTTCCGGGCGCAGGAAATCAAACTTATGGAAGCTGATCCAGAGGCCATTAAAGAAGGGATAGCCGATGAACAGCGCAAAAAAAGCCAGGTGTGGCAAGATGAACAGGTAAGGAACCCACCAATTAGGCCGCCGCCTGCCTTTGCGACCGGCGGTGAGGGTAGTTGTCATGCCTGTCCTTTCCATGCTGTAGGGTGTGCCGAGCCTAAGCTCGGCACACCGGAAGGGTTAGCGGGTGCCGAAGGTACGGCGGTTCTGCTCGAGCAACTCATTGGCCCGGGCGACCGAAGCGTCTAGCGTAGCCTGGATATCGGTAGCGGTTCCGGCCATGATTGAGCCGACCGCTTCGCCGAGTGCCGCGAAGGCGTCGGTGATGCCGGGCACGCTGGGCGGGAAGATGGCGGCGTCGGCCGACGGAGCGATCGAAGCCTGCGGTTCGATGGCCTGGAACTCGGCGCTGGCGCGCACGCTATTGCTGGCCGGGATCTGCCCTGCCTTGGACCACTCGAGCGAGTTATCGAGCAGGTACTTGATAAAGATGCCGACCGCGGCGTCACGGCACTCGTCGGGATTGGCCTGGACGGGGAGGGCTAGTTGGTGCGAGCCAGCCCACACCGCAGGCCGGTCACCGATCTGGGGGAAGGCGGTTGCGCGACCGTCGAACATCACGGCGGCACCGGTGACGTTCACCGTCTGCCAGATACCGTTCCAGATTAAGCCCACACCACCGGCTTTGAAGGCGTTGAGCTCGGCATCGACTTCAAGGTTGGCCTCGGAGAAGCGCTGCTGGGCGCTAAGCAACCACTCGAGCGCCTTGACGCCAGCTTCGCTGTTCCAGGTCGCCTCGGTGCCGTCGGCGTTGAATTCGCTGCCGCCGAACTGATGCAGCAGCGAGCGGAAGATCTGCTCGATGGGGAAGCCGGTGGTGATCATGAAGCCGTAGTCGCGCCCGCCGGTCATCGCCTGAGCCGCAGCCTCAAAGGCTTCGCGTGTCATCGGCGGCTCATCGAAGCCTGCTTGCTTGAGCAGGTCGGCGTTGTAGTACATCACCAGCGGGTGGATATCGAGCGGCACGGCATAGCGCTGGCCATCGACCTCGCCAGCGGCCCACACCGCCGCCGGGAAGTCCGCCGGATCGAGCGCCATGACGTCCAGGATGTGGTCCATCGGCCTAAACACGTTGCGGTAGGCAAATGTTGCGACCTGATCGGCCCAGATCACTGCGACGTCGGGCAGCGTGCCGGCAGCGGCAGCAGTGGTGAGCTGAGTGCCGTACTCGGGCAGCGTGTTCATAGTGACGCTGATGCTGGTTTGGCTAGCGTTGAACTGGTCCACTAGGCGACCCATGAAGGGGCCATCGGGACCGGTAAAGGGGTTCCAATAGGTTAGTGAGACGGCGCTACAGCCTGGAGGTAGGCTTTGGGCGTTGGCGCTGAGCACCGCGGCCAAGATGAGGCTAACTAGGACGGCTAAACTTCTTTTCATAACAGCTCCTTTGCGGCTAATCTTGTGACCGATGTGGTATATGACATGCTTCCAAGACGGCTTAGCACCACATTGTTAACTGACCAGTTGACTTGGGGTTAGCTACCACCTCCTTGTCGCGTCGCCTGAGCCAGGCCTGCTAGCGGCACCTTGGCCTCACGGTTCATAAACAGGAGGCCGTTGCGCTCCTGGAAGGTGTCGGTAAACTGGGTATAACAAAAACCCGCCAGCCCCGGCTGGCTGGCCGCAGCCACCAGCGCCCGGTACTTCTCCAGCAGCTCCTCGGGGCTGCGGGCTTCATCGTAGCCCCAGCCGTCGCGAGTGGGGCTGTAGCGAGCACCGCCGAACTCAGAGAGGATCACCGGTTGATCCCAGTGGAGCATCTCCTTCAGCAGGATGCTCCGACCACCGGGCTTGAACGTCTCGAGCGTTGTCTGGACGCTGCCTTGATCGCGGTAGCGGGCTGCTAGCAGGCTAGCGTTACTGCTATAGTCATGAACCGTTAGTAGGTCGCTCACGACATGCTCCCAGCCGTCGTTGCCGCTTACCGGGCGGGTGGGGTCGAGCGCCTTAGTCTGGTGGTAGAGGGCTTGCAGCAGATGGCGCTGTGCGGCTGAGGTGGGCAGATCAGGCAGCCCCCACGACTCATTAAAGGGCACCCAGGCTACGATTGAGGGGTGGTTGTAGTCGCGGTTGATGGCCTCGGTCCACTCGCGCATCAGCCGTGTGGCAGCGCGGGGGCTAAAGCTATAGGCGCTGGGCAGCTCGGCCCATACCAGCAGGCCGAGCCGGTCGGCCCAGTAGAGGTAGCGTGGATCTTCGAGCTTTTGGTGTTTGCGCACGCCGTTAAAGCCCAGCGCTTTAGCCAGCTCAACATCGCGCCGGATGGCCTCAGGGCTAGGGGCGGTCATTAGGCCGTCCTCCCAGTAGCCCTGGTCAAGCACTAACCGCAGGAAGTAGGGCCGCCCGTTGAGGAGAAAGGCCCGCTCGCGCGCCTCTACTGAGCGCAGCGCGGTATAGCTGGCGACCTCGTCAAGCACGGTCTGGCCGTGCTTAAGCGTCAGGGTAACATCGAACAGAACGGGGTTTTCAGGGCTCCACAGATAGGCGCGGCGGGCGTCGTCGATGCCGGGGTCTCTCAGGTGCATGGTTCTGGCCACCACCGGCCCGGTTACACTCCAACTGTCGCTAAGCAAGACCGCGCCGTCGTGCTGCAACGTCAGCTCGAGCCTAACCCCATCGCCTAGCGGGCCGTTGATACTGACCTCAGTGTGGATAGCGAACTGCTCAAGGCTCGGGGTAAAGCGCACCCCGGCCAGGTGAGTGGCGGCCACGGGCTCGAGCCAGACGCTCTGCCAGATGCCGGTAGTGCGCGGGTACCAGATGGCGTGAGGCTCAAGCAGCCAGTCCTGCTTGCCACGCGGCTTGTCGAGCTCGAGCGGGTCGTCCTCGGCTCTGACTACTACCGTCTGCTCGCCGCTGACCAGGACATCGGTGATATCGGCACTGAACGGGGTGTGTCCGCCTTCGTGCTGGGCTACCATCTGACCGTTAACCCACACGGTGGCCCGGTAGTCCACCGCGCCAAAATGCAGCACCACCCGCTGAGAGCGCCAGGCAGGGGGCAGGCTAAAGCTCCGGCGGTACCAGACCACCGGATGGTAGCCGGTCTCATTAAGGCCCGAGAGCGGCGCCTCGGGCGCGAACGGCACGCGGATCTCATGAGTCCAGTTGACTTGTCGAGCGTCGCCCGTACCGTCGAACGAGCAGGCCCACGGCCCGTCTAAGGAGAGCCACTGCTCGCGGGCCAAGTGCGGTCGTGGATAACTATCTAACATGACAGCTTGCCTTGGGGGGAACTGTCGCGGTTCATAGCATGCTCCTCGGGCTGAGGTATAACCTCACGAAAACATGATTTAAAACAGCTTTAACTATAATGCTCCTTGTGCCGCTTGTCAACCCCCGGCGCCAAGCTGCTTGAAGAGAAGAGCCAAGTGCTGTAGGGTGGTAGCTAACACCAAAGCCGACTCTTGACAGCGCAGTCAATGTTGGATATATTGAGGCCAATGTTCTATATAAAACTAAAACAAAGTCATCCCCCCAGCGAGGAATCGCTCATGAACAATCGTTCACCACCAAGGGCGACCACGTGGAGTCGCCCCTACTCGAATACTTGAATACTTGAATACTTGAATACTCGAATACTCGAATACTCGAATACTTGAATACTTGAATACTGGTTTTCGGAGGAGCCGTATGGTTGAGTCCCCACCCCGCAACCTCACGCTGGAGCTAGACGGTCAGGCTGAGCGCTCGCTGGCGGTCTTAAAGGCGCTTGCTTCGGAGCCGCGGCTGCGCATCCTGACGCTGCTAGGTGACCGGCTGCTGAATGTCAGCGAGGTGGCTCAGGCCATCGGCATTCCGCTTTCAACCGCTAACTTGCACCTCAGTGCGCTCGAGCAGGCCGGCTTGATCCTAACCGACCACAAGCCCGCCTCGCGCGGTTCGCAGAAGGTCTGTGGCCGCGCTTTTGACACCATAACGGTCCGGCTGCCGCACGGCAGCCCGCCGCTGGGGCAGGCCATGGAGCTGAGCATGCCGATCGGGGCCTATGTGGATTGCCAAGTGGCGCCGACCTGCGGGCTAGCTAGCGAGCACGGCATCATCGGCCTGTTTGACGACCCCGCCTCGTTCTACGAACCGGCGCGGCTCGAGGCACAACTGTTGTGGTTCCATCACGGCTATGTCGAGTACCGCTTCCCCAACCGCCTGCCGCCCAACAGCGAGCCGGAGGGGCTGCAACTCAGCCTCGAGCTCTGCTCCGAAGCGCCCTTTCACCACGACGACTGGCCCTCGGACATCACCTTGTGGATCAACGGTGTCGAGATTGGCACCTGGACCAGCCCGGCCGATTTCGGCGGGCAGCGCGGCAAGCTGACCCCGAGCTGGTGGGAAGAGCACAACTCGCAGCATGGCCTGCTCAAGGTGTGGCGCGTCACGCCGCAAGGGAGCTGGATCGATGGTCTCAAGCTGTCGCCGGTGACGCTCTCTGACCTCAGGCTCGAGCCAGCGCGCTATATCAGTGTGCGCCTGGGTGTTAAGGAGACGGCGCGGCACGTTGGCGGCATCAACATCTTCGGGCGGCAGTTCGGCAACTACCCGCAAGACATCGCTCTGCGCATCCCGTACCGGCTGCTGTAGCGGTCAGATAGTCAGGAGGGGGTAGGCAGTGGGTAGTGGGTTGTAGGGATTCCACTAGCCGCGTCCTTCGATAAGCTCAGGCTTGCCCTGAACAGCCTGCCCTGAGCAACGCGAAGGGTAGTGAAGGGGCTCAAGTCCGAAGGGACAGCGTCCCAGTTGGTGCTTACTCTTTTCTCACTCCTCTTTCTTTTGTAAGGATTTTGTCAGAACGCACCTGTTATAGTACCAGCAAGTATTTTGGCTTGGTTGAGCGGGGGCTTAACTCGGCCCTGCTCGAGCCCTACCGTCGGGAGTCCTAATGGCTGACCTGCAACCCCTTTTCCTGAGCCTGTCGGCGCGTTTTGCCGGTCTGTCCTACAGGCAACTGGATCGCGGGATTGAGGAGACCATTGCCGAACTAGGGATACTGACAGGGGTAGACCGGGTTTACCTTTTTATTATCACGGGCCAGCTCCTTACCAACACCCACGAGTGGTGCGCTGAGGGCATCAGCTCTGAAATAGACCACCTGCAAGCGGTACCGCTTGAGGCGTTTGGCGCCTGGCTTGAGCGGCTCTGGCGCGGGGAGGCCGTCATCATCCCGCGGGTGGCGGATCTGCCCACCGAGCGCCAAGCTGAGCGCGAGATCCTGGAGGCACAGGCCATTAGATCGCTGCTGGCGGTGCCGCTGAGCGGGGCGCAGGGGTTGATGGGGCTGATGGGTTTTGACAGTGTGCGCCGCGAGCGAGTCTGGTCGGAAGGGGAGGTGGCCTTGCTCCAGGCTACCGCCAATCTGATCGCCGGGGCCTGGCAGCGCGGAGCTGCCGCCGAGGCGCGCAACGCCGTTTATGACCGCCTTAGCAAGCTCGCCGAAGCGGTGCCGGGGGTGCTCTATCAGTATCGGCTTTACCCTGACGACCGGAGCTGCTTCACTTACCTCAGTGACGGCGTCGAGCAGCTCTGTGGGCTGTCGGCCGCAGCGCTAATAAACGACGCCACGCTGGTCATGGCGGTGCTCCACCCCGAGGACCAGGCCGAACTCCTGGCCGTGCTAAAGCGCTCCTCGACTGAGCTTAGCCCGTGGGAGTGGGAGTTCCGGGTGCGCCATCAGGACGGGCAGCTACGGTGGCTTCACGGCCAGGCTACACCGGAGGCGCAAACTGACGGCAGCGTGCTGTGGCATGGTTATATGACCGATATCACCGAGCGCAAAGCTACGCAAGAGGCGCTGCTGCACTCGGAAGCCAATCTGCGGGCGCTCTTTGATAATACCCAAGATGCCCTGCTGCTGGTTGATGGCGACTACCGGCTAAGGGCCTTTAACCGCGAGGCCGCGCAGCGGATCGAGCAGGTGTTAGGGATTACGCCGCAGGTCGGCCTCGATGTCCGCCAGGCGTTCTTGCGAGACCCGGCGGTGCCGCAAGACCTGGCGCGAGGATTAGCCGGTGAGACGTTTCGTGCGGAGCGCCTCACTACCCGCCTTGACGGCAGCCAGTACTGGGTCGAGGTGAGCATTACCCCGGTGCAGGACGCGCAAGGGCGGGTCTTGGCAGCAGCCTTCCGCAGTGCCGACATCACGGCGCGCTACCTTGCTGTGCAAGCCCTCAGGCGCGAGGTCGAGCTGCGCCGGACGCTTTTAGAGCTTACCAACGAGCTGCTAAACGAAGAGCTGGGCGAAGGCTTTTATCAATTGCTGCTAAAGCGCGCGCTGGCCGTGGTGCAAGGCGCTCAGGCCGGCAGCCTGCTGATGTGCGACGAGGACGGCTTATACCGCTTCAAGGCGGCTATCGGCTACGATCTGGCCATGCTCCAGACGATGAGCCTTACGGAGCGCGAGTTGGGGCGGCGCAGCTTAGTAGCGCCTGAGCTAATTCACTATGAGGTGGAAAACCTGCGTCTTGATTCTGAGAAGCAGCAGATCTTCAAGAAGGGTGGCCGTGTTGGCGAGATCAAAGTGTCGCTCTCAACGCCGATCAGGTTTGCCGGTGGGCTGGGCGGCTTTTTCAATCTCGACAACTTTGAGCGCGCCGATGCCTTTAGCGCGGAAGCCTTTGAAGTCGCCCAGGCACTGAGCCTTCAGGCGGCCGTCGCCCTGCAACGCCTGACCCTGGAGGCACAGCTCAAGACCGAGCGCTCCAGGTTCCAACACTTGGCCGCTCATGACGTACTTACCGGCCTACCGAATCGAATGCTATTCAATGACCGGCTGATGCAGGCGCTCTTGCGCGCCCGCCGCCGTCAGGCCGTGGTTGGACTAGCACTGTTTGACTTAGATGGCTTTAAGAACGTCAACGACACCCTGGGCCACGATGCCGGCGACCTGCTGCTGCAAAGCTTGGCTAAGCGGCTCCTGGGCGCTATTCGTGCCGAGGATACGCTGGCGCGCTTAGGAGGCGACGAGTTTGCCCTAATTCTAAGCGAACTGGCGCAGGCGGCGGATGCCGAGCAGGTTGTCAGCAAGCTGCTTAAGGTGCTAGAAGAGCCCTTTGAACTGTCAGGCCGCCGCGTGCAGATAAGCGCTAGCTGCGGCATCAGCCTCTACCCTCAGGACGCTACTTCTGCCCGCGAGCTGCTTAAGTGCGCCGACCTGGCGCTATATCGCATCAAAGGGCAGGGCAAGCAGAGCTATGCCTTTTTTGGCCCCGAGCTTGGCCTGTGAGACCAGCCTTTATGCTGCATGGCTAGCTCGCGCTGTCTGCAGGCTCAGCGGTGGCGTAGCCTTCGCTGCGCCTGCCGGTAGACGTCGCGCTTGTCACCCTCCTGGCGAATGCCGATCCTGCGAGTACCCGCAGGACGACAACCGTCACCGTAGGGGCATGCTCGCGTACTTCATAGACGATCCGGTAGCGTTGTCCGGCGGCGCGGAGACTACGGTAGCCCTTCAGCTCGCCTGTCAAGGGTTTACCTCGCCGAGTCGGCTCGGTGGCAAGCTCGTACAGCCGGCGCGGGGGCGCTTAGTAGGTGCGATTGTCCTTGATGGCCGCCAGGTCATCCTTGGCCGCGACCGTCAACTCAACGGTGTAGCTACTCAATGCTTCGCCTGGCGTTCTGTGAGAACTTGCTCTAAGGGGATGAGTTGCCCGCTCTTGCGCATGGCCTCGAGCTTGACCGCCTCCTCTTCGGGGGTGAGCCCCTCAAACTGGCGCTTGTGAGCTAGGATGCGCTCGACCATCGCGGGGTCGTCGAGCACCTCGTCGGTCTCGGGGTCACCAGTGTAGGGCAAGCCGGAAGCGCTCAGGTGAGGCTCGAGCCGCGCCACCAGGACGCGCAAGCCTTCGAGCGTCTTACTATCGAGGTGCTCGAGCTTGTCAGTGATCTGCTGGATGGCTGACTGGCGGTTCATGGCTTATAGAGTAGCACGGGGGCACTCAGGCGGCGACTGCTCGGCGATGTGGTGACCGCTTGGTCCTCGGGCTGAGCACGCAGCATGTGAACTTTTGCTTTGACATTGACCGAAAAGCGTGAGAGTATCAACAATCGGGGCGTTTGAGGTGTGATGATGCTCAAGCAGCTCGCGTCGGCAATTCAGCAGCTTCACCCGTTGCGGACTACTTTGCTCTACCTGCTGATTGCCAGCCTGTGGCTCTTGCTGTCCGACTGGCTGGTGTCGTCGGTGCCGGGGGTATCGAGTCAACTGCTGCTTGTTAAGGGTTGGGTTTTCATGCTGGCGACGGCGGGGCTGCTGTACCTGCTGCTGCGCCGCCTGCAAGTCTGGGAGCAGCGCTACCAAGAGCTATTTGAAGCCAACCCGCAGCCGCTGTGGGTTTACGATCTCGACACTCTGGGCTTCCTCGCCGTCAACGAGGCGGCTTGCCGGAGCTACGGCTATAGCCGCGACGAGTTTCTGAGCCTGACGATAAAGGATATCAGCCCGCTGGAGGATGTCGCGAAATTGCGGCAGAGTGTCAAGGCAACCCGCGGTTTTGAGCAGGCCGGCGTCTGGCGCCACCGCAAGAAAAGCGGCGCCGTGATCGAGGTGGAGCTAACCTCCAGCGATTTGCGCTTCTCAGGACGAGCGGCCCGGCTGGTATTGGCTCAGGACGTCACCGAGCGGCGCATTGCCGAGCAGGCGCTACGCCAAAGTGAAGCGTTGCTGCGCGCCGCCTCGCGCGTGGCCGCTATCGGGGCCTGGAGTTACGACCCGGACAGCGAGCTATTCTCCTGTTCGCCGGAGCTTTATCAGCTCTACGGCATGGTGCCGTCAGGGCCGCTCCGCAATCAGGATTTTAGGCAGGTGGAGCACCCTGACGACCGTGAGCGGATCGCTCGCAACTGGCAGCAGGCGTTAGCCGGAGCGCGTTACGACATCGAGTATCGCATCCTTAAGAGCGGCCGGGTGCGCTGGCTGCGCGAAGTGGGCGAGTTCGAGCGCGATGCCCAGGGGCGCCTTTTGCGTGGGGTGGGCGTGGTGCAAGACATCACCGAGGATAAGGCGCGCGAGGTGCTCATCATGCGCCAGGCTCAAGCCCTGGAGCAGAGCCCCAGTATCGCGGTGTTGACCGATACCGCCGGGATGATCGAGTACGTCAACCGCCGCTTCACCGAGGTGACGGGTTACAGTGCTAAGGAGGTGATAGGCCGCCACTCCAACCTGCTCAAGTCGGGGCTAATGAGTGACGAGACCTACGCCGAGCTATGGCGGACTATTACCAGCGGCCAGATCTGGCGCGGCGAGTTCCCCGACCGCAAGAAGTCCGGTGAGCTGTACTGGGAGCAGGCCGTCATCGCTCCCATCCGCGACGAGCAGGGCACCATTACGCACTTTGTCAAGCTGGCTGAGGACATCACCGACAAGAAGGCGCTGAGCGAGCGCCTGGAGTACCTAGCCTTCTACGACCCTCTGACCGGCCTGGCCAACCGCGCCCTGCTGATGGACCGCCTGGAGCAAGCCTTGGCCGTTGCCAAGAGCTCTGAGCGCTCGGTAGCGGTGGCTTTTGTCGATCTTGACGATTTTAAGCTGATTAACAGCTCGCTTGGCGACACTGTAGGCGATCAGTTGCTGATCGAGGTGGCGCAGCGCCTAAAGGGGGTGCTCCGTGATGACGACACCGTGGCTCGCTTCGGCGGCGATGAGTTCGCGTTGCTGCTAGACCGCCTGGCGACAGCGCAGGACGCCAGCCTGGTGGTGGAGCGGGCGCTTAACGCGATGAGTAAGCCCTTTACCATCGCTGAGCAGCCGATCTTTGTCAGCGCCAGCATCGGCGTGGCGGTCTTCCCGGACGACGCCGACTCCGGGCCGGCGCTGATCCGGCACGCCGGCGTCGCCCTGAACCGCGCCAAACAGGAGGGGCGTCGCCGTTATCAGTTCTTTACCCCCGAGCTCAACGAGCAGATGCTCGAGCAAGTGCAGTTAGTAAGCGCCATGCGCCAAGGTCTGACCCGCGGGGAGTTCTTGCTCCATTACCAGCCGCGCGTGGACCTCCTTCGTTTCACTCAGGACAGCGTCTTAAGCGGCCAAGTGGTAAGCCTGGAGGCGCTCGTGCGCTGGCGCCACCCCACGCTCGGCTTGCTCTCGCCAGGTCGTTTCATCCCATTAGCGGAACAGAGCGATCTGATTCTGGAACTGGGCCAGGAGGTGCTGCGGCAGGTCTGCCAGCAGCTCAGGCGCTGGTTGGATGAGGGCTTAGCGGCGGTGCCGGTGGCGATCAACCTCTCGGCCAAGGAGCTAGGACAGCCCGATATCGTCCAGAAGATCCGCCGCCGCCTGCAAGAGGCCGGCCTGCCGCCTCATTACCTAGAGATCGAGATTACCGAGAGCGCGGCCATGAGCGAAGTCGAACAGACCGCTGGCGCCCTTGATGCCTTGCAGGCGCTAGGGGTGAACATCGCCATCGACGACTTCGGCACCGCCTACTCCTCGCTCAACTATCTCAAGCGCTTGCCGGTGCAGGCCCTAAAGATCGACCGAGGTTTTGTCGCTGAGTTGAACGAGTCCGCTACCGCACAAGACACAGCGGTTATCAGGGCCATCATCGGCCTAGGTCAGAGCTATGATCTGACGGTGGTAGCCGAGGGGGTAGAGACTGAGTTTCAACGAGCGTCGCTCCAGCGGATGGGCTGCCGTTATGCTCAGGGCTACCTTTTCAGCCGGCCGGTGCCCGCGGCGGAGATCCGGCCCTGGCTTAGCGGGCCGGGGCCGGCGCCCACGGTATGATGCGAAAAATCAGGCTGAAGCCGATAAAGTTTGGGCCATAATGTGGGGCCTCATGTGGCGCGAGAATGGTCATTCGCTCAGGTAGACTTGCCGGGCATGAGGCATCCTGTTCCGACGCCGATCTACCACATAACGCACGTGGACAACCTGACTGGCATCCTGAGTAGTGGGGGACTCTTCAGTAAGAGCGCTTTAAGGGTGGGTGTTCCGCAGGTGGATATGTCGCACTTTGATCTTCAGGAGCGCCGTCTTCGCTGCGTCGTGACCTGCGGGCCGGGGGGGAACCTGCACAACTATGTGCCCTTTTACTTTGCACCGCGCTCACCCATGCTGTATGCCATCTATCGCAATAATGTGGCAGGCTACCGAGGTGGTCAGACGCCGATCGTGTACTTGTGCTCGAGCGTCCAACGTGTTCGCCACCACGCTCTGCCCTTTGTCTTTAGCGATGGTCACCCTATCATGGCGCTCTCGCAGTTCTACGAACGGGTAGACGATCTGAGCCGTGTCGATTGGGCAATTATGGCAAGCGACTATTGGAATGACACTATCGAGCACCCGAAGCGCAAGCAGCTGAGGCAGGCGGAGTTTCTTGTCTATCACTTCTTTCCGTGGGACTGTGTGATGGAGATCGTCGTGCGAAGTGTTGCCATCCAAGGACGGGTCGAAGCGCTGCTTGTTAGCCATCCCAGAAACATCCGAAGACCCGTTCGGGTCGAGGCTAGATGGTACTTCTAGCGCTTCTGATACAATTACTAATGAGGTAGAGGGGAGGTGCGTTGTGATTGAGCTAAGGCAAGGTAATCTGCTTGACGCGGATGTCGACGCGCTCGTGAACACCGTCAACACCGTGGGCGTCATGGGAAAGGGCGTTGCCTTGCAGTTCAAGCGCAAGTACCCCGACAACTTCAGAGCTTACGAACAAGCTTGCAAGGCAGGGCAAGTCGAGATCGGCAAGATGCTCACCTTTGACCGCGGTGAGCATGCCAGGCCGCGCTTTATCCTCAACTTCCCGACCAAGAAGCACTGGCGGCAACCCTCAAAGCTCGATTATATCGATGCCGGTTTGGTTGACCTCGTCAACGAGGTGAGGCGACTCGGCATTACCTCCATAGCTGTGCCCGCGCTCGGGTGTAGCAACGGCGGGCTAGCGTGGTCTGACGTGAAGCCGCGCATCACGAAGGCTTTTGAAGCGTTGCCGGATGTGCGAGCAGTGCTGTTCATGCCCCGCCTGATATCGGATGGCGTTACCCTTAATAAACCACGTGAGAAGCCTAACCTCACCCTAGGTCGGGCGCTCATGGTGCAATTGATCGACTTCTACCGCGAGCCGGGTTATTCGCTAGGCAAGCTGGAAGCGCAGAAGCTCGCGTACTTCCTTCAGGAGGCGGGACAGCCTCTGAAACTCGACTTCGTTAAAAATGGCTACGGTCCCTATGCGGAGGCTGTCAACCACGTCTTGCAGAGACTCGAGGGGCACTACACCACCGGCTACGGTGATCGAAGCACAAGGTCCAAGATTCAGGTCGTGCCAAGTGTGTTTGGCGATGTTCAGAAGGTGCTTGATGAACACCCGGACGCCAAGGAAAGGCTCGAGCGCGTCAAGGACCTGATCGAGGGCTTTGAAACTCCCTATGGCATGGAGCTGTTGGCCTCGTTGCACTGGCTGAACGCTCGTGAGGGTATCGTTCAGTTCGAAGACGTTGGACCTGCGCTAAGTGCTTGGAGTAAGCGCAAGCCAGAACTCTTCGCCAAGGAGCATATCGCTATTGCTTGGCAGCACCTTAAGGATCGTGGTTGGTTGCGAACTGCCGTAGAGCAGCGGCTCTTTGACGCTTAGCACGGCGACCCCGGATAATTGCAGTCCGCTGATCGAAGCTAGCTGAGAACGATCCTGTCATCAACGCCCTGGCGCGGAGGCTCAACCTGTTGCAGAACGTTGACTAGGGTAAAA
The DNA here is from genome assembly GCA_018333895.1 of Truepera sp. Lineage (GTDB taxonomy): Bacteria > Deinococcota > Deinococci > Deinococcales > Trueperaceae > JAGXSJ01. Next base: position 30,529 of record JAGXSJ010000091.1, read on the forward strand.
GGTTAACCCCAGTCAAGTGCCGATGTTAGTTTGTGCGTCCCTCACGTGGTGGAGCCTAGCGGACTCGAACCGCTGACTTCCTGCTTGCAAAGCAGGCGCTCTCCCAGCTGAGCTAAGGCCCCGAGCGCGACAAGTCCTGCGAGCATTCGCAGGATCGCCCGACCATAAGTCCTGCGTCCTGCGGGTACTCGCAGGATCGCAGGATCGCCCGGCCGTTCTGATGATACGGGGCGGCGAAGAGGCTGTCAAGCACGCCGACTACAGGCTGAGGGCGTAACCGGCTGCCAGAGTGGCGACCGTCAAGAGGCCGAAGCCGAGTTCGCGGAAGCCGATAGCCTTGGCCTGGGCCGGTTTGCGCCAACGCGAGGTGCCGAGGCCGGCGCGTGCCAAGAGGATCGCGTAAGCCACCAGGCTGAGCCAAGGGGCTAGCTCTGCGGTGATAAGGATCAGAGCTGCGGCTAGCGCCCCGAGGTGGCTGAGCCAGGTCGGCAGAGTGTTGGGGTCTTCGCCCCGCTCGAGCCGCAACCGAGTCCGCACGTAGAGGATGGCGGGCAGCGAGCGAGCGGCCAGTAGCCCCCACAGCGCCCAGGCGAGGTCAGCGGGCCAGCCGCCAGCCAGCGCTATGCTGCTAGCCAGGGCCCCCAAAGCTCCAGCCCCGGCCAGCTCCGGCAACAGGCGTCGGCTCTGGTGCTGAACGTCGAAGGCGAGTTGCGCCAGCGCCAAGGGGACGGCAAAAAGGAGCGGGGTAAGCCACGCTGCGTTAGCGGCCAGGCTTATAGTAGCGATTAGCAGCAGCGCTGCTACTCCGCTATAGGCTCCGGCAAAGGCTGCGGCATAACGGGTGCGTGGATACCAAGCGCCGCGCCGCCGGTCGGCCAGCCACAGGCTAAGCGGGTGCTGGGCCAGCAGCGCGGCCAAGGCGGCGCCGGTCAGGGCCAGGCCAGCCCAACTGGGAGCCAGCAGCAGCCCGAGCAGCGAAGGCTCGAGCCAGAAGCCCCAGACGCCATGTTCACTGGGAAGGGCGATACTGCGTAGCTGCGGGCGGGCTGTCACACGCGGTTCCCCTTTAACGTTACCGTCATAACGGAGCGGTTCCCAGGGACATTTGCCCTATTGAAGCCGCCCTAGCGCAACCGCCATACTGCTTTTGGGAAGTATTAGGAGGTAGGCGGATGAAGGAGAAGCCAACGGGCGCGTTAGCAGTGGTAATAGTGCTAGCCGCCACTATTTTAGTTTTGTGGTTTACGGTTTACGGCATCTATCTCGCCAGGGTCTAGCGCATGGACAAGAAGTCGGTTGAGATTTTCGAGCGCGGCTGGATGGTGTTTGCGTTGGCCATGCTGCTGCTCTTTACCGGTTTGATCCTTCACGCCATCTTGACCCACGGCGCGCAGATCGCCGCAGTGGAGCGCCGTGCCCCCCCGGCTGAGATCCTGGCTTCGGCGCGCTTTGCCCAGCCAGGGCTGGTTCAGGTCGGGCCTAATCAGTTTGAGCTAACAGTGATTGCGCAGGCCTTTAGCTTCGTTCCCAATGAGGTAGTAGTACCCGCCGGGGCCGAAATCACCTTTTTTCTCACCAGCCGCGATGTGCTCCACAGCTACCAGGTCCAATTCACCACCATCAATGTCAATCTGATCCCTGGCGAGGTGGCCACCTTGCGCTACACCTTCCGGGAGCCGGGCGAGCACCTAGTCATCTGCGCTCAGTACTGCGGCATCGGTCACCACAACATGCTGGGCAGACTGGTAGTAGTGAGTCCGGAGGAGTTTGCAGCCGTCGCCCCGGCGCCGCCCCCGGCCGAGCCCGCTGAGGTAGCGGTCGCCCTCCCCGATGGCGGAGCGATCTACGCCGCTAGCTGTATGGCCTGCCACCAGGCCGCCGGTCAAGGTATCCCTGGCGTCTTTCCGCCGCTGGCCGGTCATGCGCCGGAGCTGATCGCAGTTGACGGAGGGCGCGAGTTCTTCATTAAGAGCATCCTCTACGGCTTGCAGGGGCCGATTACGGTAAGTGGCGTGGCCTATAACGGGCTAATGCCTGGCTTTGCTCACCTGAGCGATGCCGACATTGCCGCAGTCTTGAACCATACCCTCACCGCCTGGGGTAACGAAGCGCTACTAGAAGCCGATTTTGCGCCGCTAACGCCGCAGGAGGTAACGGCGCTGCGCGGACTGGGCCTGACGCCGAGCGATGTTCATACTCTGCGCCAGGGTTTAGGGCTCGAGTGAGAGGGAGGGGTTGCTATGGCCGTAACCGTCGGTAAAGCCGTGACTGCCGAGGCGGGGAGCCCCAAGCGGGTGTCGCTGCTGTTTATCCTGACCGGACTGTTTTCGTTAGCTGGCGGCGTCTTTTTGGGCCCATTGCAGGCGCTAAACTACGCCGGGATCGATCTTTTCCACCTCCCGTTGCCGTTTTTGCAATCCTATTACCAAGCGGTCTCGATCCACGGCGTGCTGATGGCCATCGTTTTCCCGTCGTTCTTTATCAGCGGCTTTTTGCTCTACCTGCCAGCCCGTGAGCTGAGGTTGTCCCCCAACCTGACCTGGTCGTGGGCGGCGTACTGGATGATGATTGGCGGCCTGCTGCTGGCTGGGATTGCGCTACTAGGCAACCATGCCACGGTGCTCTTTACCTTCTATCCGCCGCTGCAAGCGAGCTGGGCCTTCTACCTCGGCGCGGGGTTGATCGTACTCGGCACGCTGGTAATCGCCGGGGTGGTGGTGGAGCTGTGGTTAAGGTGGCGCCGCGCTAACCCAGGACAGATCACGCCACTGGTGACCTACATGAGCCTGCTGACCTGGCTAATGTGGGCCCTCGCCACGCCAGGGCTTGTCGTTTTGGTGGTGGTGCTGCTGCTGCCGTGGTCGGTCGGCCTGCTGCCAGGGGTCGATCCGGCTCTGGCCAGGACGCTCTTCTGGTTTACCGGCCACCCCCTGGTCTACTTCTGGCTGCTGCCGGCCTATGTGGTCTGGTACACCATCGTGCCCAAGATCGCTGGCGGCAAGCTAATCAGCGACCCCTTGGCGCGGCTGGCCTTCTTGCTGTTTCTGCTCTTTTCCATTCCGGTCGGCTTCCATCACCAGTTTGCCGACCCGAGCATCCCGGCGGCTTGGAAGATGGTCCATACCGTGTTGACTCTGTTTGTGGCGGTGCCTAGCCTGCTGACGGCCTTTAGCGTGGCGGCGTCGCTCGAGCTCTCTGGGCGGATGCGCGGCGGCAAGGGCCTACTGGGCTGGATTATCGCCCTGCCCTGGCGCGACCCAGCCTTCGTGGCTCCGGCCCTGGCCATGATCAGCTTCATCTTTGGTGGGGCGGGCGGCATTGTGAATGCCAGCTTCAACCTCAACGCTATCATCCATAACACCGCCTGGGTGCCGGGGCACTTCCACCTCACGGTCGGTACGGCCGTTGCCCTGACCTTCATGGGGGCGGCCTACTGGCTGATCCCGCACCTAACCCAGCGCAGTCTGGTAGCGCCCGGTATCGCCCGGCTCTCGGCCTGGCTGTGGTTTTCGGGCATGATGGTCTTTGCTTTCGGCATGCACTGGCTCGGGCTGCTTGGAGTGCCGCGCCGCAGCCATGTGGCAGTGCTTGGTGACAATCTCGAGCAGACCTTTGTCGGGACCGGCATCCCGGCCTCGATCACCGGGCTGGGCGGGGCGATCCTGTTCGTGGCCGGCATCCTGTTCTTCTACGTGCTGATTGCCACGCTGGTCTCGGGGCGGCGGCTGATGCAGCAAGAGACGCCGGAGATCCCCTTTGCCGAAGTGGTCTCAGGCCCTGCTAAGCCCGTGGTCAAGTTGATGGATCGTATCGGCCTGTGGCTGCTGATTGCTGCGGCGCTCATCGTGGTGGCCTATGCGCCTACCCTGATCGACCAGATCCGCAACTACGTGCCGGTGCCGGGGATGCGCCTCTGGTAAGAGGCTCACAGATTCCAGCCGCCTGCCACCTCGAGCGTGATGCCGGTCACGTAGCGCGCCTCGGGCGAGAGCAGATAGAGAGCGGCGGCCGCTAACTCGTCGAGCGTGCCGGTGCGGCCCAGCGGGATCTCCAAAACCGGTTGACTAACGCTGTTTTCCAGCACGCCGGGGCTAAGCACGTTGACGGTGATGCCGTGCTTAGCTTCGCTCTTGGCCAGCGCCTTGCTATACAGGATCACCCCGGTCTTGGCGATAGCGTAGGCCACAATGCCTGGCCGTGCGATGAGGTGTTCGGCGCCGGCATAGCCCAGGTTGATGATCCGCCCATTACCCTGCGCGCGCATCAGCTTCACTGCGGCTTGGCAGGTATAAAAGGTGCTGTGCAGGTTGCTGGCGATCATCTCGTGCCAGAGTTCCGGCGTCAGAGCCTCAAGCGGCCCCTGGTGGTAGTTGCCGACGTTATTGATGAGCACATCGAGGCGCCCCAAGTGGCGGTGCGCGTCATGGACCAGCGCGGTAGCCTCAGTGACCTGAGTGACGTCGGCCTTTAGCGCCAGCGCTCGCACGCCGTAGCTTTGCGCTTCACTAACGACCTTGTCCGCTTCGGCGGCGCTTGAGCGGTAGTGAATAGCTACGTCGTAGCCGTGCCTGGCCAGCGCCAGCGCCAGATGGCGGCCTACTCCGCGCGCAGCGCCGGTAATCAGTGCGGCTGGCATACTAGCGGCTCGCCCGAAAAGCCGTGTTGCTGGTAGTAATGGAGCAGGTGGCGGGTAGGGGTATTAAGGGGATAGTCTAGCGCCTCGCTCACCGTCAACCAGGCAAAAGCGTCGGCCTCCTCGTTGAGAACTACCGCCTCGCTAGTGCAGCGCGCTACGAAGTTAAGCAGAATCATATGGCTCGGCCGGTAAAACTCGCTTGAATTCACCGCCTCTTGCACCGGTGCCCAGCGGATCTCCGCAATGCTTAGACCGGTCTCTTCTTGCACTTCACGTTCAAGCGCTGCCGCGATGGTTTCGCCATAGTCGATCTTGCCGCCCGGTACCCCCCACAGGCCACGCCACTTGTGAGTGTGAATCACGAGCACGTGCCCGGAAGGGTTAATTAACAGTGCGCCGACGGTGACTAACGGACGGGGAGGAGGTGTCATGGCAGCACGATAGCCGCTTAAGGCTCTGCTAGCCGTAGCCAATCCTACAGCTCGGTATACTGGAGCGTGTTTTTCTACTTTCTCTCGCTCGCCGTCCTGCTGATCTTGTGGCGCTTAGTCCTGTGGCGGCCACGGCCGCTGGTTGGCGTAACGCGCTCCGCCCCGCTGCTAATCGGTCACCGTGGCGTGCGCGGTACGCTGCCGGAAAACACCATAGCGGCCTTTGAGGCGGCCATCAAGGCCGGTCTTGACGGCCTGGAGTTTGACGTGCAGCGCAGCCGGGATGGCGCACTGGTGATATTTCACGACTTTACTACCCATGGCCATGAGGTAGCGGCGCTGACCCTGGCGGAGCTGCGGCAACTGCATCCTGAGGTGCCTACCGTGGACGAGCTAGCGGCGCTGGTTGGGCGCTATCCTAGAGCTTTTCTTAACTTAGAAATCAAGGCTAAGTCGCATGACACGCAGGGGCTCGAGCGCTCGGTAGTGGAAGCAGTACGCCGCCTGGGGCTGGCAGGGCGCACCTTGATCTCTAGCTTTAACCCCATAAGCCTGCTGCGGGTCAGGTTGCTGGCGCCTGAGCTGCGCACCGCCTTGCTGTTTGCCCCCGACCTGCCCCGATACGGCTGGCTCGCCGGGTGGCTGCACGTGGACGCCATCCACCCGCACTATAGTCAGGTGACGCCAACACTGATGGCGGCGGCGCGGCGGCGTAACCTGATGGTCAATACCTGGACGGTCAACGAGCTTCACGAAGTAAAACGGGTGCTAGGGCTAGGGGTAGACGCAGTTATGGCCGATGACCCCGGCGCTCTCAAGCAGGCGGCTGGTAGAGTGTAGTCAACTTGTGGAGGTAGCAATGTCCGTTAGGTTTAAAGTGATCAGCTCAAACAATCTGGAGCTGTTTGAAGAGCGCCTCAACCGCTTTATCGACTCGCTGTCGCTAGATGATGTGCTTGTCGATATCAAGTTTTCGACGGCGGCGTTTGATGGGGTTGTTGAGTACAGCGCGCTGATACACTACCAGCGGACCGAAAGTTGGAGCGAGCGCTCTAGCTGAGGCTGGAGCGGCTAGTCACCGGGGCGGCGCCGCGTTACAATGGCCTGTAATGGCACTAGTCCTAGCTGTTGACGATGACCTCGGTATCCTGAAGCTGATCGAGGTGAGCTTAAAGGGGGCCGGATTTGAAGTGCTTACCTTTGACAACCCCCGTGACGCCATCGATGAGCTTAACGAAGGGCTGCGCCCTGATGTGATGGTCTCGGATGTCTCGATGCCAGGGCTAGATGGCTTTGCTTTCTACGAACAGGTCCGGCTCATTCATGAGCTGCGGGCGGTCCCTTTTATCTTCCTGACCGCGCTCAGCGAGCGGCAGCAGATCCGCTACGGCATGTCGGTGGGGGCAGATGACTATATTACCAAGCCGTTTGAACGCGATGAGCTGGTGCAGGCTGTCAAGGTCAGGCTACAGCGTGTGGCAGAGCTACGTCGTCCGCTGGAAGGCTCGGTCAAGGTGGTAGGGTTTGGCCAGCCCTGGGTCGAGCGCGACGGTGCCCGGCTGGACTGGGAGTCGCTTAAGGCGATCGAGCTGTTGTTCTATCTGCTCGAGCACCGCTCTGGCGCCAGCACCTTTGAGGTGGCTGAGGCGCTGTGGCCCGGCAAGACCGAAGCCCGGGCCAGCAGCAGCTTCCACACCACCTTATATCGGCTGCGCAAGGCGATGGGTGGCGAGATGGTTGAGGTTGCTAACCGCCGCTACTACCTGCATGGCAAGTTCGAGATCGATTACGACGTGGATCGCTATCGCCAGCTCTGCGCCAAGGCTCGCGAAAGCAGCCGCCTGGACGATGTAGCGAAGGCGGCGGAGAGTTACCGGGGTGAGTTCCTGGCCGGATTTGACTCGGAGTGGATTACGGAGCGGCGCCTTAGTCTATACGCCGATCAGCTGTCGTTGCTGGCCGGGGCGGCGGATAAAGCCGAGCGGCAAGGGGAGCTGGGGCAGGCTGTCCGCTTCTATGAACTCCTTATCCAGCACGAACGTTACGAAGCAGAGGCGTGGGAAGGGCTGGCGCGGGTCTGGGAAGCGTCTGGCAACAGTGCCAAGGCCGCCGAGGTGCGCGCACAGTTAGCCCAGCTCGAGCTTGAGATCGAGTACCCCGACTGAAATTACCGCCACTGGAGGGTGAAGCATGTACGGTATTGACCTGACCGGAAAAAAAGCACTGGTGTTTGGCGTTACCAATCAGCGCTCGCTAGGCTGGGCTATCGCGGAGAAGTTGCACTTAGCCGGTGCCCGGATCGCCTTTAGCTATCAGGGGGAGCGCCTGCGCGACACCATGGAGGAGCTCACCGCCGACCTGCGTGAACCCTTGCTGATGCAGTGTGATGTGACCAATGACGATAAGCTAGACGGGGTATTCACACAGGTGGCTAAGACGTTTGGCCAACTCGACTATCTGGTGCATGCAGTGGCCTTTGCGCCCGCTAGCACCTTTGAAAAACCGTTCGTTAAAGTTACCCGCACGGAGTGGCAGATTACTATGGACGTCTCAGCTTACTCACTGGTCGCCGTGTCGCAGCGCGCTGCGCCGCTCATGGCCCAAGGGGGCAGCATCGTCACGCTGAGCTATCTAGCGGGCGAGCGAGTAGTGCCGCACTACAACATGATGGGGGTAGCCAAAGCGGCCCTAGAAGCCAGCGTCCGCTATCTCGCCTACGACTTAGGCCCCCAGGGTGTGCGAGTTAATGCTATCAGCGCCGGCCCGGCGCGCACCGTGGCGGCGCGCAGCATCGCCGGCTTCGGCGAGATGTACTCCAAAGCTGGCGCCATGTCGATGCTGAGGCGCAACATTACCCAAGAGGAGGTCGGCGACCTGGCCTTGGTGCTGCTGTCGGAGCTGGGCAGCGGTGTCACCGGCGAAACCATCTACGTCGATGCTGGCTACCACGCCATGGGGATGTTTTTAGTCGGGGAGGAGTAGGCTTAGGCTAGTAGCCGACTGCGCACCCCTACGCTTCAGCGGATCGCTGTAGAGCGACCGGAGGGACCAGAGATGTGGGGTGTCCCATGAGCATAGTTTGGTTGCTCTCCAGTGCCACGGAGAGCACTTGCCTACTAAGACTGGCAGATCGGCGTTTTGGGAACTTTTCTTCGCTGTCTACGAGAGCCTACCCCGACAGGGGCCGGGTAACCGCTCTGGCGCCGCCAGAGCGGTTGGTCTTTGCCCCGACCTTCCCCAATCCCCCGCAATCCTCGATTTAGGGTGCGAAGTCGGCGGGCAAACTGGTGCAGCAAATAGCATGAAGCCCAACCCTGGTGCCGCTCATGGCCAGTGTTGGGCCACTGACGTATGGTTACGATTAGTGCTCGGCTAGGTAGGTATCAAGCTCCCACTGGTGAACAGTAACGCGGTAGTGATCATACTCGATGGTTTTGGCTGCCAGGAAGTGCTCGTAGATGTGATCGCCCAGAGCCTCGCGCATCAGGCGGCTTTTGCGCAGCGTGCCCAGGGCCTCGCGCAGCGTGCCGGGCAGCTCTTTGATCTGGTGCTTGCGGCGCTCGCGCACCGACATGTGATAGATGTTGCGCTGAATGGGCGGTGGTGGCATGAGCTTCTTCTCGATACCATCAATTCCAGCGGCCAGCATGGCGGTTAGTGCCAGGTAGGGGTTGCAGGCCGGGTCGGGCATGCGCAGCTCGGCCCGGGTGCTGAGCCCCCGGCGCGCCGGGATGCGGATCATAGCGCTGCGGTTGGCGGCCGACCAGGCGATATTGGTCGGCGCCTCGTAGCCGGGGGTAAGGCGCTTATAGGAGTTGACGGTGGGGTTAGTGATGGCCGCCATGCTGCTGGCGTGCTCGAGCAAGCCAGCGATGAACTGCAGCGCAACCTCAGAGAGCTGGTACTGCGCACTCTCATCAAAGAAGGCGTTCTGGCCGCCCTTAAAAAGCGAGAGGTGGGTGTGCATGCCTGAGCCGTTGATGCCGGCGACCGGCTTAGGCATGAAAGTGGCGTGCAGGCCATGATTGAGCGCAATCCGCTTGATGACCAGTTTGAAGGTAGCCAGGTTATCGGCGGTAGTCAGCGCATCGGCGTACTTGAAGTCGATCTCGTGCTGGCCCGGTGCGACCTCGTGGTGGGCAGCCTCGATCTCGAAACCCATCGACACCAGGGCATTGACCATGTCGCGCCGTGCCTCCTCGCCCTTATCGACCGGAGCGAGATCAAAGTAGCCCGCAGCGTCGTGGCTAGTCGTGGTGGGCCGCCCTTCGGCATCGCGCAAGAATAAGAAAAACTCGGCTTCCGGGCCGGTGTAGGCGTTGTCAAAGCCTAGCGCCTTAAGCCGCTCGACCTGGCGCTTGAGCGCATAACGCGGGTCGCCCATGAAAGGAGTGTTATCGGGATGGCTGACGTCGCAAATCAGCCGGGCTACCCGGCCGCGGCCTGAGTTCTCTAACGCCGTGGGAAAGACCAGGAAGGTGTCGTAGTCGGGCTTTAAGAGCATATCCGACTCTTCGATGCGGGTGAACCCCTGAATCGACGAGCCGTCGAACATGATCTCACCGTCGAGCGCCTTCTCGAACTGTGAAGCGGGCACCTCGACGTTCTTGTTCATGCCCATGATGTCACTAAACTGCAACCGCAGGAACTTCACGTCCTCTTGCTTGAGCAGTTTTTTGATCTCGGCTTTGGTATAACTCATTGTACCCTCCTCTGTGGGACAACGGCTGATGCTATAGCGAAGGGTGTAAAATGTCAAGGGCTGTGGGACCAAACGATACATTTCTTGTTAACGCCAAGCACAATTTAGCCAACAAATCGACTAAAGCTTGAATAGATGCGCGACAGCACTGAGTCGACAAGTATGCATAATCATACGCGCCCTGGTCGAGTTGACGATGGCCAAGTTGACCATAGTATGATGCTATTAGAGCGGTGAGGCTGCCGCTCGCCAGATATGTTTAGGAGGGAACATGAAGAAACTTCTTACACTGCTCGCCGTGCTGCTGTTATCGGGGGCGTTGGCGCAACCCCAGGTCAGCAATGTCGGCGTACTTCTTGATTATACTGGCGCCCTGGCTGAGTTTGGCCCGGCCATGCGCAACAGCGCCGAATTAGCAGCGGCACAGATCAACGCCGCTGCCGAGGCGGTGTTTGGCGGCCCCATCATCCGGCTGATCCATGAAGACTCGGCCACCAGTGCGGCGGTCGGTGCCGACCGAGCGCGTAAGTTGATCGACGTTGACGGGGTAGTGGCTATCGTCGGATCGCTAGCCAGCAGCGTCACCGTCGCGGTGGCCGAAGCGGTCACGGCCCCGGCGCGGGTAGTGCAGATCTCCCCCGCCAGCACCTCGCCGCTGCTGACCTTCTTAAACGATAACGACTTCCTCTTCCGCACTACCGCTTCTGATGCTCTGCAAGGGGTGGTGGCGGGCCAGCTAGCGCGCGGTGAGATTGTTCCTGGCTACAGCTTTGACACCGCTGCTACCATTTTTGTGAATAACCCTTACGGCCAAGGGCTAAACGAGAACTTCGTGCGGTCCTTTGAGGCGCGTGGCGGGAGGGTCTTAGCCGCGGTGCCACACCCCGAAGAGCCGCAGCCGACCTATGCCGCCCAGCTCGAGCAGGCGCTAGCCGGCAACCCCGATGTGCTGGTGGCTATCAGTTACCCTGGCCAGGCCACGGTCTACCTGGCTGAGTCACGCGACCTCTTTGGCTTCACGAGCTGGCAGTTTGTTGACGGCACCAAGTCCATCAGGATTATCGAGGCGCTTGGCGCCGAGACCGTCGAGGGGTTGTTGGGCACGGCGCCGGGCGCCGACCCCGAGTGGGCCGGTAATGAACTGTTCTTGGCGGCGCATGAGGCGGCCTACGGTACCCGACCGGCGCTCCCCTTTAACGATACCGTCTACGATGCCGTAGCTGTGATCGGCCTGGCGATTGCTAAGGCCTATCTCGACGGGGTAGAGATTACCGGCGAAGCTGTCCGCGACCGTCTGCGCGAGGTGTCTAACGCCCCTGGTGAAGTGGTGGGTGTTGGCGCTTTCGAGGAGGCCTTCCGGCTGCTTCAGCGCGGTGTGGCGATCAACTACACCGGTGCGGCGGGCGAGGTCGATTTTGATCAGCACGGGGACGTCTTAACCCCGGTCGAGATCTGGCGCTACGCCGGAGGTGCTATCGAAGTGGTGGCTATTCGTCGAGCCGATGAGATTCCGCTGGAGTAGGTCTGGCGAACTTGAGGCGGAAGGCTAAGCCTTCCGCCTCCTCATAACCCATAGCTAGGGCCCCGAGCGGCCTGGCGCCGCTGCCAGCGAGACGGTCTTCTCTTCACCGAGTAGCCCTTTGGGGCGGTAAAGCAGGATCAGGATCAGCAGCACAGCAATGAATAATAGGCGCAGGTAAGGGCCGCGGGCCGGTAGCTCGGGGGAGATGGCCGCTAACACCGGCCTCAGCATGTCGATCACAAACGGCGTGCCAGACCAGATAGCCCAGATGACGAAGGCGCCCAGGATGGCGCCGCGATGATTGCCGCTGCCGCCCAGCATCAACATCACCCAGATGAGGAAGGTGGCATGCAGCGGATCGAAGTGGCTGAAATCGATAGAGATCATGTGGTGGGCGTAAAGTGCGCCGCCAATACCCATGATGACCGCACCGACTACAAAAGCCTGCATTCGGAAGGACGCTACATCCTTACCGCTCATGGCGGCGGAGTCCTCCTCCTCGCGAATGGCGCGTAGCACGCGGCCCCACGGTGAACGAATGGCGCGCTCGAGCGCCAGATAGATCACCACCACGAACAGGGTCACCACCAGCAGGTAGATGAAGGTGTAGTCTCGCGGGGCGAGCGGGCCGAAGAAGGCTTGCAGCGGGGCCGGTAACCAGGGGCAGACCGGCTCGCGCACCAGGCAGCTTAAGGGCTGTGGGATGCCGTGCATGGGTTGCGGGCCGTTGGCCAGCCAGCGCTCGTTTTGAAAGATGAGCCTGATTAGCTCGGCGATACCGATAGTGGCAATCGCCAGGTAGTCGCCGCGCAAGCGCAGCGTCGGGTAACCGACTAGTAATGCCACTACTCCTGCCACTGCGCCCGCTGCTAGCACGCCGACCAGAAACGGTGCGCCGAGGCCGAACCACTGTTGGGTAAAGGCGGCGATAGGGCCGGTAGGCATGGTGGTGGTAACGAGGGCGGTGGTAAAGGCACCGATGGCGAAAAAGCCGGCAATGCCGATGTTAAAGAGGCCGGTGTAGCCCCACTGGATGTTGAGGCCGAGCGCTAACACCGCGTAGATCGAGGCCATGATCGCGAATGAGACGAGGTAGGCCACGACACCGGGCGGGAGCCAGAGCGCAATAGCCAACGCCGCTAGCCCACCGACCAGCAGGCTTAGGGGCACCCGCGCCAAGGGTGGCCAAGCCGGTAAGAGCCGCCCGGCCAACAGTGCCAGGGGCAGTATCAGCAAAGTGCCTCTGACTAATTCGGGCGCCATCTTAAGCCTTTCCAAACAGCCCTTGCGGGCGGACTAGCAGCACCACAATCATCACTACAAAGGCGATACCGGGGCCGTAGGCGGGGTTTAGGAAAGCGGTCGACACCTGCCAGGCGACCGCGATAACCAGTGCGCCAGCCAGCGCCCCGTAAGGATTGCCGATGCCGCCCAGAATCACCGAGGCAAAGAGCGGCAGCAGCAAAAACCAACCCATCTCCGGACGGAGCTGTGTATCCAGGCCGTACATGACACCGCTGGCACCGGCCAGTGCGCCGCCAATGAGCCAGGTCCACAAGACGACCTGCTCGGTGTTGATGCCGCTGACCCGGGCTAACTCAGGGTTGTCGGCGGTAGCGCGCATCGCCTTGCCCATCTTGGTCTTTTCCAGCAGCAGATAGACCAGTATCACCAGAACTACCACCAGGCCGAGGATGAAGAGCTGGTCCGGCCGCACCCTGATCCCGGCAAACAGCTCAATAGCAGGGCGGGCGCGGCCGGTGTAGTAGAACAGAAAATCTGCGCCCCAGAAGAGATAGATCAAACTGCGCAGCAAGAAGGCTGAGCCGAGGGCCGCCATCGCAAAGATAACCGATTGACTCTTTTGGGCCCGTAAGCGGCGGAAAATCAGCCGGTCCAGGCCGTAGCCGAGCAGCCCGACCAGAGGCATGGCTAAGACGAGGGCGAGCAAGAACTCATAGCCGAATGAAAACGGCGCCAGCGGGCTGCCGAGCGGCACCAAGGCGATGAACAGCAGCGCTAGATAGGCTCCGGTGGTCATCAGGTCGCCGTGGGCGAAGTTGCCGAAGCGCAGCACGCCGAAGATGAGCGAGAGGCCGATGGCGCCCAGCGCCAGGATGCCGCCCAGCATCACCCCGCGCACCGTTAGCGACAGCAGGCGCTGGGCAGGGATGCCTTGAGCTTGGGCGATCAGCCAGAGGCCAGCCAGGATTAGAACGATCAGCGCCAACAGAGCCTCTCGGCTGCCTAGCAGGTGTTTTAGGCGCTCGAGCGGTCTCGGACCGAGATTGCTCTGCACTGTCTGGTTCATAGTTTAACCTCCGAGGTACAGCCGCCCCACTTCGGGGTCTTTAAGCAGGGTATCGCCCGGACCGTCGATCCGGTTTTGGCCGTTGGCAAGAACGTAAGCTCGGTGGGCCATGGCCAGCGATTTGCGCGCGTTCTGCTCAACCATCAAGATCGCTACCCCCATCCGGTTGATGTCCGTGACCCTTTCGAAGATCATGTCAACCAGAAACGGTGCCAGCCCGGCTGAGGGCTCGTCCAAGAGCAACAGCTTGGGGTCAAGCATGAGCGCTCGGCCCATCGCCACCATCTGCCGCTCACCTCCGGACATCTTGCCAGCGCGCTGGCGGCGCCGCTCAGCCAGGCGGGGGAAGAGCGCAAAAACACGCTCCTTACGCTCTTTTAAGGGGGTACTGAGCACGAACGCCCCCATCTCCAGATTCTCTTCAACGGTTAGCGAGGGGAAAACATTGTCTACCTGCGGCACGTAGCACATCCCCTTACGCACGATCTGGTCAGGCAACAGGCCGCCGATCTCCTCACCCTGGAAACGGATCGTGCCCTGCCAGGGCTTTAACAGGCCGAAGACCACCTTCATCGCGGTGGATTTGCCGGCACCGTTAGGGCCGATGATCGAGACAATTTCGCCCTCGCCAACGGTTAGCGAAACGTTGCGCAAGACCTCCATTTCGCCGTAGCCGGTGGTGACACTGTCAACCGTGAGCACTATACTGCCCTCCTAGATAAGCCTCGAGCACCTCAGGGTTGTTGCGCACGATCTCGGGCGGGCCCTCAGCCAGCTTGGACCCCTGGTTCATCACGATGACCGGATTGCACAGCCCCATCACTAGCGGCATATCGTGCTCGATGAGGAGGAAGGTGATGCCGCGCTCGTCACGGAGCTGCAGAATCTTTTCGCGCAGCTTGCCCATCAGGGTGGGGTTAACGCCGGCGGCGGGCTCGTCCAAGAGCACCAGTTCGGGATCGGCCATCAGCGTGCGGGCTAGCTCCAGCAGTTTCTTCTGCCCGCCTGAGAGGTTGGCAGCATATTCGTCCTTGAGGTGATCGAGCGTCACGAACTCGAGCACCTCTAGCGCCTTGTTGCGGATCTCCTGCTCTTGCTTGGCTACCGCTCGAGGCCGCAGCAGCGGGTTCCAGAAGCGCTCGCCGAGCTGCTTGGGTGGCACCAGCATCAGGTTTTCCAGGACCGTCATGCTCTTGTGTTCGCGCGGAATCTGGAAGGTGCGGCAGAGCCCTTGATGGAAGATCTGGTGGGGCGCTAAGCCGGTAATATCTTGACCCTTAAAGAGCACCCGCCCGGAGTCGGGGCGATGGAAGCCGGTAATGAGGCTAAAGAGCGTCGTCTTGCCGGCCCCATTGGGCCCGATCAGCCCGGTGATAGTGCCGCGCTTAACCGTTAGGGTGCAGTGGTTGATGGCACGCAACCCGCCAAAGTCTTTCACGAGGTTGTGAACGCTTAACAGCGCTTCACCGTTAGATCCAGGCACGGAAGGAGAGGTGGTATCAATCAAAGCGACTCCCTGAGGGCATGTTTATGCGCCTGACCCATGATTGAGCCTGGTGCCAGCCTGGGGCCAGTGTACAATAACATTGAGTATAAACCGCGCCTTGCGTCAAGCGGCCTGCTATCTTGCCAAGTGGGATAGTGTGCGGCTTTTGCCGTTATTACTGTATCGAATTGCAGAGGAGTTGCCCATGAACCGTCGTTCACGACCGTGGATCAAAACAGGGCTACTTGACTACTTGACTACTGATTTTTGGAGGAGGTTGGCAATGAAAGCATGGCGTTCGGCGTTGCTAGGGTTAACCATGGTAGGCGCAATGATGGCGTCGGCACAGACGCCGGTGCCGGTGGGGACGATTTTTCCCTATACCGGTGCCGGGAGCGAGTGGGGACCGGTGTTGCGCAACACCGTTGAGTTGTGCGTGGCTCAGGTCAACGAAGCTGCCACAGCCGTGTTCGGCGCACCGATCATGGCAGCGATCTTCGAGGACGACGCCACTGCGCCGGTAGTTGGCGTTGATCGGGCCCGTAAACTGGTGGAGATCGACGGCGTGCCGATTCTTATTGGCACCTGGTCGAGCGGGGTGACCGTGGCCGTGGCCGAGGCGGTGACCATGCCCGCACAGGTCTTGCACATCGTCCCTATCGCCACCTCGCCGCTGATTGCTATCCTGCCTGCCGATAACGCCGACCTGCTCTTTCGCACCATCGGCTCTGATGCACTGCAAGGGGTAGTGGCCGCTCAGTTGGCCAGGGGCGAGCTTGCTGCCGGGCATAGCTTTGAGACCGCTAGCGTCCTCTTTGTCAATAACGCCTACGGGCAGGGTCTGGCCGAGCAGTTCCGGAGGTCGTTTGAGGCCCGCGGCGGACGGGTGCTGGCGATGGTGCCGGTTCCCGAGGAGCCGCAGCCGACCTACGCAGCGCAGCTCGAGCGTGCCCTGGCTGGCGGTCCTGAGGTGCTGATCCCCGTCCTGTACCCCGGTCACGCGGTGGTCGCACTGGCCGAAGCCCGCGACCTTTTTGGCTACCTTAGCTTCCAATACCTCGACGCACTGCGCTCGCTGGACGTGTTGCAGGTGCTCGGTGAGGCCGTGGTGGGTCAGCTTGGCACCGTGCAAGGGGCTGATGGGGGGCGTCCGGGTTTTAGGCAGTTTGCCGCTGACTACCAGTCGCGCTTTGGCGAGCCGCCGCCCTTGGCCTTCATGGATACTACCTACGACGCTTGCGCCGTCGCCGGGCTGGCGATTGCCGGAGTAGTCGCAGCAGGGCTCGAGCCCACGCCCCTTAACCTGCGCGATCAGCTCCGGGCGGTAGCGGGCCCGCCTGGCGAGATCGTCAGCGTCGGCGAGTTCGCTAAAGCATTCGAACTGCTGGCTGCCGGGCTGGAGGTCGACTTTAGCGGGGCCGCCGGCGAGGTCGACTTCAACGAGTTGGGTGAGGTGGCTACCGCGATTGAGATCTGGCGCTTCATTGATGACGGCTTTGAGACGGTAATGCTGCGGCGTGCCGAGGAGATCCCTAGCAAGTAAAATGGCAACATGGGAGGTGGGAGCGTGCTAGCCGAAACTCAGAAGCTCGAGCAAATCTTCGATCAGGTCAAACAGCTATCCCCCGAGGATCGCTTGCGCCTGATACAGAAGACGATTGCGACGCTGGTTTCGCTCCCCCCTCAAGAACCAAGGCCTTTGCGCTTCGGAGAATTTAGGGGAGATGAAGCGGCTATGTCTACCTTAGAAGACTTCGCCGTTGCTGAGTGGCGTCCAACCGATAAGGAATTGGATGGCCCATAAGTATCTCCTCGATGCCCACGCCTTGGTCTGGTTCGTAGAAGGGAATAAGCGCCTCAGCCAGCGAGCAAAGGCGATTATTGCTGCTCCAACCAGCGAGATCGTTCTGCCTCTAATAGCCCTGGCAGAGGCTGCTGTGGTCATTGAGCGAGGGCGTACGACAATTCCTGATGTGGCGCGTTTTCTGTCCAGCGTTTATGCTGATCCTCGCCTTGAGATCTACCCTCTGACGCTAGAGGTGTTCGAGCGGAGCTTGACTCCTGAAGGCCTACGCATCCCCGAACTACACGACAGGTTCATTGTGAGTACCGGGCTCCATCTGCAGGGCTTGGGCCACACTGTTGCCATACTCACCAAAGACGAAACCATCACGAACGCTGCTGTCTTGCCCGTCATTTGGTGATTGGCGCCCCGGCGGGTCGCACCAGCGGGTTCTTCACGGTTGGCCTTTTTAGGCTCGAGCAACGCTATCGCGTCAAAGCCTAGGCGCATGGTAGAGAGGTTAACTTCAATATGCGCCGCAAGGCCATCACCGCGATCAAAGTATGGCGCTTTGCCAAAGACGGCTTTGGGACGGTAATGCTGCGGCGCGCCGAGGAGATCCCCGCGCAGTAGCGCTAGCGCACCCCTCGCCAAGCGCCCCGCACTAGCTGCGCGATCACCAGCGAGCGCGGCACAATTCCCAGGTGATCGCCTAGGTGGTAGTCGAAGACCGCCGTAGCGCCAACTACCGGCCCCATGGCGATCAAAGCGTCGCGCAGGGCAAAGCGGAAGGGCTGTAGCTGGGCTGGTGAAACCCCGTAGCCAAAGGCCTCTCTGAGAGCGGCCTGCAGGATTAGGGCAGCGTCCCAGGCGGCACCGCCGGCGGCAACCGCGCTGCCCCGTCCGTAACGCCCTTCAAAGAGCTGCAGGTAGCGGCGCGTCTCGGCGGCGGTGACGTGGCCTGGCGGGAGGCTGGCCGCTGCCGTGACCGCATCGACTGCGGTCAACACCCCCTCCAAGGCGGCGTTGTGGGCACTGCCCTGCGGGGTGACCACGGCGGGATTGACGTAGATCGGCCCGGTATAGCCCCGGCGCACCAGAGCATCTACCGCTACGCCGGTATCGCGTGCTGCCCCCCACACCAGCACCCCACTTGGCTGGCGGGTGGCGACCCACAGGGCCTCCGGTGTCAGAACGGTCACGTCAGGTGGGTAGCGCTCAGTGGCTACCAGGCGCAGGCTGCCTGGCTCGAGCAGCCGCGACAGCGCCGTGACTGCGACCTCGCCAAAACTGTTATCAAGCGCCATTAACGCCAGGCTCTGCGCTCCCTGGCCGGCCAGATCCAGCACCATGGCGCGGATGCGGGCGGTGTCGTTGGGCTTAGTGCCAAACAGCCAGAAGCGCTCGGCGGGCGGCCAGGTGATGGCTTCGGCGCTGGAGAGCGCTAGCGTGAGCACTCCGGCCTGCTCCACCAGATCGATAATGGCTAACGAGGCCGCATCGGTGGTGCAGCAGATTAGCGCGTGAGGGGTGTGAGCTTCAAGGAGCGCCCGCACCTGGCGGGTGGCGGTAAGCGGGCTGCTGCCGTCATCGAGGATAACGAAGTTGACCGGTGTGCCGTAGATGCCGTGCTCAGTGCGGAGTTGCGTTTCAAACAGCCGCAGGCTGCGCTCCTGAGCTACCCCTAAGGGGGCGGCAGGGCCGCTCAGCGACAAAACAGCGCCGATAGTGATGGTCTGGGCGTGCGCGAGAGAGGCCAGCAGAAGCAGTAGGGGGAGGAGGCGCCAAGCCATGGTGCTATTGTGACCCATTGAGAGCGGTTTTCACAAATACTGAGTCGCCTTAGCGCAGGTATCATCTCTGCAAAGGCGTCCTGCGAGTAAACCGCAGGATAGAGAACGATTCGCAGTCCTGCGAGCACCCGCAGGATCAAACCAGATGATACCTGCTATGAGACCTTAAAGCGATGAAAAGAGCCGGGCTTGAGCCACCGGGCGGAAGCTTACGCGGTGCCCAGGGCACGGCCCGTGCCGGGCTAGTGCGGCCAGGTGGCATGGGGTGCCGTACCCCTTATGCGCGGCGAAGCCGTACTCAGGATAGGCTTCGTCGAGCTTCCGCATAAGGCCATCGCGGTAGGTCTTGGCCAGGATGCTGGCAGCAGCCACTTGCAGGCTCTGTTGGTCGGCCTTGGCTACCGCCACCTGCGGGCCGGTAAAGTCGAGCCTTAAATAGTCGGTCACTAGCCCTTCTGGCGACGGGCTGATGGTGGAGAGTGCCCGTTGGGCGGCTAGCTGGGTAGCGTGCAGCACCCCTACGGCATCGACCTCGGCAGCGCTGGCATAGCCGATGGCCCAGCCAACAGCGTGCGCCGCGATCTCCTGTGCCAGGCGCTCGCGCTGCTTGGCGGTAAGCTGCTTGGAGTCGCGGTAGGCATAGGGCTGATGCGGCGTAAGCAACACCGCAGCCGCAACCACCGGACCGGCTAGCGCGCCGCGCCCCGCCTCGTCAACGCCGGCTACCCGGCTAAGCCCTGTCTGCCACAGGGGCTCTTCAAGCCACCAACCCAGCTCCCGCCCCAGACGCCGTCCTGAACGTAGTGAAGGAGATGGCGGGGTATTAAGAGAGGTGGCGCCAGCCTCACGCCACGGTTGCCGTGTCAAAGACCACCTCTTCTTCCGGCAACTGTATCTGTAGGCTGAGCGGGATGGTAAAGAAGAAGGTGCTACCGCGCCCGACCTTCGATTCGACCCAGATCTTGCCGCCGTGCTTCTCTACCGCTAGCTTGCAAAAGGTTAACCCCATGCCGGTGTCGAAGCGGTCGTGAATGGTGTGGCGTGACTGCTCGAAGGCGTTAAAGATGCGGTGGTGATCGGCTTCGGGGATCCCTTCGCCGTCGTCGCGAATCGATAGGACGATGGCGGTGTCTTGTTTCCAGGCGCGAAAGTCGATGTGACCACCCCGGCGGGTATGCTTGACCGCGTTGCCCAAGAGGTTAGCCAGGATGCGGCGCAACAGGTCGGCATCAGCCACGAACTGCTCCGCCTCGGGCCGCACCAGGAAGCTGAAATGCCGATCTTTGGGGGCGCTGCTGACATCTTGCAACGCAACCTTGGCCAGTTCGGTGAGGTTGTCGATCCAGACCGGATTAAACGGCATCTGCCCCTCTTTCATCCGCCGCACGTCGAGGATATTAGCTGCCAAGTGCAACAGGTGCTGCGATTCGGCTCTGGCTAGGGCCAGCAGCTCGGTAACGTTGTCCGGGCCTGAACTCTGGAGAGTCTCGAGGCTGTGATCGAGCAACCCCATCACGCTCGAGATAGGGCTTTTTAGGTCGTGTACCAACATGTGGATCAGGTCCTCTTTGACCCGCTCGGCCTCTTGGTAGTGCTGTTCGATATTGCGCATCTTGCCTAGCGCGTCGCGCAGCGAACCCTCGACCTGTTGGCGGGCGAGCAGCTGTTTGAGGTAGGCCCGGACGATGGGGGCACGGGTCGGCAGGGTGAGGTAAACGTCGGCGCCGGACTCTATCACCGCCACCTGACGTTCGGGGCGGTCAGGGCCGAGGCAGACCAGCGGCACTGAGGCGAGCGGCTTGCGGCGCCGCAGCAGGGTGATTAGATCGAGCTGAGGTACTTGAGCCAGTAGACTGTCCTCGAGAATGATGGCCGCCGGGATACTGGCGCGGGTTTGGTAGAGGAGCTGCTCGACCTCGGTTAGGACGAGCGGGTTAAGGCTGAGGTCGCGTGCCACTGTGCCGAAGCCGGCGCCGCGTTCCTCGCTAGTCATGGCGATTAGCAGGTACGGCGGCTTTACGGTCGGCGGGTCAGCCATGATCCCCAAGCTGCGTGGGCCTTCTCACTATCGCCACGGTTCCCTCTCCTCAATCTTAAGCATGGCATCTTTGACCCTGGTAGTGCAATCATCCAACGCCGGACAACATTTCGGGTTAGAGACAACTCTAGTGGGTCAAGACCTGATACGGTAGTGCCGTGACATTAAGGCTTCGCCCGACCATAAGGCTTCGCCCGACCATTCCGCTCTTCCCGCTTCCTGAGACGGTGATCTTCCCCGGCATGACCATCCCGCTCTATATCTTTGAAGAGCGCTACAAGCAGATGGTCAAGGACTGCCTAAACAACCAGCCACGGCTAGTCATCGTG
>JAGXSJ010000092.1 GCA_018333895.1 Truepera sp.
CGCCTTTGCAGAGATGATACCTGCGCTAAGGCGACTCAGTATTTGTGAAAACCGCTGTGAGGCCGCTCCCGAAGCCCCATGAAGATCCTGCTTGATACCGCCGACCGACAAGCAATTGATAGCTTCACCGATCATCCGCTAGTCGGCGGTATCACTACTAACCCTACCCTGCTTAGGCGGTCTGGGGTGCGGCGCAACGAACTAGCCGATTTTGTGGGGTACGCGCTAACTCGCGGCTTTACGGAGCTGCACGTGCAGGTGATGTCATCTACCAGCGACGCCATGTTAGCGGATGCCAACACCCTCCTTGGCTTCGGCGACACGCACCGGTTAGTGATTAAGATTCCCGTTACTCATGACGGGCTGCGCGCAGCGCAGGCGCTGATCCGGGAGGGCGTGCGCGTCACGCTCACGGCGGGGTACGCAGCTGAGCAGGCGCTGTGGGCGGTGCGGGTCGGGGCTAGCTACCTAGCCCCCTACCTGGGGCGGCTTAACGACAACGGCGAGAACGGCCTGGCGGTGATCGCCGAGATGCAGGCCATCTTGGAGAGAGAAGGTGGCGCCACCAAGCTCCTGGTCGCCAGCGTCCGCTCGAGCAGCGAGGTAGTGGCACTAGCCAAGCTCGGTGTGGGCGCAGTAACGCTGCCCCCTGCGCTGCTACAAGCGATGCTGATTAACTCCCGCACCGACGAGGCTGAGCGCAACTTCTTGGCCGATGCCGCGGCGCTGTAGGGTTAAAGTGCTAGAAGCGCGGCAGCAGGGTCTGGGTGCGCCCTAGCAGCTGATAGATAAAGACGGCTCCCCACTCGCGCACCACCTGGTCAAACGCTGCTAGCTCGCCGATGATATTCAGGCTAGGAGCAAGCTCGAGCCCCGCCGTGCGGTAGTCGACCGGATAGGGCAGCACCCGCCAGCCCAGGGTCTGAAAGGTGCCCATCGCCCGCGGCATGTGCATGGCCGAGGTAACCAGCAGCCAGGTCTGCCCCGCTTGCGGCGACAGGGCCTGCTGGCTCAACAGGGCGTCCTCAAAGGTGCTGCGTGAGGCTCCCAGGTAGATGATGCGGCGGTTAGCAAAGGCCGGGCCGGTAAAGAAGCTTTGCGGAGTAGCTTGTGGCCTGAACTCCTGTGGCGCTGTCTCGGCGAACAGCCCGGTAAAGACCAGCGTCGCCTGCGGGTAGCGCTGCGCCAGCGCAGCAGCGGCCATCAACCGCTCGGCGGCCTCGTTAACGGCCAGTTGGCCGCGCACGGCAGTAACGCGCCACTCCACCGCGCCTCCTAAGACGATAATGCCGTCCACCCGCTCCGGCAAGGGCGCCATCGGCACGTGATTCTCCAAGGGCTGGGCCAAGAGCGCCCGCAGCGGCAAGATCGCCGGCAGCACCATCAGCAGCAGGGCGGCGCTTAGCAGCAGGCGGCTGGCCCCACGCCGGCGCAACAGGCCTACCAGCAGGCTCAGCATCATTAGCAGCAAGACCACGGTGCTCGGCTGCAAGAGCATCCACAAGGTGTCGGACAAGGGGAGGTTCACAGCTCTAGCGTGACCTGCCAACATGAATGGGATGTGGGTAGTAGGAGGTAGGGAGTAGGACGCCCCACCATCCACATCTTCCCACCACCTACTTCCTACAACCTACTTCCAATGAACGTGCTGGACGCTGCTTGCGCTATACTGCGGCATGGAGATTCGGCAGCTCACCATAGCGCAGCTCGCCACCGCCTACCGCACCGGCACCCTGACCGCCGCCGCGGTGACCGAGGCGTATTTGGCCGCCATCCGTCCAGGGCCAGTCTATCGCGTAGTAACCGCCGAGCGGGCCCGAGAGCAGGCTAAGCGCGCCGATGAGCTGTTGGCCAAGGGGATCGATCTCGGCCCGCTCCAAGGCATACCGCTGGCCCTTAAAGACCTGCTAGGCACCGCTGGAGAGGTTGCCGCCGCCGGCTCGAAGGTGCTGCTACAGCGCCCCCCAGCCTTTCAAGACGCCGCCGTGGCGGCGCGGCTAGACGCGGCTGGAGCGGTATTTTTGGGCAAGACCACCATGACCGAGCTGGCCTTTTCTGGAGTCGGGCTCAACCCGCACTTCGGCACGCCGGGCTGTGCGCTCGATCCTACTCGCATCCCTGGGGGGTCATCGTCGGGATCGGCGGTCGCAGTAGCCTCCGGGCTGGCCTGTGCGGCGATCGGCTCGGACACTGGCGGCTCGGTGCGCATCCCGGCAGCTTTTAACGGCCTGGTCGGCCTGAAACCGACCGATGGGGCGCTGCCCATGGCGGGGGTGACGCCGCTTTCCCCGACGCTGGATACGCTCGGCCCCCTGACCAAGACCGTGGCGGACACCTGGCTGTTATGGCAGGCTATGAAAGGCGACGCCCCGCGCTACTTCCGCGCCTCAGGTCTCAGCGGCTTGCGGCTGCTGGCGCCGAGCACGGTGCTGCTCGAAGGGCTCGAGCCCGAGGTAGCGAGCGCCTTTCAGGCCGCCTGCGAACGGCTGCGCGAGTGGGGCGCCACCATCGAGCTGCGCGAGTCGGCCGCCCTCCAAGAGCTTAACGGGCTGTACGCCCGCTATGGCAGCTTTGCCAGCCACGAAGCGCTGGCCCTCTACGGCGAGCTGCTAAGCACGCGCCTCAGCGACATGGACCCCCGCGTCACAGCGCGTATCCTGCAACACCAGGGGCGTCCGGCGCAAGACTACGTGCGCCTAAAGCTCGAGCGCCAACGCTTGCGGCAGAGCTTCTGGGACGAGTGCCGCGAGGTAAACGCGGTACTGGCGCCGACCGTGCCGATCCTGCCACCCAAACTTGAGGAGCTTGCCCATGACGAGTCCTACTACCGCATCAACAGCCTGTGCCTGCGCAACACCACACCGTTTAATCTCCTGGGCGTCCCGGCGGTGAGCGTGCCATGCGCCCGCACCGCCAGCGGCCTATCGGTCGGCTTGATGATCGCCGCTCGGCCCCATCACGAGGCGCTCGTTCTCTCCATCGCCCGGGCCGTCGAGGCCGCTCGAGCGATAACTCCGGCGCGCTCCAGTTCGGCCACGTCAGCCGCGCTATAACCCAACACCTCGGCCAAGACCGCAGTGGTGTGCTCGCCCAGCAGCGGCGGGGGGCCTGACGGTGTGGCTGGCGTGCGCGAGAGGTTTAGCGGATTGGCTACCGTCATCAGCGTTCCCAAAGTAGGGTGAGGGAGCGGCCAGAGCAGGCCCCGCGCCTCCACCTGCGGATCGGCAAAGGCCTCGGCCACGGTGTTGACCGGCGTAGCCGACACGCCGACTGCGCGCAAGCGGGTGAGCCAGTAGTGGCGCGGCTTGGCCCCGAAGGTCTCGGCTAACAGCGGGATCAGCTCGGCCCGGTGCGAAACTCGCCCGGCGTTGGTCTGAAAGCGCGCCTCAGCCCAGAGCTCCGGGCGCTCAATAACCTCGGTGACGCGGCGATATTGCTCGTCGTTGCCTGCCGCCAGCATGAACCAGCCGTCGCTGGCCGCAAACGCCTGATAGGGGACGATCTGCGGATGAGCGCTCCCCAGGCGCCCCGGCGACGCGCCGGTCATCAGGTAGCTGTGAGCCTGATTGACCAGCGCCGCCAGCCCAACGTCAAAGAGCGCTAAGTCGAGGTGTTGCCCCAGGCCGCTCTGCTCGCGCTCACGGAGCGCCGCCAGGATGCCGACAGCGGCGGTGAGGCCGGTCAGCACGTCGATCCAGGCCACCCCCACCTTGACCGGCGGCCCGTCCGCCTCACCGGTGATACTCATGATGCCGGTCGCTCCTTGCAGCGCCGCATCGTAGCCGGGCTCATGGGCGTGTGGGCCGCTCTGACCGAAGCCGGTAATCGAAGCGTAAACGAGCCGCGGATTAAGCGTTGCTATATTGGCGTAATCCAAGTTGTAGCGAGCCAGGTCGCCGACCTTGAAGTTTTCGACCAGCACGTCGGCGCGGCAGGCTAATTCGCGGACTATCCGCTGTCCGCGCGGGTCTTTTAGATTGATCGCTAGGCTCTTCTTACCGCGGTTGCACGACAGGTAGTAGGCGCTCTCCCCGGCCTGAAACGGCGGCCCCCAGCGCCGGGTATCGTCACCGGTTAAGGACTCGACCTTCCAGACTTCGGCGCCGAGGTCCGCCAGCAGCTGGGTGCAGTACGGCCCAGCCAGAATGCGCGACAGATCGATGACCCGCAGGTCCGATAAAGCAACCGGCACGGCTACGCGAGCGCCTCCAGGCCGGTCAGCTCGCGCCCTACGATCAAGGTGTGGATGTCGAAGGTGCCTTCGTAGGTGTCCACCGTCTCTAGGTTAAGCATGTGGCGGATAGTATGGTACTCCAAGGTGATGCCGCTGCCGCCGAGCAGCTCCCGCGCCAGGCGGGCCCCTTGCAAGGCTACGCGGACGTTGTTGCGCTTGGCCAGCGAGACCTGGTGATACTTCAGCAGGCCGGCGTCCTTGAGCTGGCTGAGCCGCCAGGCTAAGAGCAGCCCCTTGCTATGCTCGCTGACCATCTCCACCAGCTTGTGCTGCACCAGTTGGCGGGCGGCGATCGGCTTACTGAAGGTGATGCGCGTGGCGGCGAAATCGCGGGCCTCGGCATAGACGGCTTCCAGCGCCCCTAATACCCCCCAGGCGATGCCGTAGCGGGCCTGGGTCAGGCAGGAAAGCGGCGCCTTGAGCCCCACCGCTTGCGGCAGCAGCTGCGAAGCTGCTACGCGCACCTCGTCAAGCACCAGCTCGCTGGTATTCGAGGCCCGCAGGCTGACCTTGTGCTTAATCTGGTTGGCCTTAAAGCCGGGCGCATCGGTCGGTACGATGAAGCCGCGCACTACGCCCGCGTCGTCCTTGGCCCAGATGATGGCGATATCGGCAAGGTTGCCGCTGGTGATCCACATCTTGCTACCCTGTAGCAGATAGTAGTCGCCATCACGGCGGGCGCGGGTGTTCATGGCGCCGGGGTCGGAGCCGCCGTCGGCCTCGGTTAAGCCGAAACAGCCCACCAGCTCGCCGCTGGCGAGTTTGGGCAGGTAGTACGCCTTCTGCTCCTCGGAGCCGTAAGCGTAGATCGGGAACATCACCAGCGCCCCTTGCACGCTGGCGAAGCTGCGCAGCCCCGAGTCGGCGCGCTCGAGCTCGTACATGATCAGCCCATAGGCAGCGCTCGAGAGGTTGGCGCCGCCATAGTCCTCCGGCAGGGTCGAACCCAGGAGGCCCAGCTCGCCAAAGGCCTTGACCAGGTGCTGAGGGAAAGTCTCCTCTTCCCACCAGCGCGCGATGTGGGGCAAGATCTCGGCGTCTACGAACTTGCGCACCGCCGCTTGAATCTGGCGCTCCTCGGGCTTAAGCAGGTCACTTACGTTAAGGTAGTCGAGCATCACACCTCCTACCCGCACCCCGGCACGGGGTCGGGGCAACCGCAGCCTCTCCGCATTGTAAGCCCTCAGCGGAAAGTCAGCACCCGGCTCGGGTCATAGCGTTTCGAGAATATAGCCAACAAGCCAAAGGCGGTCAGAAAACCGATGATTAGTTTCAGCGCAATGTCGGTAACGATCACTTCGACCATCCACGGCAGGGTGGCAAACGGCTTGCCGGCAAAAGCCAGGGTGGTAAAGACTATCGTGTCGACCGGAACGCTCACGGCATTGGAGCGCGCCACGCGCCCCAGCCAGCTCCGGTGGAGGTGGCGCTGATAGATTTCGGTATCGGCGGTGATCGATAGCATGATGGCCAAAAAGCCTACCGCCACATAACGGATCGGCACCCCTAGGGTCAGCGCCATCACCACGTTGGCGGTCGCTGCGAACAGCAGCATCAGGTAGACCGCCTTGCGCCCGTAGCCGTGAACCCGGTCGCGCTGTGTGAAGGTAATGCCAAAAAAGAGCGTGCCGACGCTGATCAGCCCGTAGCCCGGCAGCGGCAGGAAGCTGTCGAAGGTAAAGGTAGCCAAGAGCGTGCAGACCACATAGACCGACATGGCGATGAGCATCGGGGCGTGGCGCTTAAAGAGTAGCGGCAGCAATTCACTCCAGGCGACCGCCGCCAACGGCGCCAGCAGGTACTCCGGCGGGGTCCCAGCCAGGAGGTAAAGCGCCAGGCTAACGACTAGGCCGATACTCCAGGCCAAACCAGCAGGCAGGTTTCGCTGCTGCCGCAGGTGGAAAAGCGGGCTGGCCAGCAACACCCCGAGCATTACGATGACCGGCAGGGGCAGCTCCGGATGAGGGTTCTGTCCGAACTGCGACAGCCTAAAGAGCAAGACACAGCCCGCTTGGGCAGCCAGGATAAACAGGCCATAGGTGATAAGTGATAGGTAGCGCAAGGTGACTCCAAAGCAACTGCTGTCGCGGTAATGTCACCTCCCGCGCGGCCGTGATTATATCCTGTCCGAGCGTCTTAGCGGCTTTCTTGTGCCCGACTCAAGCCAGCGACCAGGTCCCAGACAAGTTAACGCCCTCCTTGCAAGAAAAGGGTTCCCTAGGAAAGCCGTGTTCACCGCCGACGCTACACTTTTTTGGGGCCGGAGGAGTACACTAAGGGTATGGCGAGATATCCGCTGCGTGGACTCGTAATCGCAGCTGTGGTGATCGGCGTCGTCATGTTCCTGGCCTCGCAAAACAATGCGCGGCCGCCAAGCGGCCAGAGCCTCAGCCACTTTTTTAGACAGGTCGAGGCCGGCGCTGTGGCCAGAGTCGTCATCGACGGCTCTGAGTTGCGCGTGACCCCTCGTAACGCTGCGCAGGAGCCGTTTACCACCCGCACCCCCAGCCCGCTCTCGATCGATGAGGTGGGCCAGCTTATTGCCCAAGGGGTTGAGGTGGAGGTAGCGCCGGGCCGCATCAACTGGGGTAGTATGCTGTTTTTAGCTATCCCGATACTGCTCATGATCGCCTTTCTGTTCTATATCATGCGGGGTTCGCGCGGCGGCGGCAGCGACGGCGCCGTTTCGTTCGGCAAGTCCAAGGCCCGCTTGATCACCCAGGAGCACAGCCAGACGCTGTTTAAGGACGTAGCCGGCGTCGAGGAGGCCAAGAACGACCTGTCTGAAGTGGTCGAGTTCCTCAAGAACTCCAGCAAATTCCACGCCTTGGGCGCACGCATCCCGCACGGCGTGTTGATGGTCGGCCCGCCCGGCTCCGGCAAGACCCACCTGGCCAAGGCGGTAGCGGGCGAGGCGCGGGTGCCGTTCTTTAGCATCTCCGGCTCGGACTTCGTGGAGATGTTTGTCGGTGTCGGCGCGGCGCGCGTGCGCGACCTCTTCGACAACGCCAAGAAAAACGCCCCCTGCATCGTCTTTATCGACGAGATCGACGCCGTGGGGCGGCGCCGCGGCGTGAACATCAATGGTGGCAACGACGAGCGCGAGCAGACCTTAAACGCCCTGTTGGTGGAGATGGACGGCTTCGAGTCCAAGCACGACGTCATCATCATGGCCGCCACCAACCGCCCTGATGTCCTCGACCCAGCCCTTTTACGCCCCGGACGCTTTGACCGCCAAGTGGTGGTCGACGCCCCCGACGTCAAGGGGCGCGAGGCGATCTTGCAGATTCATGCCCGCGGCAAGCCGCTGGCCAAGACCGTCGATCTTAGGGTGGTGGCCAAGCGGACCCCCGGCTTTGTCGGCGCCGACCTGGAGAACCTGTTAAACGAAGCTGCGCTGGTAGCGGCTCGGTCCGGTCACCGGGAGATCACCATGGACGACCTCGACGAAGCCGCCGACCGGGTGGTGATGGGGCCGGAGCGGCGCAGCCGGGTCATCAGCCCTAAGGAGAAGGCGATTACCGCCTATCACGAAGCCGGGCACGCCATAGCCGGCTACTCTTTAGAGCACGCTGACCCGGTCCACAAGATCACCATCGTGCCTCGGGGCCGTGCCGGTGGCTACGTCATGTCGGTGGCCGAAGAGGACCGCCTGTACGCCACCCGCAACATGCTGCTCGACCGCATCGCCGTGGCGCTAGCCGGGCGCGCTGCTGAGGAGATCGTCTTTAGTGATGTTACCACCGGCGCTCAGAGTGACTTCCAGCAGGCCACCAACATCGCCCGGCGCATGGTCACTAGCTGGGGAATGAGCGACACGCTGGGCAAGATCGCCCTATCCAGCAG
Source organism: Truepera sp. (assembly GCA_018333895.1). GTDB lineage: Bacteria > Deinococcota > Deinococci > Deinococcales > Trueperaceae > JAGXSJ01. Next base: position 8,081 of record JAGXSJ010000092.1, read on the forward strand.
CAGCGAGTCCTTTTTGGGCGAGTACGAGGGGGCGCGCAACTACAGCGAGGAGACCGCCCGCCTGATCGACACTGAGGTCAAAGCTATCCTCGACACCCAGTACGCCCGCATCAGGGCGCTCTTAGCGAGTAAGCGCACTGAGCTCGAGACGGTGGTCAAGGCCTTGCTCGAGCGCGAAACGCTCCATGCCGATGAGTTTGATCTGGTTATGCGCGGCCAGCCCCTCCCCGAACCCGAGGCACCGCCCAGGGTCGCGCCCGCACCGTCGGCCCACACCGAGAAACCGCTTACGCTGCCGCCCGGGATGATGCCTAAGCCCGGTTAGGCCTCCAGCCTCGCTGCCAACAAGCGTTAGGGGGTAGTGTTGGACTGCTGTGAGGTACTAGCAGCCACGCAGCAATCATGGCAAGATATTTGGTGATGCCAGCAGCAGTCCTACCAGGGGCTGGGGAGTGCGAAATTTATCCCACCAGGATGAGCCACGTATGCTAGGCTGGCGCTACAAGGAGGGGTTATGGCCTTGCGCGAATCGTTCTCGCGCCTCCTCAATCCGCGCATCGAAGCCGCCGGGCTCGAGATCGGCACCAGTGCCCTCAAGGTGGTGGATCTTAGACCCGGCACACCGCCCAGTGTGGCGGCAGTGGCCTCTCGGCCGCTACCGCCAGGGCTGATCCAGGAAGATCAGGTGATCGATCCTGGCGGCCTGGCTGCCGAGATTAAGGCGCTCTTTCAGGACGCCGGAATTCGCAAGCGTTTCGTAGTCACTGCGGTCAGCAACAACCTCGCCATCACCCGCAACATCTCGGTCCCCAAGATGACCCTCTCCGAACTAGATGAGGCCATCAAGTGGGAGGCCGAGCGCTACATCCCGTTCCCAATTGACGAGGTAGTCATTGACTACTACGTGCTCGATAACCCCGACGATGTGGCCGAAGGTGGTCAGCTCGAGGTGGTCATCGCTGCTGCCCGGCTAGATATGGTTACGCAGCAGGTGGACTATCTCAAATTGGCCGGGCTCGAGCCGATCGTGGTAGATGTCAAACCGTTTGCGCTGCTGCATTCGCTGCGCGGTTCGCTGCTCGGCGAACACCTCAACAAAACCACCCTGACCGGTAAGTCCTATACCGAGGCTGACGAGATCGGAGTGGTATTAGAGATCGCTGCCAGCAACTCTACGATTACCCTAGTGCGCGGCGAGCGGGTGCTGATGAACCGCAACATCGGCACCTCCGGCGACGATTTCACCGCAGCCATCCAGCGCTCGTTCGGCCTGGACTTCGACTCCGCGGAAGATGTCAAGATCAACTACGGCACCGCCACCATCCCCACCGAGGACGAGGAAGAGCTGTTAAATTTCGATGCCAAGCGGGAGCAGTTTAGCCCGGGTCGCGTCTATGAGTCGCTGCGCCCGGTGCTGGTTGAGCTGACTACCGAAATTCGCCGCAGCCTGGAGTTCTTCAGAGTGCAAGCGGGCGATGCCAATATCGCTCGCATGGTAATCGGCGGCGGCGGTGCCAAGCTGCGGGGCCTACCCGAGGCCATCGGCGACGCACTCGGCTTCCGGGTAGAGCTAGGTGACCCCTGGCTGACGGTCAATACCGATGCCAACCGTTTCGACACCCAGTACTTAAAAGAGGTCGGTCCGGAGTTTGGCGTACCGCTCGGCCTGGCCATACGAGGGGTGAGAGGCCTTGATTAACGTTAACCTGCTGCCTAAGAATCTCCGGCGGCGGCGCGAACCAGGGCTTTGGCGGCTGATCGCTGTACTCTTCCCGTTGCTAGCGTTAGCCGTACTCGCCTTTATCCAGGTCACGGCCAACCAGAGCGAGGCCAGGTTGCACGAGGAGAGAGCGGCTCGACAGCTGCAAGTCAACCTGTTGCAAGAAGCCCTGCGCGAGCAAGCCGCCCTGCAAGCGCGCCAACGTGAGCTTGGTGAGCTTATCGCCATCCGCGACGCAGTGCGCGAAGGGCGTATCGTCTGGTCTAACGAACTTTTGGCCATGCTCGAGACCCTCCCGGTGGCTGAGGCCGGCGCGGCACCGCGCATCGCCTTCACCCAGTTGAGCATGCAGGCGCTCGATCGAGGGGCGCGCCAACAGCGCCTTGACAACGCCACTTACGATGGGCTTGAGGTGCTGGCCGAGATGAGCTTGCAAGGTGTAGCGGTTAGCACCGAGGTGTTAGCCGCATACCTCCGGGCATTAGAGGATTCGCCGCTATTTGGGGTATCGTTCCAGAACGCTTCGCGTGACGAGCAGACCGGCCTCTATCAATTCAGCCTGACCATCGGCGCACTGACCGGAGGGCAGCCATGAATCTTAGCCTGCGCCAGCGCGACTGGGCGATCATCATCGTGGTGCTAACCCTGGCCATGGGCGTCGGCTGGTTTTTCTTCATGTACCGCCCCACCCAAGAGCGCATCACCCAGTTAGAGAGCGAGATCGTCCAGCTTGACTTGCAGATTCAGCGCGGTCTGGCTGCACAGCGTAACCTGCCAATCCTGCGCGCCGAAATTGCGCGGCTCGAGCTGGCCCGCGAGGAGTTTTTAGCCGAGCTACCGCGCGAAAGCGAGGTGGCCTCATTGCTCGATCAACTGCGCATCGCCGCCCGGGAGCAAGGGGTCACTTTTGCCTCCTTAAGCAACGTCGGGGCTCGCCGCGACGAGGTCCAGGGGGTCCGCCCGCTCGGCTTTACCCTGAATACGGTGGGCGACTACGCTACTACCCTGGCCTTCATGCAGTCGCTGGAGGGGCTGCGGCGGTTTGCCAAGATCGACCAAGTCAGCCTGTCCATTGTCGCCGAGGACTCCGCTAATCCTCCGATCGACGCTAGCTTCGCGTTTACCGTCTTCGTCTTTACCGGTGCTGACCCAGGGGGCCGCCCATGACCCTTTCTCGTGAAGCCCGCATCATTATCGGGATAGTTTTTGTGGCAGTGGCGGCCTGGCTGTGGATCAACTATTTCACGCAAGCCGGAGAGCCGGTCGGCGCTGAACTCCCGGCGCCGGCAGCCCCCGCAACGGTCGCGCCGCCAGTGGTGGCGCGTGAGTTAACCATCGCGCAGTTGCCGTTTTTAGTAACTGCCGCCCCGGAGGTAGCAGTTGAGGTAGTAGCGCCAGTTGAAGAGGTTCTCATCGCCAGGCCGGGCGATCAGCGCGCCGCCATCAACCCCTTCTCGCCGATAATCGTCCGCGCCGCCCCCGCACCGGCCACACCCACCCCGGCGATCGTAGCCACCACGCCGCCGCCACCGATCGAAGTGGCTAATATACCTATCACTCCTACCCCTCAGCCACCGCCAGTGGTTAGCGCGCCTGTCCCCAGGCCGCTCGCACCGCCCCCCCCGGTGGCCGATAACCTTCCACGAGCCCTTCCTAGCGGCACGTTGCCGCTTGCGCCTAGCATCCTGCGCCAGGCGCGAACCGCACCTCCCGGCCCGGCGAATCTGGCCGAAGTGGTAGCGATCCGCGTGCCAGAGGCAACGATCGAGCTGCCACCAGGGCTTACGCCAGAGGCGCAGGCTGCGCCCGCCACTACACCGTTAAGACCGCTGGCGCCAACCCCGGCGGTTGCGCTTCAGGCTACCCCGCCCCTCAGCGCAGGCGCTAACCCGTTGGCACGCTACTTACGCGACCAAAACGTCACTTTTACCGGCTCGGTACTCGGCCCCATCGGGGTAGGCGTCTTCCGCAGCAACCTCACCCTGGCCCCAGTAGTGGTCGCGCTCGGTCAGCCGTTGCCGGATACCGACATCGTACTAAAAGGCCTCAGGGGTCAAGAGGCCGTGTTCTCACAAGGCAACCACAGCGAAACCCTCGTCCTTAATCTCAGGCGGTGACTATGAAACAACAAGGCTTCGCCCGACAATTTCGCTTGCTTCTCGTTGCGCTCTTCGCCGCTAGCCTCACGGCAGCCGCGCAGCTCGCGCCCTTGCCGGACGATCCACGCTTTGATACGCCGGTCACGTTTAGGACTAAGAGCGATGGTGAGTCGCTGCGCGCCATGGTCCAAGCCCTGGCTAGTGCTATTAACCTCACAGCGGTCGTCGATGACGTGCCTGACACGCTAATCGTCTACGATATCGGTGAACCCAAGCCGTTCCGGCAGGTCTGGAACCTCGTCTTAACCTTAAACAATCTTGACTACGCGCTGCTTGAAAATAACTTGGTGGTAGTCGGCACCTCGGCCAGTATCGCCCGGCTGCGCCAACCCCAGGCGGCAGTGCCTGGTGACGAGCCGACGTTGCAGCGCTTCTATCGCGTTACCGGCGACGTGAACGCCATCGCCGAATTCCTGCGACAAGAGCTGCCCGGCGTGAACGTTAACGCCTTCGAGGCACTCAACTCGCTGTCGGTGCGGGGGACCGCAGCGCAGCTAGCCGAGATCGAGGCGGTGCTAGCCGAGATCGACCGCGCAGTAGCGGCAGTACCGCTCGAGCAACGCCTTTACACCCTTTCCAACGCCGACGCCGCAGCGCTAGCCGAAGTGCTACAGCGGTCCGGCCTCAGGGCAGAGACCGAGGTAGAAGGCGCCGTCGTCCGGGACTTCGAGTTCACCGTGGTCGCTGAACCGCGTACCAACAGCTTAATCATCACCGCCCCGGCCGCGCTGCACCAGCAGCTTAGTAGCCTTATCGCACAGCTTGATATTCCGCAGCCACAAGTGAACGTGCAGGTGCGCATTCAGGAGATCGAGCGCCGCACCGCCGCTAATCTCGGCATCAACCTCACCGCCGGGCTAGGCAATTTCGCGGCCACTGTGCTCGACGGCGGCCTTAACTTCGTCTTCGATGCGCAGCGGGCTATTTCGGGCCTTAACATCGGCGCCGTGCTCGACACCTTAGAGAGCCAAGGGCTATCGCGGCGCGTCGATGACAGCACCCTGACTATGCTCAACAACCAGGCCGGCCGCCTTCAGTCGGGCGGGCGCATCGAGCTGACCTTCCCTGGTGCGGACGGCGAAATCCAGCAGCGCACCATCGAGTTCGGGGTGATCATTGAGGTCACGCCGCGCATCTCCGCCGACGGCCGGGTGATTCTGGATGTCAATGCCGCGGTCTCGGACCTGTTGGTGCCGCTAGCCGAAGGGGGGATTCCGCAACGGATCGACTTCTCCGAGCGGCGGGTCTCCTCTACCGTGACGCTCGAGCCTGGCCAGACGGTGCTGTTAGGCGGCCTGTTCCAAAATACCTTTGGTACTACCGTGCAAGGCGTGCCGCTGCTCAGCGCCATCCCCATCATCGGCAGCCTCTTTAGCACCACCACCACCAGCGAGCGCAATACCGAGCTGCTGCTAGTAGTTAACGCTACAGTTATCGAATAACCCCTCAGCTACCGTCTGAAATGCGCCCCGAGGGGCGCATTTTATCTTGCCCTTATGATAGGGTTACTTGCCCGGTTGGAGGCTGACGTGCACGGTCACCACTCACTGGCTTGACTTACCCGAACGTTTTTCCAATGTCGCGCTAGGCGCCTTCGTGGTGATGCCTAACCATGACCACGGCATCATCGTGATCGAATCCTACCCCGATTCTCGTAGGGGCGAACCCTTTGGGCTGAGGCCCCTCAGGGCGAAGCCTTGTACGCTTACGCTCGGCGCTTCGCTGACGTTCGCCCTGACAAGCGGGACTATGACAAGCATCGCCACTACAGGGGTGCGCGGGGCAGTTCATAATCCCGCCCGCTGGGCCGAGGACGCCGAACATCCGGCACGCTATGACGACGCCCGTTGAAATTCACAGACGGGACGAAGCCTATCCAGCGGCACTGGGAGCGCTGAGAGACACGCGCACCGTTACTCCTGCCACGCAAGGTGGATGAGCTATCTAACGTATTGTCTTTACTGATAATGTGTCAAGTGCGTGGGCGGCAAGCTGTTGCAGCCCAACTCTTCGGCCCCCGAGCTGGCGCCCTATCCGGAGTAGCTATGCCTATCCCCCGCTGCATGAGCACCCAACACCCCGACAACGCCACCGTGCCGTTCTTCGCGGCATCTGCCGTGCTGGCCGGTGAAGACGAGATTCGCGAGGCTTTTTACGCCTACTCGCACCTCGGCTGTGACGAGCAGATGTGGGATGTCGAAGGCAAAGAGATCGACACCTACGTGGTTAAGAAGCTGCTCACCTACTATCCGGAGTACTTCCGGGAGCATGTGATCGGTCAGACGCTGCGGCTTACCCTGCGAGTACCCAACCCGACAGTTGAGAGAACGGAAGCCAAGATCCTCTTAGAGACGCTGGAGAGCATCCCGCGCTCGTATGACGCAGCACGGCTCTTTTATGAGCGCGAAGCAGCGCCGATCTTCGAGGTGATCTTGCCGCTCACCACCTCGGCGCGCTGCATCGACCGCGTTTACCGTTTTTATGCCGAACACATCATCGGGCGCCAGTACGCCCGCTTTCGCCCTGACGACATCACCATCGCCGACTGGATCGGCGAGTTTCACCCGGCGCAGATCCAGGTCATCCCGCTCTTTGAAGACGTGCCCAGCATGCTCCACGCTGCTGATATAGTTGCGGAGTACCTTCGGGACAAGGAGCTTAGCGATCAGCGGGTCTTTCTGGCCCGTTCGGATACCGCCATGAACTACGGCCTGGTGTCCGCCGCCTTCGCCAACAAGATCGCTTTGGCTCGCCTTAATGAGCTGTCAACTCGGAGCGGGGTCCGCTTGCACCCCATCCTAGGCGTGGGTTCGGCTCCGTTCCGAGGCGGCCTCTCGCCTCGCACGGCAGAGCGTGTCGGCGCCGAGTATCCAAGCGTGGTGACGTTCAGCATCCAGTCGGCCTTCAAGTTCGACTATCCGGTTAGCGAGGTCCGCGCCGCCTGTGACTACCTCAAAACCCGAACCATTGAACCGGCCGACCCGATCGATACTGGTCGCGCCCTGGAGTTAATTGCGCGCTATAGCAACGCCTACCGGCAGCGCGTGGTAGAGCTTGCCCCGGATATCAATCAGCTAGCCAAGCACGTCCCTTCGCGCCGGGCACGTAAGCTCCACATCGGCCTGTTCGGTTACGCCCGCGAGTTGGAAGGGGTGAGGCTACCCCGCGCCATCACCTTCACCTGCTCGCTCTACTCGCTGGGCGTGCCCCCCGAGCTGATCGCCTTCGAGGCGCTGAGCGATAGCGACCTAGCCTTTATTCATGAGGCCTACCCCTCCTTTGAGGCAGAGATTCAGGAGGCGCTCTCCTTTACCGACTTCGACAGCCCGCTGATGACGCCAACTTTGCGTACCGCCCTCACCCGGGCTGGCTATCCTTATAACCCCCACGAGGAACATCTTGATCTGGTAAGGCAGATGCGAGCCGATCTCGAGCGGGGCGACGCCGTTCAGCTTAGCGATTTAGTGGCTCGAGCCGGCAGGCTGAGGCGGTTTCTCGGCTAGCGATTTAGCAAGCCAGCACACAGCCTGAACGGGACGTTTGTCCTATAGTGAGGCTAACTGCTTGTGCTTTTTGCTACAAGTAGTTTTGGAGGCACTATGAGCGATGGTCCTAGAGTGGTCATCATCGGCGCGGGCTTCGGCGGTCTCGAGGCGGCCAAAGCGCTCGCCTCCGCCCCAGTAGAGGTGTTACTGATCGACCAGCACAACTATCACACCTTCCAGCCGCTGTTGTATCAGGTGGCCAGCGCCGCCTTGACACCCGAAGAGATCTCGCACGCCGTCCGCGGCATCTTGCGGCGCCAGCGCAACCTCACCTTCCGGCTGGGCAAGGTGGTGACGATCGATAAAGAAGCGCGCTTCGTCACCCTTGAGGACGGCACCGGCATCGGTTACGACTATCTCGTTTTGGCGCCCGGCACCATCTATCACGATTTTGGAGTGCCTGGTGTGAGAGAACATGCCTTTTTCCTCAAGAGCTTGACTGAAGCGGTCAACCTCCGCAGCCACCTGCTGGCGCAGTTCGAGGCGGCCAGCGCCGACCCAGCCCTGCTCGAGCAGGGGGCGCTAACGGTGGTCATCGCCGGCGGCGGCCCGACCGGTGTCGAGCTAGCCGGTGCGCTAGTCGAACTGTTTAGCCGCGTGCTGACCAAAGACTTTAAGGAGCTGCCGGTAGACCGGGCACGAGTGGTGCTGCTCGAGCTATCTCCAACGCTGCTTAGCCCCTACCACCCGGACTCTCAGGCCTATACCCTTAAGACCCTAAAGCAGCGCGGCGTGGAGGTGCGGCTCAATACCACCGTCACGCGGGTCGAGGCCCAGCGGGTACACTTGGGCGGCGAAGTGATCTCAACCCGCACGCTGATCTGGGCTGCCGGGGTGCGCGCCAGCCCGCTGGCCGAGACGCTTGGCCTGCCGCTGACTCGCGGCGCGCGCGTGCCGGTAGCGGCTGACCTCAGTTTGCCGGACTATCCGGAGCTCTTTGTCATCGGCGACATGAGCGCCAGCCAGGACGCGGCCGGCAAACTCCATCCGCAAGTGGCGCAGCTTGCCATCCAGGGTGGCAAGCACATCGCTAAGCAGCTCCGGCGCCGCCTGCGGGGCCAGCCCGGCGAGGCGTTTAGATACCGCGACCTAGGCAGCATGGCCACCATCGGGCGGAGCGCTGCCGTAGCCGAACTCCCCTTTGGTCTACGCCTTAAGGGTTTGTTCGCTTGGCTGGCCTGGCTGTTTTTGCACCTGCTCTACCTGGTCGGTTTCCGCAACCGCCTGACGGTACTCTTAAGCTGGGCCGCCGAGTATCTAACCTACGACCGGCACACCCGCCTCCTTGCTCCTATGGTGCCGTCGCCCACCGAGCAGCAGAACCGTAGCGGCCGCCTCGGCGCTAAGGCGCCCTTCATGAAGTCGCGCTAGGCTGACGAAGGTGATTCTACGCTCGCTTTGCACGCTACTGGTGTTGGGGATTGCCCCCTTGGCCGACGCCCGCACGGTAATAGAGTTCTGGCACGCTCAGGACGCCACCATCCCCACCATCGAGGCGCTAGCCGAGGCATTTAACGCTGCGCAAGACGATTATCAAGTCCTACCGCGCCATACCGGCTCGTACCGCGAGACGGCGCTGAGGCTCATTGCCGCGCTAGGGACGCCTAATGCTCCGGTCCTGGTCGATGCTGAAACTACCGTACTGCCTCGACTAGCCGAAGAGGGGGCGGTGCTGGCGCTAGATCACTGGCTGGCCGAACTCCCCCAGGAGCTGATCGAAGACATCTACCCCAACCTGTGGGCAGTCGGCCAGCTCGATGGCCGGCGCTACGGCCTCCCCTGGCACAGCTCGCTGCCGGTGCTGATCTACAACGCTTCGATTTTTAACCAGCTAGGGCTGGCACCGCCGCAAAGCTGGGAGGAGTTCGAAGCCTTAGCTGGACGCCTCACCACTCGCCACACTGCCGGCTATGTGGTAGTGGCGGCAGCCCCCATCTTTGAGGCGCTGGTTAACAGCCGGGGCGGCCGCATCGTAACTGCGGGCGGGCAGCCCAACTTCACCAGCCCGGCGGCGATTGAGTCGCTGGCTATGCTCCAGCGCCTGGCCGAGCGGGGCCACGCGCAGGTGCGCAGCTTCGCCCAGTTCGAGGTGGCCATGATCGACTTCGTGCGGACCAGAGCGATGATGTCGGTAGCCGGCCTGGCTTTTTTGCCGCAAGGCCAGCGGTTTGCCGTGGCCTTTGAGCTAGGGTTAGCACCGCTGCCGCTAGCGCCAGGGGGAAGTCTGCCGCTGATGGGCGGACAGTTAGCGGTAGTGCGCGGCGCTAGCGAGGCAGAGCAGCGCGGAGCGCTGGCCTTTTGGCAGTTCTTGCTGGCGCCGGAAAACCTCCAGACCTGGATCGAGGCGTCGTACTTCCTACCGGTCAGGCGCGCGGTGGTGCCGCTCTTGGCCGCCTGGTACGAAGCCAACCCCATGGCGCGGGTGGGGCTGGAGCAGCTTACTTATGCCGCGCCCCGCCCTCAGATCGCTGCCTACACCGTCTGGCAGGAGTATCTCGAAGAGGCGTTAGAGCGCAGTCTGCTCGGCGGGATGGCGCCTGAGGAGGCGCTAGCCGAGGCGCAGCGCCGCGCCGAAGCCGAGCGTTAGGTCACTGCGGGCAGGCCGTAGGCGTGGGTATGCTAGGGTGTCCCTGCGTAGGGAGACCGCCACCCGTACTGCTATTCAGGAGATCGCCCATGAAGTTAGGCTACAGCCCCACCACCGCCGCCATCCTCAATCTGGACGAGGCTTTTAAGCTGGCCGTAGAGCTTGAGCTGCACTTTGTCGAGCTGGCCTGGGAGCTGTCCGAAATCGTGCCGCAGCTTCAGTCAGAGGCACAGGTGCGTGAGCTGTCGCGCGCTACCGGCGTCGGCACTACTATGCACCTGCCGTTTGTGGACTTAAACCTCGCCTCGCTGATCCCTGCCGCCCGGATGGTAGCGGTTGAACGTGTGCAGCGGGCTATCGATTTCGCTGCCGCGGTGGGCTCGAGCTGCGGGG
>JAGXSJ010000093.1 GCA_018333895.1 Truepera sp.
CCTCTGCTTGCCCGCCAAATCGTTTGAGCATGGTAGTTAGAACATTAATTAGGGTCGTCTTGCCCGCACCGTTCGGACCTAATAGCGCTACCGGCACGCCTGGCTCAAGCTCCAAGTCTATGCCGGCTAGGGCTATCACCTTGCCGTAGCTGACGCGCAAGTCAGTTGCGGATACTGCCTTCGGACTTTGTTTCACCGGAACCACCTCCAAGCATAATTGACCGCATGGTCAATGATATCATCATCTGACCGCACGGTCAAGGGGTGCTATTAGGCATGGCCTTGACTGACCGCAGGCATAACTCGGGTGCTGAGAAGCAAAAGGGACGGAGCCTTTTGCTTCACGGGGCAGCATTGCCGCATGTCGCGCTCCTCCGTCCCTCAGCGCTATTCCCCACGCCTGTGGGGATGAACCGCTGCCATCGAGAGCGCGATCATGGACAGTGCTCTATTCCCCACGCCTGTGGGGATGAACCGCCAGAGCAACATCGTGCGCGAGTTCGACGCCACTATTCCCCACGCCTGTGGGGATGAACCGGTTGATTCGCACTTGCACAATCGCGGCAGCGCCTATTCCCCACGCCTGTGGGGATGAACCGGGTTGATCAGGGAAGATGTTGGAAGTGTCACCCTATTCCCCACGCCTGTGGGGATGAACCGCCGGCGCACTGGATTGGCGACAGAAAGCAGTCCTATTCCCCACGCCTGTGGGGATGAACCGGCAACCCTCCTCTCCGGTATCTTCCCCGAGGCCTATTCCCCACGCCTGTGGGGATGAACCGATCCCTCCCGCTCCCGAATCCGCTGAACAACCTATTCCCCACGCCTGTGGGGATGAACCGGAACGGTCCATCAGCATACGGGTGACTAAAGTCTATTCCCCACGCCTGTGGGGATGAACCGTCCTTGCCGGTATCAGAGCCGTAGGGATAAGCCTATTCCCCACGCCTGTGGGGATGAACCGAGGTTGAGCAGGTGCCATCGGCGGCATACCCTCTATTCCCCACGCCTGTGGGGATGAACCGTGGGGCTTGCGCTTGGCTCCTGGTTTGTGGTACTATTCCCCACGCCTGTGGGGATGAACCGTATCGGCCCTAGTGTTGGACTGCCGGACCATTCTATTCCCCACGCCTGTGGGGATGAACCCACCACGCTCCAGTCCGAGTGCGTAGCGGCGGTCTATTCCCCACGCCTGTGGGGATGAACCGCGGTGATCGTTGGCCGCGCCCGGCACAACACTCTATTCCCCACGCCTGTGGGGATGAACCGCTCGAACACCACCCGATAGGCTCGAAATAACCTATTCCCCACGCCTGTGGGGATGAACCGGCACCGCTTAGGCGAAGCTTCAACCCCACCCCCTATTCCCCACGCCTGTGGGGATGAACCGGTCGACGCTGACCTGCTGCGCCGCGTCGATGCCTATTCCCCACGCCTGTGGGGATGAACCGTCAAGCCGCACCCCATTCTGAGCGCGCCTAGCCTATTCCCCACGCCTGTGGGGATGAACCGATACCGGGTCAAGGTCTTCCAAGGCGGAGTCACTATTCCCCACGCCTGTGGGGATGAACCGGAGCCAGTTGGTACGAGCCCCCGCTTGATGCGCTATTCCCCACGCCTGTGGGGATGAACCGTACGGAGCTTGACACTCCCACGGCTAAAGCCTCTATTCCCCACGCCTGTGGGGATGAACCGATATGGGACAATCCAGACAAGATCAGGGTTAGCTATTCCCCACGCCTGTGGGGATGAACCGATTTAGGACGATATTGGCAATACCGCCTGCCGCTATTCCCCACGCCTGTGGGGATGAACCGGCCAGCTTAGGCGGGCGCGCGCCCGCCTGGGCTATTCCCCACGCCTGTGGGGATGAACCGCCGCCTTCGTGTTTGAGGGTGATTTTTAGGGCCTATTCCCCACGCCTGTGGGGATGAACCGCGAAACACCCCCTTAGTCGTCTTGTTCTCGCCCTATTCCCCACGCCTGTGGGGATGAACCGAGCCAGGCTGCGGCTGTTACGTGCCAAACAATCTATTCCCCACGCCTGTGGGGATGAACCGCCAAAAGTCAAGGTCTCTCCTGAGGCATCCCACTATTCCCCACGCCTGTGGGGATGAACCGGAAACACGACATGGAACACTGGTTACATACGCCTATTCCCCACGCCTGTGGGGATGAACCGCCAGGGGGCAATGAATCAGCGCCGATCGGCACCTATTCCCCACGCCTGTGGGGATGAACCGACCCACATTGCGGAGTTCCCCAACGGCCCAGTCTATTCCCCACGCCTGTGGGGATGAACCGCGATATGCCAGCCACATAATGAAATCGACGCCCTATTCCCCACGCCTGTGGGGATGAACCGAGGCCGAGCGGGCGCTAGGGATAGAGCACGTACTATTCCCCACGCCTGTGGGGATGAACCGCGAATCGCGAGTTGATTTTGGCGGATACCGTACTATTCCCCACGCCTGTGGGGATGAACCGGCTAACGCCATGCCCGAGAGCCCCCGCGACCGCTATTCCCCACGCCTGTGGGGATGAACCGGACTGGTATGTCTACGTTCGAGAGAGCGGCGACTATTCCCCACGCCTGTGGGGATGAACCGAAGCGAGCTGTTAAAGCACGTCTATCGCAGGCCTATTCCCCACGCCTGTGGGGATGAACCGGTCGCATCAAGCGCAAATCGAAGCGGAAGGGCTCGGATTCGCCGACCTTAAGCTTCGACATATCGGGGTGTTGGGGGTTGAGCAGGTAGTTGAATTGCCGCGGAATAACGACGCTGGGGACGCGCAGCAGCAGGCTGCGGCCCTCGGCTACCCAGCGGTCGCCGAGCGCTTGCGCCTGCGTGGGCGGCCTGAGCTGGTCCCAGCCCTCGGGGAGCGCGTCGCCGCTCACAGCTTCAACCAGCACCTCATCAAAGGTAAGCTCGAGCATCAGATAGTCCTGCAGATCCTCCTCCGAGCGAGTATGCACCAGGATTTCCAGGGCGGCCAAAGCAGGGCTGTCAGAGAGGTAAGCAACCCGCGTCCCTTTGCTGTTCCAGCGGCCACCAAAGCGCCGGGCGCCCTCTCCTTCGAGAGCGCCCGAAATGTAGCGCGCCTTGACAAGCCGGTAAGCCCTCACGTGATGACTCCGTGCGCCAGGCGCATGATCAGGTCCTCGACCTCCTCGGCGCCGATGTCGGTGTCCAGGTAGTCGATCGGCCGCTTGTACCCCAGGCCGCGCACCGGCTCGCGGAGCCACGTGCCCAAGCGGTGGCTGTGACTAAAAAGTTCCTCGCCACGAGCGACGATCCGGGCGAGGCGCAAGAGGCGTTGTGACTCCTCGAGGCTGAACTGCCCCTGCTTGTAGCGGCGCATCAGCGTCCGCTCGGGGATGCTCAATGCCTCGGCCAAGGCGCTGCGGGACCAGCCGAGGCGCTGTTGCAGAATCTCGAAGCTCCTTACCGGCAAGCCCTCACGCAAGGCGTCAATGAGCGCGTCGGTGTCTTGCACAGCGAGGCCGAGTACGTCGCTGGCACTGTAGACCGGGTTGGCCAGCATGAACGCTCCTTTCCGCACCTGGCAGCACCTTAACTGCCAGTTGCATAATTCAGTATAGGTCATGCCGAGCTGGGGAGCCCCTACGCTGCACCCGCCTCGCGCTTGGCGAGCGCGTACAGTTCGCGCCCCTCCTCCTTGGTGAGCAGCGTGAAGCTGGCGATGCGGTTCTTGGCACAACGGCTCGCCCTATGCCCCACACCTGTGGGGATGAACCGCAGATGTCGCGCTATTCCGGCGCCCCTGGCAGGGTGTTAGCATAGGGGCATGGCGGCGATCTATCAGCAAGCCAGGCCGCACACCTTTGCGCAGGTAGTCGGCCAGGAGCACGTTAAAGAGGTGCTGGTCACGGCTATTGCCAAGGCGCGCCTGGGCCATGCCTACCTGTTTAGCGGCCCGCGCGGGGTGGGCAAGACCACCACCGCCCGGCTGTTAGCTATGGCGGTCAATTGCCAGGCGGCGCCTTCAGCCCGCCCCTGTGGCGACTGCGCCTCATGCCGGCTAGTCCGGCAAGGGAGCCATCCCGACGTCATTGAGCTTGACGCCGCCAGCAACAACTCAGTCGAGGATGTGCGCGACCTGCGCGAAAAAGTCGGGCTGGCCGCGGCGCTCGGCGGCACGCGGGTGTGGATCTTAGACGAAGCCCACATGCTCAGCCGGGCCGCCTCCAACGCGCTGTTAAAGACGCTAGAGGAGCCGCCCTCCCAGCTGCTGTTCGTGTTGGCGACCACCGAGCCCGAAAAGCTCCCCCCCACCATCCTCTCACGCTGCCAGCACTTCCGCTTCCGGCGCCTCAGCGAGGCCGAGATTACCGGCAAGCTGGCGCAGCTCTGCCAGCAGGCCGACGTTCCAGCCGAGCCGGGCGCCTTGCAGTTAGTAGCTAAGGCGGCTGATGGCGCCATGCGCGACGCCGAGTCACTGCTCGAGCGCCTGTTAGCGATCGGCGAAATCACCCATCAAGCCGCCGAGGAGGCCTTGGGGCTCCCGCCACAGAGTCGGCTGTACCGCCTGGCCCAGCACTTAGCCGCGCGCCATGTGGGCGAGCTGCTCAGCAACGCCGCGGCGCTCTATCAGGACGGCTTCTCGCCGCGCAGCCTGTGCCATACTCTTAAACTGACGCTGCGCGAGGCGCTTTACAGCAAAACCGGGCTTACCCCCGACGGGCCAAGCCTTGACCTCTCTGAGGCTGAGCTGCTCCGGGCAATCCACACCCTGGATGACGAAGATGCCCGCTTTGTGCGCCGCGACGACCTGTTTTCGCTGGAAGTAGCGCTGATTAAGGTGCTCAACGCGCTGAGCCCTGCCACAGTGCCCAGCTCTGAGCCGCAGACCGTGCCCAACGAAGCGGCTCAGCCCAAACCGGTGCAGGCTATCGCAACGGCGCCCGGCGAAGCGGCCAAGCTCAACTGGCGCGACCTGCTCGCTCAGGCCGGCCCCCAGCTCAAGGCCTTCATGATGCCGGCACAGGCGGATGTCGCTGAGGACCGCCTCACGCTGACCTTCCCGGACAGCCACCGGTTTCACTTTGAGCAGCTCAAGCGCCGTCAGGCCGAGCTTGAGGAGCTCGTCAGGAGCGTAGCCGGCAACGCCTGCATCGTCGTCATCCAGGGCCCTCAGGAAAGGTTCTCGCTGCGCTCGGAGCGTGACAGCCCAAAAAAGCCCTAGCGGGGCCTGTTCCTGGCGACGACCCGCCCGAAACAGCTGCCCCGCCATCCGATCTTTGGGCTGTCCCGGTCTCACCTACCGAACCGCTCTCGCGGCTAGGGGGGCTCGAGCGCGACCCGCGCTTCGCGGCCTTGCAGCGCCTGTTCCCCGGCCAGGTGGTGGATTTCCAACCGGCCATGACGACCCAAGAAGAGGTTACCGAAGAGCCGGATGTCGGCGAAGCGAAGGATCCTGACGAAGCGGAAGCTTAATCACGTTAAGATGGTGCTAGTGAGGAGCGACGATGAACATTCAGCAATTGATGAAAGAGGCCCAGAAAGCCCAACGCAAGATGGCCGAGGCCCAGGAGCGCCTGGCCGGGCTAACGGTGGAAGGAACCGCCGGCGGTGGTATGGTCACGGTCATGGCTAACGGCGCCGGGAGCATTAGCAAAGTCACCATCGATCCAAGCGTGGTCGATCCGCAAGAGGTAGAGCTGCTCGAAGACCTAGTCACCGCTGCGGTTAATGACGCGCAGCGCAAAGCTAAGGAGCTGCAAGAGGCGGAGCTAGGCGCGGCCATGGGCGGACTCGGCAGCATGGGGGGGCTGTTCTAACCATCTGGGCATGAAATATCCCGCCCCGCTGATTCAGCTCATCCGCGAGCTAGGCAGGCTGCCCGGCATCGGTCCCAAAAGCGCGCAGCGCCTGGCCTTTTACCTGTTTAACCAGCCGGAGGCGGAGGTGCGGGCACTAGCCGCGGCGCTCGTCGCCGCTAAGGAAGCGCTGCACCAGTGCCCGGTCTGCTTCAATATCACCGACCAGGCCCGCTGCGGCGTCTGTAGCGACCTGCGGCGCAACCAGCGCCTGATCTGCGTGGTCAGCGAGCCCGCCGACCTGTTAGCTATCGAGCGCTCCGGCGAGTATGACGGGCTATATCACGTGCTGCATGGCAATCTTAGTCCCATGAACGGGATCGGCCCGGATCAGCTCACCACCACCGCACTGCTGGGTCGGTTGCTAGGGGTCGAAGAGGTGATCCTCGCTACCGGCACCACCGTCGAGGGAGAGGCCACCGCCATGTACCTGGCCCGGTTGCTGGGCGAGCGCGGCGTAGTGGCCTCGCGCATCGCCTACGGCCTGCCGGTCGGCGGCGACCTCGAATACGCCGATGAGGTCACGCTAGGGCGAGCCATCAGCCATCGCCGGCGGCTGTAACATTGACAACTCAGCGCCACTCTTTATAATGGCCTCCGTTGCAAGGAGGCTCATGAGTCGGTCCTCACCTAACCAAAACCCTAAGCGCCTGGTCATCGTCGAGTCCCCCACCAAGGCCAAGACCATCCGGCGCTTTCTGCCCCAGCGCGGCTACTTAGTCGAGGCCAGCATGGGGCACGTCCGCGATCTGCCAGCCTCCGCCGCCGAGATCCCGGCCTCGCTCAAGGGCCAACCCTGGGCGCGGCTCGGCATCAAGCTTGACTCCTTCGAACCGCTCTATGTCATCCCTAGCAGCAAGAAGAAGGTGGTAGCGCAGCTCAAGGCCGCACTCAAAGAGGCCACGGAGCTACTGATCGCCACCGACGAGGACCGCGAGGGCGAGTCGATCGGTTGGCACCTGGTGCAGGTGCTTAACCCCAAAGTCCCGGTGCGCCGCATGGTCTTCCATGAGATTACTTCGGAGGCCATCCAGGCGGCGCTTAACGACACGCGCACGATCGACCAGGCGTTGGTCGACGCGCAAGAGACGCGCCGCATCCTGGATCGGCTAGTCGGCTACACCATCTCGCCGCTGTTGTGGAAGAAGATCGCGCCGCGCCTCTCGGCGGGCCGGGTCCAGAGCGTAGCGGTGCGGCTCCTGGTGCAACGCGAAAAGGCGCGGCTGGCCTTTGTCCCCGCACCGTATTGGGACCTCAAGGCACAGCTAGCCAAAGACGACAAGCTGTTCGAGGCGGTGCTCACCCACCTAGGCGGCATCCGCTTAGCGACCGGGCGCGACTTTGACGACGCCACTGGGCAGCTCCGGAGCAACCTGCAAGCAGGCCGGGAGGTCGTGCTGCTTGGCGAAGCTGAGGCGGCGGAGCTAGCCGCCCGGGCAGCTCGGCAACCGTGGACCGTGGTCAACGTCGAACAGCAGCGCTCCAAGCGCTCGCCCGCCGCCCCGTTTACCACCTCGACCTTGCAGCAAGAGGCTAACCGCAAGCTCAGGCTGTCGGCCAAGGAGACTATGCGCATCGCGCAAAGCCTCTATGAGAACGGCTACATCACCTACATGCGCACCGACTCCACCCATCTCTCGCAAGAGGCCCTGACTGCCAGCCGACGGGTCATCAGCGAGCGCTACGGCGCCGAGTACTTAAGCCCTACCCCGCGCCGCTACGCCACCAAGACGCGCAACGCCCAGGAGGCCCACGAGGCCATCAGGCCCGCTGGGCGCGAGCTGAAGACTAAAGACGAGCACGGCCTGAGGGGGCTTGAAGCGGCCATCTATGACCTGATCTGGAAGCGCACTATCGCCAGCCAGATGGCCGACGCGCAGCTGCTGCTCATTGCCGCGCAGCTCGAGGTAGACGCGGGCAAGGTGGCGACCTTTCGCGCCTCCGGGCGGACTACCATCTTCCCCGGCTTCTTCCGGGCCTATGTCGAGGGCTCGGACGACCCCGAGGCCGCCCTCGAAGATCGCGAGCAGCCGCTGCCCGACTTGCGCCGGGGCGACCGCGTCACCTGCCGCCGCGCTCAAGCCGAGGGGCACCAGACCAAGCCGCCGGCGCGCTACACCGAAGCCTCGCTGGTTGGCTTGCTCGAGCAAGAGGGGATCGGTCGGCCCAGTACCTACGCCAGCATCATCGACACGGTGATCAAGCGCGGCTATGTGCGCAAGTCGGGCGAGCAGCTTATCCCCACCTTTACCGCTTTTGCCGCCACTCAGCTGCTAGAAAGGCAGTTTGAGCCGCTGGTCGATACCGGCTTTACCGCCAACATGGAGCAAGTGCTGGACGATATCGCTGCCGGTACCGTGGAACCGAGGCCGTATCTCAAGGAGTTTTATGACGGCTCGCAAGGGATCGCTGCACGGGTCGCTGCCGGGCTGGCACAGCTCGACGGGCGCGAGCTGTCCACCTTGCGCTTTGACAAGTGGGGCGACTTGGTGGTGCGAGTAGGGCGCTACGGGCCCTATGTGGAGGGGACCATTAACGGCGAGCGCCTCACTACCTCACTGCCAGAGACGCTAGCGCCGGCCGACGTCACCGAAGCTGCGCTGCGCGAGCTCTTGCAGGGCAAGCGGGGTGAGGCCGCCTTAGGCCAGGACCCCGACAGCGGTCAGCCGATCTACCTCCGCGTCGGGCCTTACGGACCCTACCTGCAACTCGGCGGTGACGAGCAGGCCGGCAAACCCAAGCGGGTCTCGCTGCCGCGCGGTTTAGCGCCCGACCAGATCGAGCTAGCTACCGCCCGGAAGCTGCTGGCTCTCCCCCGCCGACTCGGCCTCCACCCCGAGACCAGCGAGCCGGTCGAGGCCGGGATCGGACGCTTTGGGCCGTATGTCAAGCACGGCAGCACCTTCGCCTCGCTTACGGCCCAGGACGACGTGCTGGAGGTCAGGCTCGAGCGAGCTCTAGAGCTGCTGGCCAAGAAGCGCAGCAAGCGCGAGCCCCTGCGGGTGCTGGGCGCCCACCCCGACCGCGGCGAGCCCGTGGAACTGTGGGCAGGGCGCTACGGGCCTTACGTCAAGCACGGCAGAGTCAACGCCTCACTTGGCGACGAAGACTCCGACACGCTGACGCTCGCGGCGGCGCTTAAGCTGCTGGCGGCAAAGGCACGGTCGGGCGAAGCCTTGAAGCCGGCCGGCGCTACCGGTAAGCGCCAGACCCAAGCTGCCAAGAGGGTTTCGAAACGCGCTGCGAGCAAGCCGAAGCCTTCGACTACTAAGAAGCCTTCGACCACTAAAGCGACTAAAGCGACACCGCAGCAGCTAGCCGCCCACTTAAGCGAGCTTGAACCGCAAGAGGCCGAGGTGGTCAAGCGGCTGGAAGGGCTGGGCCAGGCCAAGCAGGCCCTGCCAGAGGTAGCGCGCTCGCTCCGGCTCGGCGAAGACGAGTTAAAGCGCGCCCATAAGCGCGGCATGTTCAAACTGCGCATGGCCTTCGGTCGCGCCCGCAAAGAGAGCGAACAGGTGCAGGCCGTCTGATGGTAGCCTCAGTGTTAAATCTCCACCACCTGGCCCGCAGCGGCGAAGGCCCAGTAAGCCTGCCGGGCACCGAGCTGTGGCTCAGCACGGTGGCAACACGCCAAGCGCTGATGCTGGAGCAGAGTTGCTGGCTGACACTGTTGGCTGGCGAGCTGATCATCGACCTGCCAGAGGGCGACTTCCGGGTCTTGAAGCTTCACGACTTCATCGTGCTTCAGCCTGGCCAGTACGGCCTGGTGCCATTAGAGGCGTGCGTGGTACTTAGCTCCCAACTCTCATTAGCCGACCGGGCTGCTCACTAATGCCCGCGCGCTGACGGGGCAGGCCAAGCCCTGGGTTTCTGGCTACTCTTTCTGAGATTTCTGAGAGTAGCCTCAGTGTTCAATAAAATAGACCGCTTCATTGTCTGCGCTGTCGTAATCATGGCGCGCTAAGGTGACCGCTACCCGCGTGCCGAGGGCATAACTCCGGCTGTGATGTTGCACCGAGCGGATGGTAATACCGGAATGCAGCCTGACCCGATACAGGTAATGAAGCCCCTGGAAGACCCGATCCATCACCACCCCTACCCCCTCGGCATCCGGGTAGATCTCGGTAGAGTCGGGCCGCAGCACCGCTTTAACCTTGGTCCCCGCCGGTGGCCCCTCGCGCAGCGGCAGCCGTCCGAGCTCAGTCACGATAGACCGGTTTTGAATCTCTCCTGGGAGCAGATCCGCAATGCCGATAAACTGGGCTACGAACGGAGTGGCCGGCCGATGGAAGATAACCTCCGGCCGATCGATCTGCTCGAGCTGCCCGGCGTTTAGCACCCCGATCCGGTCGCCCATCACGAGCGCCTCCTCCTGGTCGTGGGTAACTAAGACCACCGTGGCGCCGGCACGGGTCAGGATCTCCTTGATCTCATCGCGCACCCGGGCACGCAGGCTTACATCGAGGTTAGAAAACGGCTCATCGAGCAGGATCACCGCCGGCCCCGGCGCCAGGGCTCGAGCCAAGGCGACCCGCTGCTGCTGCCCGCCCGAGAGCTCATGCGGATACCTCCCGCCCAGCTCAGCTAGCCCCACGAGCCTAAGCGCGTCCATGGTCTTCTTGCTGACCACCGGGCGGTTGCTGCAACGCACTCCGAAAGCGACGTTATCAAAAACCGTCATGTGCGGGAACAGGGCGTAATCCTGGAAGACGATCCCCACCCCCCGCCGCTCCGGTTGCACCCAGCTACTGCCGGCTACTACCTTCTCGCCAATGGTGATGGTCCCGGAATCCGGCACCTCAAGTCCGGCGATTAACCTCAGCAAGGTGGTTTTGCCACAGCCTGAGGGCCCCAGCAGCGAAAGAAACTCCCCTTGGTCTACCTGCAAGCTCAGATTGGCGAGAGCCGTTACCGCGCCGAAACTTTTGGAGACCTGAGCAAGGGCTACATGGGGCGCGCTTAGACTAGCAGCAAAGCCGTTCGCCAGCTCCCGCCCGGCAGCCAATCTCGGCTCTTCGGTAATGACTTGGGTCTTAAGGCTAGGCAACATCGCATTCTCTCTCACTGGTTGGACTCCGAACCGCTTTTGGCTGCGGTGATCCGCAGTAGCAGTATAACCGGTAGCACCCCCACCGCCACAATGGTCAGAGCAGGCAGCGCAGCTCCAGCCCAGAGCGACTCCGCCGCCATCTGCCAGACCCAGATGGCGAGGGTGTCATAGCCGAACGGGCGGAGGATCATGGTAATGGGCAGCTCCTTCATCACATCGACAAAGACCAGGATCGCTCCGGCCAGCAGGCCGGGGGTAATCAGCGGCAGGTGAATCTGCCACAACAGTCGGCGGGGCGAGGCTCCCAGGGTCCTAGCGGCCAGGCTGATATTGGGGGTGACCTTCTCTAAGCTTGACTCAACACTGTTATAAGCCACGGCCATGAAGCGTACCACATAGGCGTAGATTAGCCCTACCAGCGAGCCGGTAAGCACCAGGCCGATGGTAATGCCCCGCCACCCCTCGAGCAGGTCGTTTAGCGCATGATCGATGGCGGAGAGCGGCAACAAGATGCCGACAGCGATGACCGCTCCCGGAATAGCGTAGCCCGTAGAGGCCAGGCGGGCAATAGCGCGAGTCAGCCAGCCACCACTGCCCCCCATCCGAACGCCGTTAGAGACCACCACCGCCACGATGATGGCGACTCCGGCCGCTAACCCAGACAGCAGCAAGCTGTTGCCGGCCAAGCGCCAATATGCTGCCAACGTGGACGGACCGGCTTGAACGAGATCGCGTACCGCCCAGAGAGCCAGCTGCAACACCGGCACCAAGAAGGCTATCGCCAGCACTAGTCCGCACAGGCCGGCGGCGCCCCAGCCGCGCCAACCCGTGAGCCGTACCCGCCCGATGCCGGGAGAGTAGCCACCGGTCTGAAAATAGCGGGCACGTCCGCGCAGCAACCTCTCCAAGGCGATCAAGGCTAGGGCAAAAAGCAGCAACACCCCAGCCAACTCGGTGGCGGCCCGCAGGTCCATCATTCCATGCCAGACGCGAATAATCCCTTCAGAAAGGGTGGGGAAATTGAAGAAGCGGACGGTAGCAAAGTCGGTCAGCGCCTCCATTAGCGCCAGGGCCACCCCGGCCGCTAGTGATGGTCGCGCCAGGGGTAGGGCGAGGCGGAAAAAAGCGCTAGTTCGGCTGTAGCCCATGGCTCGAGCCGCTTCAAAGGTGTTGCGCGCTTGCTCTTGGAACGCCGCCCGTGCCAGCAGATAGACGTAAGGGTAAAGGACCAGGGTCATCACCAGTACGGCCCCACCACCGGAGCGGATCTCGGGGAACCAGATGCTGCCAAACAAGCCCCGCAGAGTTGACTGCACTGGGCCAGCAAAGTCCAGCGTGGCCATGTAGACATAGCCCATGACAAAGGTGGGAACGGCCATGGGCAGTAGCAACAGCCAGTCAAAGGCGGCCCGGCCAGGGAAGCGGTAGGCGACCGTCAGCCAGGCCAGCCCGGTGCCGAGCAGCAGCGTGCCTACCCCCACGCCTAAGAGCAGCACCAGGGTGTTGCCGATCATCTCCGGCAGGATAGTAGCCCACAGATGCCCCCAGATCTGTGGGGTAGGGGTAAGCAGCGCTGAGAGGACCACCACCACCGGTAGGACGATGAGCCCACCGATCAATAAAATAGGCAGCGCGGACAACACTGACTGTCCGCGCTTGACCATCATCTCAGCCTCACTCTATCATTAGCGGTAGCCAGCACGGTCGAGCAGGGCTACGGCAGCAGCTTGCAGACGCCCGTATTCGGCCAGGCTAAGCGGATCTGTCAAGAACGGGCCAAAGTCGGCGACCAGGGGGTGCGGAGCCACCGCAGGGTTCACCGGATATTCAAAATTTGAATCGGCGAACGACCGTTGACCGGTTGCGCCGCTCAACCATTCCAGGAACTTAATGGCGTTATCGCGATTGGGGGCGTGCGCAGTTACCCCGGCCCCGCTGATATTGACGTGCGCGCCGCGGTCGTCCTGATTAGCCCACCAGATGCGGACGGGGAAGTTCGGGTCGGCGTTGAGCAGGCGCCCGAGGTAGTAGTGATTGGTAATGGCTACATCCCCACCACCGGCGGCCAAGGTCTCCAGAATGCGGGTATCGCTGTCGATCAGCGTCGGCTCATTGGCCACCCAGCCGCGCACGATCTCTTCGGCTCGAGCTTCGCCGTGTGCAGCGATCAGGCTGGCTACTAGCGACTGCGTGTAAACATGGGTCGCCGGACGCATCACTAGGCGCCCCCGCCACTGGGGATCGGCCAGCGCCTCGTAGGTGGTGATCTCGCTGGGATCGACGCGGTCGGGGTGATACAGAATAGTCCGTACCCGCTTGGTCAAAGCGAACCAGCGACCCTCAGGATCCCGCAGCGCGGCAGGCACATTCTGTTCCAAAACCTGGCTCTGGACTGGCTGCAGGAGGCCGTCTTGCGCGGCTAGCCAGAGGCTGCCGGCATCGATGGCGAGCAGGACATCGGCTGGGGTGTGGCGCCCTTCGGCCCGCAGGCGCTCGCGTAGCGCCGGATCGGAGGCGGAGGTGAAGCGGACCTCGATCCCTGTCTCTTGCGTGAATTGGGTAAACACCGGCTCCACTCCATAGTGGCGTGCGGTGTAGACATTAACCACCCCTGCGCCTTGCGCTAGGGCCGTACTAGCGATAGCCAACATTGCGCCCCAGATCAACGCTAACAGGGTCGACTTTAAGAACTGGCGATACATGAGAGTCTCCTGGTTAATATGTATAAATCCGAGTATGTGGATCGGATTTATCGGATTAACTATATTGGATCACAATTCTACCTGTCAAGTGGGCTGGGCCAGCGCTGGCATTGGGCAATACTCTCTTTAGGGGAGCGTCCTGTATACTGCCAAGCTGATGACGAAATTATCGGGCGAAGCCTCCTACTATCAGCTCCTTGAGGTGCCTAGTGATGCCGACCAGGCCGCGATCAAAGCGGCCTATCGCAAACTGGCCCTGAAGTACCACCCCGACCGCAACCCCGGTGATAAGAGCGCTGAGGAGCGCTTTAAGCAGATCAACGAAGCTTATGCCGTGCTGTCTGACCCTGACAAACGGAGTCGCTACGACCGCTACGGCCACGCCGACCCGCAGGTGCAGTTCAGCGGCGATATTTTCGATATCTTTAACGCTGTCTTCGGTGGCGGCTTCACGGCTGGTAGCCGGGTGCAGCGCGGCCACCCCGGCGAAGACCTGGAGACCGACCTGACCATTGCCCTCGAGCAGGCCCGCGCCGGGGCTACCGTGGAGGTCGAGCTCGAGCGGCTCGGGCTGTGCCAGCACTGCCACGGCGAGCGGGCCGAACCCGGTACCGGGCGGCAAACCTGCCCGACCTGCCGGGGGGCGGGGCAGGTGCGGATGCAGACCCAGTCGTTCTTCGGCACCATGGTCAGCCAGCAGCTCTGCCCGCAGTGCCGCGGCCAGGGCGAGATCATCGCCTCGCCTTGCAGCCGGTGCGACGGCCAGGGGCGGGTGCGGGTACGCGAAACGGTACCGGTGAACCTGCCCAAGGGGATCGATGGCGGCTACCGGCTGCGCGTGCCGCAACAGGGGAATATCGGCCTAGACGGCGGGCGGCCCGGCGATCTGTACGTCTATATCACCCTGGCCCCGCATCAGCACTTTATCCGCGACGGCGACAACCTGCGCTACCGGCTCAAGCTCGGTTTCGCTCAGGCGGCCTTGGGCAGCGCCTTCGAGGTGCCCACCTTAGACGACCCCGAAGTCATAACTATCCCCCCCGGCACGCAGCCGGGCCAGGAGTTCCGCCTGCGCGGCAAGGGCATGCCGCGTCTGCAACAGACCGGCTACGGCGACCTGATCGTCACTGCCGAGGTAGTAGTGCCCAGCAAGCTCAGCCCCAAAGCTCGCGAGCTGCTGCGTGACTACGCCGCCGAGATGGGCGAGAGCCTAGAGGAGTCCGAGTCGCTGCTCGATAAGGTCAAGGGCCTGTTTAGGAAGCGCGCTTAACCGCCGCGACTAGCTGGGCCGCCGATAGCCATCGGCCTCGATCAGCACCACTCCCGGCTCGCGCCTAAACCAGGTGCGCTGGCGTTTGGCGTACTGCACGGTAGCCTGTGTGACCCGTTCCTGAACCTGCTCCAGCGTCCCGCGCCCGCGCAGAAACTCCACCACCTCCTTGTAGCCGATGGCTTGCAGCGCGGTAGGCTGCTCGGGATATCGGCGCAGCAGCTCATAGACCTCCGTTATCAGCCCGGCGGCGAACATCTGTGCCGTGCGTGCCGTAATGCGGGCCTGTAAGGTGGCGACTGAGGGGAGCAGCACACACTTGCGGTAGCTAAAGCGGGGGGCACGGGGCGGGAAGCTGCTAGGCGGGCGACCGGTCCGGCGCAAAATCTCCAGCGCCCGCACTATCCGGCGAGGGTTGCGCTGGGCTCGAGCCTCATCTAGCGGGCTAGCCCGCCTTAGCTCGTCAAGCAGCGGCTCGAGCCCCTCTGCCTCAAACACCCGCCACAGCTCGGCCTGGACTGCGCCATCGGCAGGAGGGACGGTAGGCAGCCCTTCAGTGAGCGCCCGGATATAAAACCCGGTCCCCCCTACCACCAGCGGCAGGCGGCCCCGCGCCTGTACCTCAGCGATAGCCGCTTCGGCCAGCCGGACGTAGTCCGCCACGCTAAAAGGCTCTGCCGGAGTGACTACGTCGATCAAGTGATGCGGCACCCGCTGCCGCTCGAGCGCTTTCGGCTTGGCGGTGCCGATATCCATCCCCTGGTAGACCAGCATGGCGTCGGCGGAGATGATCTCGGTGGGTATCAGGTCGGCCAGCGCCAGCGCCAGCTCGCTCTTGCCGGAGGCGGTAGGGCCGGCCAGAACCAGAATACTCTCCATTACCAGCGCGTCAAAGCGGCGATCCCTCCGAGTTGATTAAGCTCCGCTTCGGCCTCACCCCGCACAAACTCTAGTCTTATCCCGTGCTGGACGGCTAGCTCAGGGAGCAGATCCTTTAGGGGGACAACCGCGTGCGGCTCATCGGGGCAAAGATGGGCAGCCGCTAGCGCGTTACTAGTCAGCAGCCCGCTCGGCTCACAGCGGTAGACGGTCATATCCAGTCGCCAGGGGACCGCCAGCAGGTAGAGGCGCCGGGCCTGAATCGCCTCCAGCACCGCCTCGAGACCGTGGAGGCCGCGCTCGCGCAGCTCTGCTAGGAGCCTCCGCTCGTGCTCGCGCTCGGCGCGTTCAAGGCTGGGCGTCACCAAGGTGAGCACTTCGCTGGCTGGCAGCGCCGGGTGAGGCAGTGGCAGGCGGTCGACAATCAGCGCCTTGAGCCCGCTCGGCATTGCTGCCTCAAACTCCTGCCAGCGTTCGGTAGGGCCGAGCAGGATCAGCCGGTTAACCGGGCGCGCTATTAGCGTCTGCTTAAGCAGCTCAGCAGCCTCCTTATAAAAGCGCTGCGTCCAGGCTTCTAGGCGGCGGTTAAACTTATCCTTGCCCGCCCCGCCCCGCGCCGGCACGCCGGGCGGGGTGCCGGTCTGCCCCTCGGCCAAGTCGCGCCACGCCTCGGGGTTAACGGCCCTGAAGGCATCCTGCAACTCCTCGATCTCGCCCAGGTAGACCTCGAAGTAGCGCCAACGCTCCTGATCGAGACAGATCACGCCGTAACGCTCCTGCTCGTCCAGAGCAGCCAGCAGCGGGGTCACGTAAGGCGTCCCCCAGCGCGCGATGGCGCCATCGCGCAGCTCTAGTGTCGGCACTTCGGTCTGGAGGTAGTAGGTCTCAAACAGGGCGCTCAGGTCTGCTCCGGCAAAGACCACCAGGGTGCGCCCCTGCGGGATGACATGCTCGAGCTTAAGCCGGGTCAGCACTTCGTTGGCGTACTCCTTGGGCACGCCCTGCCCTGCTAGCGCCTCACGGGCGCGCAACACATAGGCTTTGCGGGCGTTATCGGGATTGGCGGGGTTAACATCCAGATAGAGTGACAGCACCGGCGCCGGGTACGGCGCGATCACCTGGCGTAAACGATCGATCACGGCAGGGTCCAGCACGGCGATCACCACCCTTCAGAAGTCGGCTGTGGGCGGCGAGGACTAGCCTCACACCCACCATCACACCGAAAGCCGGACGATAAGCATACCACTCCCCAGGGCCGGGTTCCTGAGCTTGTTAGCTGAACAGCGCTGGATCCCCTGTCCATTTAAGAGCCCTTAGCGACTTCGCTTAGCACTCGGTCATAGAACGTGACGCCCAGCCGCCTGATCTGGCCGATCAGCTCGGCATCGGCAAGATGATGGAAGATCGACAGGTCGAAGGTATAGGGTAAGAGCAGCTTGTCGAGGTCGTCCATGATCCGGCTCAGCACGCTCAGGGTCAAGTCATCGCCGCCTAGCAGGGTCAGATCGATATCTGAGCCGTGGCGGTAGAGCCCGGTAGCGCGCGAACCGTAGAGGATGGCCTGGTCCACCTGGGGATAGCGGGTCAGCACGGCGCGGATCTTCTGGATGACGGCTTCGGTCAGGCCGCAGTTCACACCGCTTCTCCGGACTTAAGATCGGTTAACACCTCCAGGAGCCGCTCGAACTCCACAAAATAATCGTTGCTGATGGCGCCAGCGATAGCTTTAGCGACCTCTTCGTTATACGTGTGCGAAGTTAAGTTGCGACTCCTGATCATCTCCATCCAGGCCTCGCCATTAGCGATCAGGCCTTGCCTAAAGGCCTCCCGGGTGGTGTCTTTCGAGCCGTAGAGGCCACTGACACCACGGCTTGCCAGAAAATCCTTCACGGTGTTCCAGGCCAACTCATGGGTAAACTCAAAGGCCTGAATCAGCCCCTGCTCTTCCAAATCAGTGAGCGGACGCCTGTGCGCTAGTTCGACGGCCTCTCGCAAGCGCGAGAGCGCTTTAGTAAACACCCAGCGAATCTCTTCTTGATGGCCCATTGGCTCTCTCCGTAAGCCTTGACCTGCCTCGGTCGTGTCGAGCGCCGCCTGTCAACCGTGCCCAAGCAGCACGCCCTTGGTGTGAGTATATAATCAAGGGGCTATATGCAACGTTTCAAGGATCGGCGAGAAGCCGGCAAGCTGCTAGCCAAGGCGCTTTACTCCTATCAGGGCCGTGAGGACGTGCTGGTGCTGGCTCTGCCGCGGGGTGGCGTGCCGGTAGCCTTCGAGGTAGCCAGTGCGCTCGGTGCGCCGCTCGAGCTGTTGATCGTCCGTAAGCTGGGCGTCCCCGGCCACGAAGAGCTGGCCCTGGGGGCCATCGCCTCGGGTAACGTGCGGGTGCTCAACCAGGAGGTCATGGCCGCGCTGGGCATCCGCCCGGAGACGGTAGAGGCGGTAGCCGCGCGTGAAGCGCTCGAGCTAGCACGCCGTGAACAGCTCTATCGCGGTTCGCGCCCCATGCTGCCGGTAGCTGGACAGTTGGCCATAGTGATCGACGACGGCATCGCTACCGGCGCCACCATGCGGGCGGCCGTGCGGGCCTTGCGCCAGCTCGGGGCGGCGCGCGTGCTTGTAGCTACGCCGACTAGCGCCCGTGACAGCGCCGAGATGCTGCGCCACGAGGCCGACGAGGTGGTCTGCCTGGCTACCCCTGAGCCCTACCACGCGGTGGGCCTGTGGTACGAGCAGTTCGAGCAGATCAGCGACAACGAGGTGCGGCAGCTGCTGGAGTTAGCCGTGAGGCACAGCCGGAAGTCTCATGAGGCGTGAGGTTACCGTCGCACTCAAGGCCGGCAGACTGCCCGGCTCCCTGGTGTTGCCACCAGGCGCGACCGGGCTGGTGTTGTTCGCCCACGGCAGCAGCAGCAGCAGCCATAGCCCGCGCAACCGCTTCGTGGCCGAGCGGTTAAACAGCGAGCGACTCGCTACCTTGCTGGTCGACCTACGGCAAGAGGCTGAGGACTCCCAGGCCCGCTTCGACATCTCCCTGCTGGCCGAGCGGCTGCTGGCGGCGATGGCCTGGCTAGGCGTGCAGCCGGATACCCGGCAGCTCCCGCTAGGGCTGTTTGGTGCCAGCACCGGCGCGGCGGCAGCGCTCGACGCGGCAGCACAAAGCGACGTGGTCAAGGCGGTTGTCTCCCGCGGTGGGCGGCCCGACCTGGCGGCCAGTTTGGTGATGGTGCGCGCCCCTACGCTGCTGCTCGTGGGCGCCGCTGACCCGGTGGTGCTGGAGCTCAACCGCACGGCGCTCGCCAAGTTGGACTGCGAGAAGGTGCTCAAGGTGATCCCCGGCGCCGGCCACCTGTTCGAGGAGCCCGGCGCTCTGGAGCAGGTTGCGGCGCTGGCCAGTGACTGGTTTAGGCAGCACCTCGCCTAGAGCGTGTTATGCGCTTCCCGTCAACTGTCCGGGACAGACAGCAAGGTCTCGGCTATCCGCCGGGTCTGCCTGGCCATCCCTCTCGCTTCGCTTTCCGAGAAAGTCTGCCAGCAACTGGGCAGGCGCCACAGGACGCCGGTAGAACTGGCTTCGCTCCCTTCGACTCCGCTCTGTATAACTTGAGGAGAGATGCGGGGTGTTGCTCAGCTTCGCTCTGCCTTAGTGGCCTAGCCCTGAACTGCACACCCCACATCCTCATTGGGCAGTTCTGTCGCCAGATACCAGGGTGCCTACCTGGCCTCATCCCTACAGAGATGTGCAGAATCTGCCCGCCACCTAAGCTTGTAGTGAGCTTGTCGAACCTAGAGGCGGTTATGATCATTAGCTGCCCTTGATGAAAACCGGACCGTACTGGGGCATCCCTCGTGTTACTCGGGACAGCGTCTCGCGGTGGCCAACGATGCGCAAGGGCTTAGGGAGTTGCAGCAGTGGGCAGTCCACTTCCCCGAGCGCTGCTGGGCCATCGAAGGGGCCCGGCCCTAGCTCGCTAACGTTGCACCCAAAACCCCGACGGTTTGGCTGCCAGCCCGGCGGTGTCGGTCATCTTTCAGCCAGGGCTTGACTCTGTACTATACTACAGGGTCTATAGTGGCTCTCAAGAAAGGAGGAGATCCCGTCCGACCTAAAGAAGTGTGGGAAAGGTGACCTCATCTCCTTTACAGGCTCAGTGCCAAGGGGTATGAACAGGTTCATCCTTCCCCAAAACTCAAGCGTCCCTGAGTCAGTCAGGGGTTCCCCTAACTGAAGAAAGGATACAAGGGTTTGTTCGACAATGGCGCTCACCAGAGGCCAGGTTGCCCACCTGTCAGGTCTGGACATCGAGACCGTCAGGTTCTACGAAAAGCAGGGCTTGATTGATGAACCGCCCCGCAGCGACTCAGGCTACCGGCAGTATTCCGAACAGGACGTGTCGCGGCTTCGGTTAATCAAACGGGCCAAGGAGCTTGGCTTCTCGCTCAAGGAAATCGCCGACCTCCTTGAGTTGCAGGTAAATCCCAAGACAGGGAGCGCCGAGGTGCGAGCGCAAGCCGAAGCGAAGATTGCCGACATTGACGAGAAGATTGCCGACCTCACGAAGATGAGAGCAACGCTCGCCACGCTGACAGAGGCATGTAGTGGCGAGGGGGCTACCACCGAGTGCCCCATTATCGAAGCGCTCAACGCGCCGGACGGAGGAGTGACATGAACGCGAAACGCAAGGTAGAGGTGTTCACAGCGGGATGCCCTGTATGTGACGAAACCGTGCAACTGGTTAGAAGCATCGCCTGTGAGTCGTGCGACGTGACGGTGCTCAACGTGAGTGCGCCCCACGTGGCGCAGCGGGCGAAGGTTCTGGGTATCCGCAATGTCCCGGCTGTCGTGGTGAATGGGCAACTGGCAGGCTGCTGCACGGGTCGTGGCCCAAATGAGCACGACTTGCTAAGTGCAGGAGTCGGTCGGGCAACTTAACACCATCCTGACGCACCGCTGTTTAAGGATGGGAAGCGTTCCCGTCCTTGTTGCTGCTGTGGGCGGGCAAGCGAGCTTGACTCTCCTCCCAAGGGGAGACTTTACCCTAGCAGGCATGACCGACATCCAACACTGTCCCACCTGTATCGATCTCCTTTACTTCGACGGCTGTCCCTCCTACCAGCGTGTCTGGCGCGACTTGGCCGAGGTCATCGCCGAAGCGAATCTGGACGCCTGCGTGAGGCTCGTTAAGGTTGACACGTCAGAAAAGGCCGATGCGCTGCACTTTGCCGGGTCCCCCACCGTCAAGGTCAATGGGCGCGACCTTGAAGGCTACGACGGGCCGGGGGTGATGGCCTGCCGGGTGTACCGGGAGAACGGCGGCAAGGGCTGGCCGAGTCGCGAGCAGCTCGCACGCGCCAGCCGATAGACTAAGGGGCGGAAGCCGACGTCGTAATAGTCATATATAGTCAAACTCCTCCCCTTGCCACTCGAGCTCTCCGTTCAGCGAGGAGGAGCTTCACATATAATCCTCGAAGTCTTCTAGGGGCGCGTCGAAGTCCTCGACGATATAGGTGACGAGGCCTTTAGCCATGCCGATCCGGCGTTGTGGGCGCGCTTCGGGCAAGGCGAGAAGCTTGACGAGAGGCTTGTTGCCTTTGGCGATGACGATCTCTTCGCCTTCCAGCGCCCGTTAGATCAGCCTGGAGAGGTGGGTCTTGGCCTGGTGAATGTTCACTTGCGCCACAACCCCACTTTAGCTAAGCTCCATGACTAAGTCAATCTCGGCTTCTGCTCGCGATGACCAGGAGGTGCCCAGAGTTTTCCCAGCGCTGGCCCACCCTGGAGCCACTTTTGAGGACACTCCTTCAGAGCTTCGCCAGCAGCTCCAGCATGACGTGGTAGACCGACACCTGCACCTCCTGGATGCGGCGCACTCGCTGGCCGCTTCCGCAAAGGCAGCTGACCCTCCCGAACCCCGAAAGCGGCGCGGGTGCGCGTCACCCCGACCCGCCCGGCAAAGGCCGTGACTTCAGTGTCTAACATGCTGATCACTTCGCCTCGTCGCTCTTGCAGGATATCCCTCGCAAGAGCGTAAAGGCGTTTCTCAGCGCCTCAATCAGCTCCTCCGCCTTACCAAGCCGTTCCGCTAAGAGAGCTAGCTGCTCCCGCAACCGCTTATTCTCAGCTGCTAGCTTGTCCGTCTTCGGACCACGCTGCTTACCACCCATCGCCTCGAGCATGCCCCTTTCGCGTTGCCGCCGCCATTCGGAAATCAAGCTGGAGTAAAGACCTCCCCGGCGTAGAATCTGGCCGGCCTGATCCTTTTGGGTGACCGCCTCGATCTCCACGAGAATCCCCAGCTTGTACTGCGCTGAGAACCTTCTCGGCACAATCACCTCTGACTCGTCTGCTTCCTCTGCATCATGTGCTCTCTTCTGCCCTCTGCTCAAAAAACTTTTGGGGATGAGCGGCAACCATCATTCTGGCATAGAGGGACCATGCCTACTCCCTCATTCCCTTTGAGTCAAGTCCTTTCCCGAATTGGCGTCACGTTTAAGCAGCTTCATACTGGCGGAAACTATAATGGTGTCATGCCTCGTGATCCCCTGGTCGCCATTGTCCTGCTTCTTTTCTTGCTGTTGATCGCGGTGCTGCTCACCTTGTGGCTAGCGCTGACTAGCACCACACGCACCAGGCAGCGCGAGGCAACCAGCAACCCCAATCCGGTCACCCCCAAACTGGCGCTATCGAATGACCAGGTACGCGGCGCTAAGGCTACCAAGCCTTCGGAATTGTCGGGCGAAGCCTTATTGTCGGGCGAAGCCTTAAGCAAGGGGTCTAGCAAGCAAGAGGACGCCTTTGAACGGTTCCTAAAGGCCAAGAACGACGACTTAGATTTCTGATGCAAAACCTGGCCACAAGCCTACAGAATGTAGGAAGTAGGTTGTGGGTGGTGGGGGTTTCCTACTACCTATATCCCACGACCCACATCCCATTTGGAACCGCTTGCTATACTATTGTGTGCGTTTTAATTACCAGCAGATGATCCTGAGCCCTCAGGGTAGGGTCGGGATGATCCCGCTCGAGCGGAGCCCTTAATGCAATCCGTCGGCATGGTGCTTGGCACCCAGGATGCCACCCCCTTACAGTTCTGGTTTGCGGTGGCCGCGGGGGCCAAAGTCCAGCTTGATGACATCGTTGCCATAAAGGTCCAAGATCCCGCTAACGCCAACGCGGTAGTGCATTTCTACGGCGTGGTTGACGAGGTGCGCCGCCGCCTCGAAGGAGTGCAGTTTGACGGCGATACCGAGCTGGTGGCACAGGGTCTCATGCCGGCGGGTGTCAGCTACGCCGCCCATGTGCTGGTGACGCGGGTCGAACCCGAGGAGTTCATACCGCCCGGCCCCGGCGATGCGGTCTATCTGGCCTCCGGTGAAGCGCTCGCGAAAGCCCTCTATCTTGACAACATGGAAGCGCCCCTGCCCGCAGGGGTGCTGCGCAACGGCGAGCCGGGCTACCTCAACTTCGATTTTATCAGCGGCCAAAAGGGGGCGCATATCAACATCTCGGGCATCTCCGGCATCGCTACCAAGACGAGCTATGCGCTATTTCTGCTCTATAGCATCTTCAACGCCCTTAATCGCAAAACTGGCCAGCCGCTGGTCCAGGCCAACACCAGCAAGGCGATCGTCTTTAACGTCAAGGGTGAAGACCTGCTCTTTTTGGACCGGCCCAACAAAGACTATCCCACCGCTGAGCAGGCCTGGCAGAACAAGCGCCGCAGCAAGGTCAGCCGCTACGCCCTGTGCGGCCTGCCAGTCAGCGCCTTTAGCAGTCTCAGTGTAAGCGCCCCGGCGCGTGAGGGGCGCGCCTTGATGGCCGAGGCCGCCTCGCGTGAGGGGGTTAAGCCGTACCTCTGGACGCTACAGGCGTTTGCGGCCGAGCGCATGCTCTCGTTTGCCTTCGTTGACCGTGACGCCATGACCAACTTGGGCTTCTTGCTGACACATGTGGAGGAGCGCCTAGTCAACTTAGCCGCCGGACAGTCTGGGCCGCATCTCGAAGTGGAACGCTTTAGCCACTTGCTTACGCCCTCGCCCAATGAAGCGTCAGCTAGCGACTTTACGCCGCTCTCTGCCGAGGCACTTTTTAGTGATAGCCGCCGCAGCGAGCTGCGCGGCGATACCGAACGGCTGATGACCTTTTACGATCTATTGCGCTATCTCCGCTTCAAGCTACTTGGCACCGGCCTAGATGACTACAAGGATGGCGACCCTAGTTGGGTGGCCAATATGCACCGGGGGACGCGCGAGGCCTTTATCCGCCGACTAATGGGAGCTGCCAAACATCTGGCGCGGCTAGTGCGCGGCGACTTGAGCGAGCGCGAAGTGGCGCGGGCCCGGCTCGATATCTTGACCAGCGAACAACAGGTGCATGTGGTCGATATCCACAGCCTAGCGCCGCTAGCGCAGATGTTTGTGGTAGGCGTACTGTTGCGCCAGGTGTTCGAGGCCCAGGAGGCACGCCACAGCCGCAGTCAGATCTTCGTTGTGCTAGACGAGCTTAACAAGTACGCCCCGGCCGAGGGTGACAGCCCCATTAAGGACGTGCTATTAGACATCGCCGAGCGCGGGCGGAGCTTGGGCATTATCTTAATCGGCGCGCAACAGACCGCTAGTCAGGTCGAGCGGCGGGTGGTGGCCAACGCCGCTATCCGGGTGGTCGGGCGCCTTGATGCTGCCGAGGCCGAGCGGCCTGAGTACCGCTTCATGCCGCGGAGCTTCGTAGGGCGCTCGACTATTCTGGCGCCGGGCACTATGATCGTCCAGCAACCGGACGTGCCGCAGCCGATGCTGCTCAACTTTCCCTTCCCGGCCTGGGCTACCCGCAAAAAGGAAGCCCTTGAGGACGCCAGCGACGCGCGGGCACTCGAGGTGTTGGAGTGATATTAGACGCGCTGTGAGAAATGAGAAAAGAGGAATGAGAAAAGAGTACCTGGCACCGAGCGTGACGCGACTTACTAGGTGCTTATCTACCCCTACTTGAATACTGGCTACTTGTCTACTTGACTACTGCCGCTAGGAGGCTACCTTGACCACACCCATCTTCGACGGCCACAACGACACCCTGCTCAGCCTCTGGCGCCCCAAAGAGGGCGAGGCGCGGAGCTTTCTTGAGCGCAGCGACTACGGTCATCTCGACCTGCCGCGGGCGCAAGAGGGCGGCTTAGCGGGCGGCTTTTTTGCGGTGTTCGTGCCGCCTGCTACCAAAGAGGAGACCAAGCTCCCTAGCGAGCCGCCGTTTGAGCTGCCGCTGCCTGAGCCCTTAGAACTCGCCTACGCGCAGCAGGCGACTATGGCGATGCTGGCCATAGCGTATAGGCTCGAGCGCGCCGGGGCATTAAAAATTGTGCGCAGCGCTGCTGAACTAGGTCCTTGCCTTAACCAGGGGGTGCTGGCGGCGGTGCTCCACCTTGAAGGGGCAGAAGCCATCGACCCAGATTTAACTGCCCTGGAGGTCTTCTACCAGGCCGGCGTGCGCTCCCTGGGGCCGGTGTGGAGCCGCCCTAACGCCTTTGGCTGTGGGGTGCCGTTTAAGTTTCCCGGCTCGCCGGATACCGGCCCTGGCCTTACCGCCGCGGGCCAGGCGCTGATTGCGGCCTGTAACGAGCTAGGTATCATGATCGACCTCTCACACCTCAACGAGCAAGGCTTTTGGGACGTGGCCAAGCTCAGCCAAGCCCCGCTAGTAGCAACCCATTCCAATGTTCACGCGCTCTGCCCCTCTAGCCGCAACCTAACCGACCGCCAGCTTGACGCCATCAAGGACTCAGGCGGTATGGTCGGCCTCAACTTTGCGGTGAGCTTCCTCCGCGCTGACGGCAAGAACGACGCCGACACACCGCTTGAAGTGCTGGTGCGGCACCTCGACTACTTAGTTGCGCGGTTGGGGATCGACCATGTCGGCCTTGGCTCGGACTTCGACGGGGCCACCGTGCCTCGCGACATCAAGGATGTGACGGGCCTCCCGAAACTCCTTGAGGCGCTGCGCGCGCACGGCTACGATGAGGCCAGCCTACGCCAGGTAGCTTATGAGAACTGGTGGCGGGTGCTGCGGCTGAGCTGGCACTGATATCGGTGTATCCTCAATTCAAGACTCTCGACAACGCCTGGCCTCCTGCAACAGGTAGCCCAAAAAGCCGCGTAGCGTTGCGGTCGGTTACAGCCTCAATCTGTTCGCTGGTTTCGCCGCGCAGCGCAGCCAAAAACGCTGCCGTATAGCGCACGTTAGCCGGAACGTTGCGCTGACCGCGCTTCGGCACTGGGGTCATAAACGGGCTATCGGTCTCTACTAGCAACCGGTCGGCAGGCAGGGCCTTGGCCACCGCGTGCAGCGCCTGAGCACCGGGGTAGGTCAGGTTACCGGCAAACGACACCGACCAGCCTAGCGTAAGTCCTGCTTCAAGCAGCTCAGGGTGGCCGTTAAAGCAGTGCAGGACACCTTTATGCCAGCCTAGTTCGCGTAACATAGCCGCTGCTGCTTTTGATGACTGCTCGCCGTTCTGCTTGTCGCGCACGTGTAAAATCAGCGGCTTATCAAGCTCGGCAGCTAGCTCGGCTTGCCAGCGCAAGCTCTGGCGCTGCGTCGCCTGATCGACCCGGTCCCAGTAATCATCAAAGCCGCTCTCGCCAATAGCGACTACCTTCGGGTGACGGGCCAACGCAGCGATTTCGGTCCGCACCTCGGCCTCTTGGGCTTCAAAAGCGTCGTTGGGGTGAATGCCGACTACCGCCCACACGTTAGCGAATCGCTCGGCCAGCGCCACGGTGGCGCGGCAGCGCACCAGCGTCGTCCCGACACTGATGATTGCCGTCAGGCTAGGGTCAACAGCTAGTGGATCATCGCAGTAGTCGAGGTGGCAGTGGCTGTCGATCACCGGCCCAGTTTAGCTAATTTGGCCTTGCGGGGTGCATCTCATCTGACGGGGAGACGATAAAGCAGGGGATGAAGCAACGACCGAACTGGCCGGTAGAAGCGCGAGCATCGCGGATATTGCGACTCGGAGGCAAAGCCGAAGGGGAAGCGATCTCAGGCAGGGCGCGCACAAGCTAGCGCGATTAATGATGTTTGATAATCTGTTTTAAGGAGACGAAAATGCCAGATGCTGCCCATCCCTCAACCGGCTGTTTTTAGAGGATTTGCTTGACTCTGTGGTCGTCGCGGAGACAACTCCCGAAGCAGCACGTCAGGCGCTGCGGTTGCAGATGCGTGATCTGGAGGACGCCTTTCAGGCAGTTTCAGCGCTGCACTGCAAGGCAGGCTACATCGTGACCCGAAACACAAGCGCTCATCGGTGTTCGCCCGTTCGGGCAGTCAGCCCAGCTCAGTTTATCGCCCTGACGTCTGACTAGGTGGCTTTGCCCCACGGCGCTATGCCACCGGGATGACTACGCTGCTACACCGCGGCTACCCGCGATGGCTCTATCGCCGACGCCCGCTCATTCGTCTTCGTAACCGAGGGCAACCCCCAAGGTTGCAAGCTGCTGCCGGTGACTACCATGACCGGTATAAGGTAGATTGGGGTACATGGGAGCGGACGTCAGACATGCTGGTTGAACTACGCTTCGACAATGTTAGCTATAGCTTTAGCGGCCATGAGACGTTTCCCTTACGTTACGCGTGGCTTTCAAAGGCTGTACAGCACTTGCAATCATCCCCCGAATCTATTCTTGCGAGATGGGACGATGGTTCCTCCGCTTTGCTTGACGGCTGGTTCCTGACGAAGCCGGTGCTTGAGGGTACATGTTTTGCTGATCAACAATGCATCACATTAGCCGCGTTCTAGGGAGTATTCTTCGGCATGATGCCAAGCTAAACACGGCCAAACTTGCCTTGCTGCGCTCACTCAACGATGTTGTCCTTGCGTATGCTGGAATAGAGCTGCACGGAAAAGGCGTTGTTGTTCCGCTGCGAATACTGGCGGAGTTTTGGGTGGCGTATTACTGGGCCTTTATGGACGAGGAAAGGCCTATTTTCCAAGGGCCAAGGGCGCGACGGAGTGGGAAGGTTTGGAATGATTTTGCTTTTCGCGAAGAACTGACCGCGTTGAAGCAGTACTGGTTGACAACTCCTTTTGGTTCAAGGCGCCCTTCGGATGGCTTTGTGGTCGTTGCGGAGATGAAGGCTTCTCGTGCTACAGAGATTTATCCGTCAGACTTTATTAGTCTGTACAGGCGAGTGATCAAGAGAATCGTCGGTGTCATAAAATATCCCATTCAGTACGCCGGTCCAAGTAACCAGTACTACAGCGTGTTTTCACGTCCAGCTTCAGCAAGCACTTGGACAAATGCTGTATGGCTGCCAACCACCGTGCCGGTAGAGCAGTGCCTACTCCTTTCCAACGAGCTTTGGCAAGGCTTCAAGGATCTATCCCTGTGGATCGAAGCGCTTTGCATTCATGAATGGAGCCTGTTCACAGAAAGGATTCGGGACGAAAGGGGTGCAAGTGTGAGCAGGGGGGAAGTGTATACCCTTTTGACGGAGCGTCCCGATAACCGCCGTCCACTTACGTGGGAACGTAACCAGATCGATATCTTGCTCATGGAAGGTCGTCAATTTTCGTGCCCCTGGACAGGGAAAAGGCTAAAAATTGGCTCCTATGACCTTGACCACATCATTCCAGTCTCAATCTATCCCATTAACGAATTGTGGAACCTTGTACCTGCCGACCCGTACTTTAACTCGCACCGAAAGAGGGCTAGGCTGCCGAACACGAAGATGTTGGAAAGGGCACGTCCTGCATTTTCCTCGACCTATGTTAACTACCGCAACTCTCAAGTTCTGTCGCGGGTCTTTAATCAGGATACGTTCTTGCGCTCTGGTTTG
Source organism: Truepera sp. (assembly GCA_018333895.1). Lineage (GTDB taxonomy): Bacteria > Deinococcota > Deinococci > Deinococcales > Trueperaceae > JAGXSJ01. Next base: position 28,567 of record JAGXSJ010000093.1, read on the forward strand.
GATCAGAACACCGAAGAGGATGTTATTGCTCTGGCCGTAACCAACATAGTGGCAGCAGTGGCGGACTCAAGAAATGTAGCCCAGTTTTAGGAGTGGATATGCGAAAGTATTTTAACAAACTTGTTCGGGATCGCATTCCCGAGATCATTCAAGCAGAAGGAAGAACCTTTCAACTCGAAACACTGGATAATGGGGCGTATCTTGCGGCGCTTATGCAGAAGCTCATTGAAGAAGCGGAAGAGTTGGCAGCAGCATCACCCGAGAAACGAAAGGAGGAGCTGGCAGACATTCTTGAAGTCCTGGATGCAATCGTTGTCACTCTCGACTATGACCGGGTGGAAATTCTGGCAGAGCAACGACGAAGACGGGCAGAACGTGGCAGCTTCTTTGAACGGATCAAGCTGCTTTGGGTTGAGTAGATGACGCCCTCTTACGTGCTTCAGGCGATTGGGTTAAGTCGGGAAGAGGCGTACAACACGATCCGCGTCGGTCTCGGGCGGTTCACCACACAGCAAGAGATCCACCAAGCGATTCGTTCCATGACCACAGCCTATCGGCATCTTCAGCAGATGGATCGTGGCCAATCAGGGTGAGGTTGTGATGGTGCTAGCAGCCGACTCGCTCAACAAAGAGGTCTTAAAGCAGCCGCATCACGCCGTCTTGGGTCTTGGTCGTGCTTAGAACGGTCGTTCTCAGCCCGCATCCATCGGGGTTTCACTATCCGAAAGGCCTCATCGTCACCCCAAACCCTCGCGCGGCCGAAGCGTTCGAAGCGAAGTTCACGTCGCTCGACAGGCTCGCGCGAAAGGTCTTGCAGGAGGCGGGTCTTTTGGTGGCTTCGGAGATCGTCGCCTACCGCACGCTGATGCAGGCCGTCGCCGAGGTGATTGACCCGCAGGATGTGCCGGGGACCACCCGCCTGCTGCAAGGGGCGGTGCGCGAGCTGTTGCGCGCTGGTTTGAGTAAACCTGCACGCTTACCAGGCAAGGTGGCGGCTTTGCTCGAGCTCTCCGCACGCTACCGAGCGCTTCTGGACGCGGCGAAGCTCGTCGATCCCGCCGAGGTCACCGCCCGCGCTGCAGCAATGAGTCCGGCACGGTTGGTGGTGCAGGTTCGCGGCTATCCGCGCCTCGGCTGGAGTGAGTTCGACTTTCTTGACGCTATCGCGGACAAAGGCAGCCTGCTGGTGTTGCCCGTTCAGGCGAGCGGGCTTTTCAGCGGCAACGAGGAGAGCGCGGCCTACCTTACAGGCTGAGGGTGCCGTGACGCTGATGACCGTTCACCGCGCCAAAGGGCTCGAGTGGCCGGTGGTGATTCTGGCCGACTTCGATTACTCGCCGGGTTCGGCAAGCCCGCCGGTGCTGATGGACCCGGCGCTGGGCCTCGCTCTCAAGGTCGAAGACGACGAAGGCGAGGCCGTAGAGCCTGTCCTCTACGCGGAGCTTTTTGCGCTGTCTGAAGATGAGCGCTGGCTGCCTCTCTTGAAAACGCTCGAGACGGCAGGCATCCGACCGCCCGACTTAGACGCCTGTCTGGCACCGCTGACTCGCGCGGGCACACCGGCGCCCGCTCAAACGGTCCTCGCCTGGGACCATGTGGCGCTGGCCGAGCGCGGCACCCCCGCAGAGAGCTTCGTAACCGAGGACGACCCGCAAGGTGCGCTCGAGGCGCTGAGGCCTTATCTTGATCTTGGAGACGTGCCATGAGGTTCTTGATTGCGGACAGCTTCACCAAGAGCTTGGCTCATTTGAGCCAGGACCTGCAAAACCAGGTCAAGCAGAGCGTCTTCGACTTCCAGACCGACCCGCAGCGCCCGAGCCTGCAGTTTCACCGCGTGGATCGTGCCAGGGACAAGGGCTTCTGGACCTTCCGCGTGAATGACGACATCCGCGTGGTGGTCCACCGGCAGGGCGAGGACTTCGTTTACTGCTACGCCGACCATCACGACAAGGCCTACCGCTGGGCGGAGACGAGGCGGATGGAGATCCACCCGAGTACCGGCGCGGCGCAGCTCGTCGAAATCAAAGAGCGCGTCGAGGAAGTGGTCAAACACGTCGTTCAGAAGGTGCCCCAGGAGCCGCCGCTGTTTGCCAGGTACGATCCGCAGTACCTCTTAGCGCTCGGCGTTCCGCCGGAGTGGCTCGGCGCCCTGAAGTACGTCGGCGAGGAAGGCTTCTTGAAGCTCACCGACCACCTGCCGCAAGAAGCGGCGGAGAAGCTCATGCTCCTCGCTGAAGGGCATCCCGTGCCGACGCCGACACCTGTCATCGGCGATCCCTTCTTGCATCCGGATGCGCAGCGGCGCTTTGCGGTGGTGAGTCACAGCGAAGCGGCGCTTCACCAGGCGCTCGCCTACCCGCTTGACCGCTGGATGGTGTTCTTGCACCCGACCCAGCAGGCTTTGGTCGAGAAGGACTACGCAGGTCCCGCCAAGGTCTCGGGAGGTGCGGGCACCGGCAAGACGGTGGTGGCGCTGCACCGCACCGCGCAGCTGGCACGTCGCGGTAAGTCTGTGCGCATCCTGCTCACTACCTTCTCACGTTCGCTCGCCACGCGCCTGGCCCACGGCCTCGACCGACTCCTAGGCGAGACGAGCGCGGAACGCCAGCGCGTGCGCGTGACGAATCTGCATCAGCTCGCGCGAGAGCTCTACCAGGTGTCGACCGGCAAACCCTTTACGGCCCTCACGGCGTCCGCGCTCCGCGACGAAATCGAGAGGGCGCTGCGGGCAACGGGCGAACGGGGTTTCTCCGCCGGGTTCCTGGCGAGCGAATGGCAGCAGGTCATCGACGCGCACGGGATCGACGACTTCCCTACCTACCGCCGCACTCCGCGCGCCGGCCGCGGCACAGCGCTCGGGCTCGAGCAGCGGATGCGCGTCTGGAAGGTCCTTTCCAAGGCAAAAGAAGCTCTTGAGCAGCGAGGCTTGATGAGCTTCGAGCGGCTTTGCCACGAGGTCGCCGAGCAGCTTGATGCGCAAGACGGGAGGCCTTTCGATCACATCGTCGCCGACGAGATCCAAGACTTCGGGTCGGCTGAACTGAGGCTGCTACGCGCCCTGGTTCCTCGAGGTACCAACGACATCCTGCTGGTAGGGGACGACGGCCAGCGCATCTACAAGGCGCGCTCGAGCCTTCGGGCCTCGGGCCTCGAAGTAGTGGGACGCTCGAGTATCCTCCGTCTCAACTACCGCACCACCGAGCAGATCAGGCGGCATGCCGACGCACTCTTGCCCAAGGCGCTCGTGAGTGCCGCCGGCATGAGCGAGACCCGCACCGCCGTCTCCCTGTTGCGCGGCCCCGACCCTGAAGTCGTGGGTTTTGCCGGTCCTGAAGAAGAGGTGCGAGCCGTAGCCGAGCAGATCGGTTACTACCTCACTAATGGCTTCGAGCCGCGCGACATAGCCATCTTTGCCAGGACCACGCAGCTCCTTAGGGAGCGCGCCGAAGCTGCCCTCGACCTGTGTGGTTACAGGGGACATCACCTGAGCGAAGATGCCCCACCCGATCATGCTTGCGTGTCGCTCGGCACCATGCACCGGGCCAAAGGGCTCGAGTTCAAGATCGTCATCTTGATGGGCTGCGAGGCTGGCGTGCTGCCCTTGCCGGCAGCCCTTGCCGCCGCACCGGACGAAGGGGAGCGCAAGCTCGCCTTCGAGCAGGAGCGGAACTTGCTCTACGTCGCTTCGACCCGCGCCAGGGAACACCTCGTCATCACCTTCGCGGGTGTCCCAAGCGAGCTTTTGGGGGTCTGGCGGATGGAGGAACGCCCTCGTGATGCCTGACGCCAGCACGCTTTGCGCTATTGTTGCGGACCTCGCCCTTACTGGCCACATGATCGGCACGCCCGGCCACGAGCGGGCAAAGACCTGCCTGCTGGGCCGCATGAACGACGAAGGGCTCGAGCAACGCTGCGCTTGACTTGGCCATCTCTTCTCGCCTCCTCCTGGCCCTGTCAGCTCTCAGGGCACGTGAGGTGCAGCCGACCTTGTGAGAATTTTGTAAGAGTTCTCCTGCTACCCTAGGACCGAGGAAGGCCGTAAGGATGAAGCGAGGTCTGTTTATGATTCAAAACGTGCAGTTGATCGATAAGCTTCCTAGCCTCTCCAACCAAGAGCTACGCGACATCATCTCCGAGTGCGAGAGCGAGATCTGCGAGGGCACTGCCAAGATCGAGGATTATGAAGCGTTTGTGCTGTGCCAGCAGGAGTTGGTGCGCCGGACCTGGAGCTGACTCCGGCTGAGCTGTAGCTCTGACTCAGATGGGTCATGGGAGGCCGCACTCCAAGCTCCACACCCCTTGCCAATAACGGTAAGGGGTATCTCGTTGCCCCTGGTGGTCTTCCCCCGGCAAATCGGGTAGCATAGGCGCAGTGCGGTGGTTGTGGATCATCCTAGTGATATTGCTGGCCTCATGCCTGCCAGCCTTGCCACCCGCGCCCCGGATGCAAGCGGCGCAAGGCGTATCAGCTCGAGCCCTAGGGCTTCCGGCTGAGGGGGTAGCCTCCTGGTATGGCCCGGGTTTTGCCGGTCGCCGCACCGCCAACGGCGAGATTTTCGACCCTACGCAGCTTACCGCTGCGCATCGCACGCTCCCCTTTGGCACTCAGGTGCGGGTAACCCATCTAGCCAACGGCCTGAGCGTGGTGGTGCGGATCAACGACCGCGGGCCGTTTAGGGCAGGCCGGATCATCGATCTGTCGCGCGCTGCTGCCGAGCGTTTGCGCATGATCGGCAGCGGTACCGCCACTGTGCGGCTCGAGCTGGTGCAGCCCGGCGAAACCCCCATCTGGACGGCGCTAGCCGATGCCAGGCTGGGCGGGTTTGATATCCTCTCGCGCTTTCACGAGCGAGGGGATCTGCTCTTTTTGACCTCGGCCACCGTCAGCGACCCTATCTTGGTACGGGTCATCGGCAACGACATCCCGCCCGAACAGAACGCCGATCTGCTACTACCACCCGAGGTCTTTGCGCTCTTAGGAGGGCGCGTCTACGCCGCGCCCCCGCGCCAGTAAGCCCTAGCTGCGCCGGCAACCCTCGGCGATAGCGCGGGCCAGCGCCAGCACGTCGCCGCCAGTAGCCAGGGCATCGATCAGCGCCGAGCCGACCACCACCCCGTCGGCCACCTCAGCTACCGGCCTAGCGGTGGCCGCGTCGGCGATGCCGAAGCCGACCGCTACCGGCAGCTCGGTCACGGCCTTGGTGCGCCGTACTAGCTCGCTAACTTCGCTGGGAAGGCGTTGCCGCACTCCAGTCACGCCGGTCACCGACACGGCATAGACGAAACCACGGCAGGCCGCTGTGACTAAGCGCAGCCGCGCTTCGGTGCTAGTCGGCGCGACCAGGAAGATGGTGTCAAGCTGATGCTGCCGCGCTGCTGCCAGCAGACTCTCCCCTTCGTCGGGCGGGAGGTCGGGGAGGATTAACCCGTCGACGCCGGCAGCTTTGACATCGGCCACGAAGCCGGCCTCCCCTGCGGGGTAGCACAGGATGGGGTTGTAATAGGTCATGATGACCAGCGGTTTGTCGCTCTGCTCCCGCAGGGTGCGGATTAGCGCCAAGACCTCCGGCGTGGTGATACCCTGGCCGAGTGCCGCTTCAGAGGCGCGCTGGATGGCCGGTCCGTCCCCTAGCGGATCGGAAAAGGGCAGGCCGAGCTCGAGCGCGTCAGCAACGTCAAGTAGGGTGCTGGCGATTTCTACAAAGCGCTGACGGTCAGGGAAGCCTGCCGTCAGGTAAGGGATAAAGGCGGCGCGATTGTCAGCCTTAGCGCGCGCAAAAGCCTGCTCAAGACGGGTCATGACCGGCCTCCGGCCAGCTGCATAACTTCACTCACATCCTTATCGCCCCGGCCTGAGAGGTTAATGACGATGATCTGCTTAAGCTTCATAGTGGAGGCGAGCTGCATGGCGTAGTAGACGGCGTGGCTGGTCTCTAGCGCGGGGATGATCCCTTCGCTCCGACTCAGCACCTCAAAGGCGGCTAGCGCCTGCCAGTCATCGACTGCCACGTACTCAGCGATGCCGGCATCGGCAAAGTAGCTGTGCTCCGGCCCCACCCCAGGATAGTCGAGCCCGGCTGAGATCGAGTGGGCCGGGCTAATCTGACCGTGGTCGTCCGATAGCAGGTACATCAGCGCGCCGTGCAAGACGCCGCGCTTGCCCCTGGTGATACTGGCGGCATGTGCGCCGCTCGCTAGCCCGTGCCCCGCCGCCTCAACGCCGATCAGCCGGGGGCGCTCGGCAGCAGGCAAGTAGGCATAGGGCGCAAAGATACCGATAGCGTTAGAGCCGCCGCCGATGCAGGCTACTACCGCGTCCGGACAACGGCGCCCTTCAACCTGCTGCAACTGCTCCTGGGTCTCAAGACCGATCACGCTCTGAAAGTCGCGCACCACCATCGGATAGGGGTGCGGCCCCACCACCGAACCGATCAGGTAAAAGGTATCGCGCACGTTGGTGACCCAGTCACGGATGGCCTCATTGATGGCGTCCTTAAGGGTGCGGGTGCCGATCCCGACCGGCTTCACCTCGGCGCCTAGCAGCTTCATGCGATAGACATTCAAGGCCTGGCGCCGCATATCCTCTTCGCCCATGTAGACAACGCACTCCAGCCCCAACAGCGCCGCCGCGGTGGCGGTGGCCACGCCGTGCTGGCCGGCACCAGTCTCGGCAATCAGGCGCTGTTTGCCCATCCGTTTGGCCAACAGCGCCTGGCCGATAGTGTTGTTGATCTTATGCGCACCGGTGTGGTTTAAGTCCTCGCGCTTGAGGTAGATCTTGGCGCCGCCACACCGCGCCGTGAGGTTCTTGGCCAGAGTGAGCGGGCTGGGGCGGCCCACAAAGGTCTTGAGGTAATGGTTCAGCTCGGCCTGAAAGGCGGGGTCGGCCTTGGCCTCTTGATAAGCGGCGGTCAGCTCGTCGAGCGCAGGGATCAGGGTTTCGGGCACATAGCGCCCGCCGTAGGCGCCGTAGCGGCCACGTGGGTCGGGGAGAGGAAACATCTAACCTCCAGGGTTGTTTACCGGAACGTGTGAGGTGTGAGGTGTAAGGTGTGAGGGGCTGCATACGCAGAGGATAGCGCTGGCTTATCGCCAGCGTTGGTGCTTGATCTTAAAGGTGCGCGGGGTACGCACGCGCGGGCGCGGCTTCACGGATCGAGTCTAGCTGACCGTAGCAACCATGTCTAGCGCGTTCGGCGCCGCATCCTGCACGCTTGCGCTGCAGGACTCGCTGAACAGGTCCTGGCGACCAAACTCGAGCGCCTGGTACATTAGCCGTCATCACTGCCACGGCTCGGTCAAGGTGGCGAGTCACGCTTACTTGGATCGACCGGCTCCAGCTGCTTTATCTGTTCAACGTAGGCTTGAACGCGCTGATGCAGCTCGTCGGGATAGACATACCCCAAGTGCGCGCCGACCTCCTGAGCAACCTGCCGAAATAGCGTCATGGTGTGCGCCAGCGCCGTCCAGTTGTCTGCGATTGCCGCGCCGGCATAAGCCTGCTCCACTTGAGCCCAGAGGTCTGGGGGCAAGCACTTCTTCAGCCCTTTCCCAAGCGAACCTAGCGCGACTGACCAGCCGTAGGCTATGCCTATGCGCCACTCGAGCATCTGCCGCAGATAGATCTGCTTCATATCGTAGTCTAGGCACCACTTGGCGGGGAACAGCTCGTCGCGCCAGAGGCACTTGGCCACGTACGGCGCATCGGTCAAGAAATCATTGATGGTGGCCTGGTAGGTTGCGAGGGACGGCGGCTTTGGCAGATAGGCGGTATACGTCGGTGGCGGCATGGTCTTGGTCAGCCGATCCTTATCGAGCAGAACGCGATAGCCAGCGTCTAGTTCGGCGTCTAGCACGGGGGCAGCTACGATCTGCTGGAACAGCTCAACCGGCCACAGGGTAAAATCGACCTTGAGGCCATCGGCATATTGGGTTACGTTGCCACACTGCTCAATCCCGAAGGCTGGATGGGGCTGGATTGGATCCCAGTAGACCACCAGCACCTCGCCAAAGTTGTTCAGCCAAGTGCGATCGGCCACCAACGGGTGGATATCTTTCACAATCAGAATCACGTCATAGTCCGACAAAACATCGACGGGAGCATTCGGAATTGCCCGCGTGCTGGTGAGCAGCATGGCGCGAATGAGGTCGCGTGCCGTCGCCCATTGGATAAGCGTAGGGATAAGGTCAGGGATTGCTTGGCTGATGATCACGAGCTTTGGCCAGCATGGCTATGATAGTGGGAGGGGAGCGCTGGTTGGGCAGCATTCTCCACGGTGTACCTGACCTGCACAAAGCCATTGCTGAAGGGCGTTGTTTCGAGAAGTTTCAATGGCGCCTCGATATTGGTGGAACCAAACAGAGAGATCCCAGCGCCGAGCAAGACAGGGATGAAGGTAACAGTGATCTCGTGAATCAACCGCGCTTGCAGAAAGTGCTGGATGGTTATGCCGCCATCGACATATAGATGCCGCATCCCTTCGGAAGCGAGTTGTTGAACGAGCTCTTGCGGTGGAGAAGCCTTCAGCCTTACCTTTCCTCGCAAATGGCTAGGTATCTCAATGGTTCTTGTAGTCAGCACGACAACCGGGACCGCGTAGGGCCATTCCTTAAAGGTCAACACCTTCTCAAACGTGTTGCGCCCCATGACCAGTGTGTCCACTGTGGCGATGAACGCTTCATAGCTCAGGCCGGCTTTCTCAGGCATGAAACGCTCGGACTGAAGCCACTCGATATCGCCATCAGGTCTGGCCAGGAAGCCATCGAGGCTGGTACCACAGTACACCGAACACTTGATGGTCATGCTAGCTCCTTCAATGCCGCTCAACGGCCAAGCTCAGCGGCGCTGGCACCGCGTCCGCAGCAGCGCCCGGTTAGGCAGCACGAACCTCCACAAACTCGCTTGACGTCTGGGGCTTGGGGATGTCAGACCCTTCGGCCCGTAAACCCTCAAGGTGAAGCTCGATGGCCTCCGCTATCTGCTCAAGGACTTCAGCACGCGTTTCGCCGACAGCAATACAGCCCGGCAGATCTGGCACATAAGCGCCAAAGCTCGTTGGGCCTTCCTCGATGACGATCAAGTATCGCATAGCTAACCTTTCAAGCCCGCCTGTTTTAGGATATTGTTCAGCGTTCCTGGGGGAACATCGACACTCGGCCTGCCGGCAACGGTGACCAAGCCAGCTTTGGACGGATGCTTAAACTGTCTGTGACTACCCCTTATGCGCACTTGAACCCAACCATCGCTTTCAAGGAGCTTGATAACCGCACCGACTTTCACGTGCCAGTATACACCATCGACCTTGTTGCTGCCCAACGGCAGCACTCAGCCGCGACCCTGGGGCGGCGAAGCCATCGAGCCCCATCATTGCGGCAGGTTGCCCAAAGCGTAACCTTACTGGGTCTGCTAAGCGGTTAGTGCTAGCTGCTCCGCGGACTGCGCTGCGGTCTTTGCTAGAGGCGGCGCAGGATCTGGCGCACCACCTGCACGGCACGCTCGGCGGCCAGCGGGGTGAACTCGCGAAAGTCGAGGCTGGCGCTGTGGTCGGCAGTGTCGCTGATGCTGCGGATAATCACAAACGGTACCCCCCACTTGGCGCAGACCTGGGCCATGGCGGCCCCTTCCATCTCCACACAGGTAGCTTGCAGCGACTCACGGAGCCAGCGCACCCGTTCGGTACTAGCTACGAACTGATCGCCCGAGGCGATCCGACCGAGCACGGCCTTAACCCCCGGGAGGCTCTGCCCGGCCTCGAGCGCGAGAGTCTGCAAGTACGGGTCGGCGGGCCAGTAGAGCGCTTCGCCCGGCACCTGACCTAGCTCGTAGCCCAAGGCAGTGACGTCAAGGTCGTGTTGCACGGCGTCGCGGCTGATGACTAAGTCGCCGACCGCTAGGCCGGAGTCGACCGCCCCTGCTACCCCGGTGAAGATCAGGCGCTTGGCCCCCTTGAGGATCAGCAGGGTGGTAAGGGCGGCGGCGTTGACCTTGCCGATGCCGCACTGGGCAACCAGGACCGGGTGGCCGTCGAGCTGGCCTCGGGTGAGGGTAAACGCGCCCTCCTGGCTGCGGGTTGATTGGCTGAGGGGCTTAAGCAGCGCTGCTAGCTCCTCCGGCATAGCGCCGATGATGCCGGTCAGGTCAGCCATCTGGGGCAAAAAAAGAAGCGCGTCTGGCGCGCTGATACTTCTACTGTACCCCAAGATGCAGGATTCGTCAAGAGGATACAGACGAATGTGGTTGAGCGGTCGCTAAACGGCAGGTTCACGGCGCTACTTTTGGGCTTGTAGATAGAGGGCTTTGGCGATCCAGGCGCCGATTAGCAGGCCTGGGACAGCAATTAGCACCCGTATCGGGTCGGTGGTGGCGACTTGCAGGTACTTGGCCAGCTCGATGCTGGCACCTAGCAGCGTGCCGATCCCGACCGTAACCAGAATTGCCCGCGGCACCGTTCTTCGCAGCAGAAAGAGGCTGAAGAAGTAGCCAAAGATCACAAAGAAGAGGGCGTCCACAATGCTGGTTAGGGTAGTGCGCTCGAGCTGCGGCGCTACGGCTTGCAGGCTCATGATCACTGCGCTGGCCAGGGCCAACCAACCCGCATAGCGCCCCGGTGAGCGGGCCGTGGGTGGGCCGGGCACCCGGTTACTGCGAGCCTGACGCGCGGCTTGGCGGGCTACGGCGCGGGCCTCCTTGCGCTTTTGCTGTTCGCGTTCTTGCTTTTTGTCGGTCTTGCCAGAAGCCCGACGGAGCTGGCGGTTCATCATGGTTTTAGGCTATCACGCTTCGGCTAAGGCGACATTAGCCGCTAGCAGCAAGGCATCCCAGACGCCGCTAAAGGGTGGGGCGTAGGCCAGGTCGAGGTCGGCTAGATCTTGGATGGTCGCCTGCTTAAAGAGCAGCGCCGCTAAGACGTCGATCCGTTTGACGGCGTCGCCGTGGCCTACGATCTGGCCGCCCAGTAGCCGCTGGCTGGGGCCGTCCCAGAGCAGTTTGACCTCCAGTGGGCGCTTGTCGGGGTAGTAGTGGGCGTGATCGGTGGCGCTCACGCGGGCGCTCCTAAAGTCAAAGCCTGCCGCCACGGCCTCCTGGCTGCTCAGGCCGGTGCGGGCCAGCGCCTTGTCGAAAACTTTGACGATGGCAGTGCCTAGTACGCCCAAAAAGCGCGCCTCTTTGCCCGCGATGACCGTTCCAGCCACCCGTCCCATCTTGTTGGCGGTATCGCCTAGCGGCAGCCAAACCGTCTGGCCACTGACCAGGTGCCGGGCTGCCGCTACGTCGCCCGCAGCATAGACGCCGGGAAGGTTAGTGCGCATTTGCGAGTCGGTCAGGATAGCTCCCTGCGGGCTTAGCGCCACCCCGATAGCTTGCGCTAGCTCGCTGTTGGGCGCCACCCCGACCGACAGCAGTACCAGCTCGGCGGGTAAGTCGCCGGACTCGGTGTGTACTACCTCCACTGTGCCATTTCCACTAAAGCCCAACACCCGGTCGCCAAGCCTGACCCCCACGCCGTGTGCCGCAAGCTCCTCCTGGGCCAGAACCGCTATATCTGGGTCGAAGTTGGCCAAGAGCTGCGGCAGTAACTCCACCACCGTGACGTTAAGCCCGCGCTGGCGCAGCGCCTCGGCCATCTCCAGGCCGATATAGCCGCCCCCCACAATGACCGCCCGCTGGGCGCTGCCAAGCCGCGCCTCGATGGCGGCAGCGTCCGCTAGGCTTTTAAGGGTATGCACGCCGGGTAGCGTGATGCCCGGCAGCGGCGGTCGCACCGCCCGGGCACCGGTAGCAAAAACTAGGGTGTCGTAACTATCGGTCAATAGCTCGCCGGTGATGAGGTTTTTGACAGTGATCTGCCGCCCTGCCTGATCGACAGCAATAACCTCGTGCTGCACATGGGCTGTCACCCCTTCCCGGGCCATTCGCTCGGGGGTGCGGGCGATGAGCTTGCTAAGCGAGGGGATGACCCCCTCCAGAACGTAAGGCATGCCGCAAGCGCCGTAGGAGATATGCTCAGTGCGCTCGTAGACCACTACTTCGAGTTCAGGGTTTTCACGCTTAGCTTTGGCGGCGGTGCTCATACCGCCTGCCACGCCGCCGATGATCAGGAGTTTGGCCATGCCGCATTGTACGCCAGGTGCGCTATCATCGGTTGCGTGAGCCTGTCTGATGCTTTGTTGCAGCGCGTGGCTGAGCAGTACGGCACGCCGACGTATATCTACGATCTTGAGGCGATTGGCCGCGCGCTTGGCCGCCTGCGCCGGGCGCTGCCGGAGGCGCGCATCCACTACGCCGTCAAGGCCAACCCCAACGGGGCGGTGTTGCGCCATCTGGCGGCAGCGGGGGTGGGCGCCGAAGTGATCACCCTGGGCGAGTTAAGGCGGGCGCTAGCCGCTGGCATTCCTGCCAAGAGGGTGTTATTGGGTGGGCCGGGGCAGGACACCGCGCTGATCCACCAGGCTCTGGGCTGCGGTGTGCGGCAGGTAAGCCTCGACAGTTTGTCGCAGTGGCGACTCTGGCAGGCCGAGGATCCCCAGGTCGGCTTTCTGGTGCGCCTCAACCCGGCGCTCGATCCGCGTACTCACGAGCATCTGGCCACCGGCGCGGCTTCGTCGAAGTTTGGGATGCCGCTTGAAGAGGCCGGGCAGCTCGCTGAGGAGTTGGCGGCGCGAGGGCAGCTGTTGGGCTTTCACGTTCACGCCGGTTCGCAGATCGGTGAGCTGGCGGTCTACGAGCAGATCCTGGCGCAGCTTGCGGAGCTTTATCAGCAGTTCCCGGCCGGACTGCTCGATATCGGCGGCGGCTTCGCGGTGCCCAATTTCCCGCTGGCGGAGTTCGCAACGCGCTTGCGCGACTTTATCAGGCGCTATGACTTGCAGCTCGTGCTCGAGCCAGGCCGCTACCTGGTAGCCGAGGCCGGGTTCCTGCTGACGCGGGTCGTACAGGTCAAGGCGGGGCCAGTTAACCACGTTATCGCCGACGCGGGGATGGCCGATCTGCTCCGCCCGGCCCTATACGGCGCCCTACATCCCATCCGGCTGATTGGCGTGACAGAGACCGATCGACCGCTGGTTATGGTCGATATCGACGGGCCGCTGTGTGAAAACGCCGACCGGCTGGGGCGAGCGCGCACGCTGCCAAGCCCGCGGCGCGGCGATCTGCTGCTGGTCGAACAGGCTGGGGCTTATGGCTTTACGATGGCCTCGAACTACGCTTCCAGCCTCCGTCCGGCTGAGGTGGCTGTCCGGGACGGTGGGCTGATCCTGGCGCGGCGCCGCGAGACCGTGGAAGACTTACTGAGGTTGGAGGATGCGTGAGGCCCTGACTCCACAGCTTGCCTACCGCTCTAGGGCTGATCAGTCCAGCACTTCATCCCTCCTGAGGCCGGTCGGCGAGCGCTACTATGGCCTGGTACTCGCTCGCGCGCAGCGGCATGACGCTCAGGCGGCTGCCGCGTTGCAAGAGTCTAGGCTCGAGCAAAGCGGGCTCGGCGCGGAGTTCTGATAGAGCCACTAAGCGAGGAAGGGAGCAGGCGGCTCGCAGATCGACCGCCACCCAGCGCGGCTTGGCCACGGTGCTCTGAGGGTCGAAATAGCGGCTAGCGGGTTCGAACTGGGTAGGGTCAGCGTAATGGGTGCGCACCACCGTAGCCACACCGGCCACCCCTGGCACCTTACAGCTCGAGTGATAAATCAGCACCCGGTCGCCGAGCGCCATGGCCTTGAGGTAGTTGCGCGCCTGGTAGTTGCGCACTCCGTCCCAGCTTGCGGTCTGCTCTGGCGCCGCGAGCAGGTCAGCAAAGCTAAAAAGCTCAGGCTCAGTTTTGACTAGCCAGGAGTTCATCGGCTCAATCCGCCGGGCTAGCCGCTGGCGCAACCGGCCCGTGCTGGTAGCGGAACAACCTTAAAGAGCGCTGCATGAAGTAGCCCACAGTGATAGCGAAAAGCACCGTGCCTAAACCGAGTGGGCCGCCCAGCAGAAAACCGCTAACCAGCACCAGCAGCTCGAGCCCGCTGCGAGTCAGCCTTACGCTCAGCCGTAACCTGAGAGATAGCCCCAGTACAAAGCCGTCGCGGGGGCCGGCGCCGAAGCGCGCCGCGATGTAGAGGCCGCTGGCCAGCCCGACCAGCACTACGCCAGCCATGAACTGAAGCACCCCCCACAGCCACCCCTCGGCGGTCGGCAGCCAGGCCTGAGCGCGATAGAAATCGACCCACGGGCCGACTAAGAGCATGTTCAAAACGGTTGCTAAGCCTGGCTTCACGCGCAGCAGCGCGAAGCTCAGGGCGATTAACAGCACGCCGGTAAGCTGCGTGACACGGCCAAAGCTGAGCCCGGTCTGGTTGGCTAGCCCTTCGTGAAAGACCGACCAGGGGTCAAGGCCGATCCCGGCCTTAAGCATCAGCGCGATGCCGAGGCCGAACAGCATCAGCCCCAGGTTGAGTTGCAGCAGGCGGCGCCAGAAGCCAGGAGCGAGCACAGGGTAGTTTACGCCGGGCGGCGGGTCATTCCCACTCGATGGTGGCCGGCGGCTTGCTGGTGATGTCGTAGACTACGCGGTTGACCTCGGGCACGCTGCCCACGATGCGGTTGGCGACGGTGGCCAAAAACTCGTGAGGGAGGCGGGTCCAGTCGGCGGTCATGCCGTCAACGCTGGAGACGGCCCGCAGCGCCACGGTATGGGCATAGGTACGCCCGTCGCCCATCACCCCGACCGAGCGGAGCGGCGTTAAGACCGCTAGCGCCTGCCAGGTCTCGTGATAGAGGCCGAACTCGCGCAGTGCGCTGATGAAGATGTCGTCCACGCGCCGCAGCACAGACAGCCGCTCGAGCGTGACCTCGCCGATGATGCGAACAGCTAACCCCGGCCCGGGAAAGGGGTGGCGGTCGCGCAGGTGAGCGGGCAGCCCGAGGGTGTGAGCGATCTCGCGCACCTCGTCCTTGAACAGGGTGCGGAAGGGCTCGAGCAGCGTAAAGCCTAGCTCCTTGGGCAGCCCACCCACATTGTGATGCGACTTGATCTTGGCAGCGCCATGCCCGCCCGCCGACTCGATTACGTCGGGATAGAGCGTCCCTTGGGCCAGGAACTTAAACGGCCCCTGGTGCTTGGCTTCGTTAGTGAACACCGCGATGAACTCACGGCCGATTATTTTGCGCTTCTCCTCGGGGTCGGTCACCCCCTTTAAGGCCGTCAAAAAGCGCTCCGAAGCCTCAACTACCGTCAGGTTGACGCCTAGCTCGCGCAACGCCCGCTCGACCTCATCGGCCTCACCAAGCCGTAGCAGGCCGTGATCGACGAATACCGCCGCCAGCTGAGGGCCGATGGCGCGGTGGAGCAACAGCCCCAGCGTGCTCGAGTCTACTCCGCCGGAGATGCCGAGCAGGACGCGCTCTGATCCTACCTGCTGGCGCACCTCGCGGATCAGCCGCTGGGTGATATGTTCCGGCGTCCAGTCGCGGCTCAGGCCGCAGCGAGCCAGAAAGTTCTCCAGCAGCACACTTCCCTTGGGGGTGTGGCGGACCTCGGGGTGGAACTGCAAGCAGTAGATGCCGCGCTCGGCGTCCTCCATGGCAGCAATGGGAGTACTGACGGTAGCAGCAGTTACCGCAAAGCCCGGCGGAGCGGTCTCAACCGAGTCGCCGTGGCTCATCCAGGCCACAAACTCGCCTTCAACATGCTTGAACAGCTCGCCCTGATAGCTTTTCAAGCCTACCTTGCCGTACTCGCGCAGCTGGCTCGGCTTAACCGTGCCGCCGACCGCCTGGGCGATTAGCTGCATCCCGTAACAGATGGCCAGGATCGGCCAGCCGGCCTCTAGCAGCCCTGCAGGGAGTCGCGGGGCGCCCGCAGCGTAGACGCTCTGCGGGCCGCCGGAGAGGATGATGCCTTTGGGCTCTTGCGCCGCTATCTGCGCCAAGTCGCTAGTGCCGGACAAGATCACCGAATAGGCGTTGAGTTCACGCAGGCGCCGGGTGATCAACCGGGTGTACTGCGAGCCGTAGTCGAGAACAACGATGCTGGCCAAGGTTCCTCCGAAGATCAGTGGTCAAGTATTCGAGTATTCAAGCATTCGAGTAGTCAGCCTCCAGGCTACGGTGCATCGGGTTCACGGAGCGTAATGGTGATGGCGCGTTCGTCTGGAACGCGCACCACCACGACCTCCGAGGTAAGGTTCTGGAAGCGGGCTTGCAGCCGCCACAACCCTGCCCGGTCGAGCACCGCCGGGCCAGGGACGGTGGCAACCTCATTGCCAGGGCGCAGGCGCGACCCGGCTGGACTCTCGACTACTACCAGGCGCACCTGGCGCAGGTCGTCAGGTTCAACTCCGACATTTACGATGAAGCGCACCACCGGATTGATCCCAGGCCCTAAGGCGTTGCCGAATCCCTGGCGCCAAAAAGCAAGAAAAGCTAGGCCGGTAGCCAGAACTAGCAGCAGAGCGAGGAGCACCAGGCGGCGGTAGGCCCGCTCTCGCTGGCCCAGGTCGATGGGCGCTTCGCGCGGCTTCCGAGCCGCAGGTGAGAACGCTAAGATGGGTGCGGCGGGGCGGCCATCGCCGCTGACGGTACGGTAGGTAGCACCCGGCGGCGGCATCTTCACAAATCCTGGCGTCTCGGGCTCTGGTGCAACCTTCTTGCGTAACAGCGGCTCGGCGGATGGAAAGTCTCCAGCAGTGCGCAGCTCTGGCCGATCTGGGCGAGCAGCAGCTAGTGGTTCGCGTTCAGATGGCTGGGGACGCGCCACCACCGGCGGCTGACTGAACGGCGTAGCGAGCAGGTCGTCGCTAAGCGACAGCTCGAGATCGAACTGATCGAAGGCGGTAGTGGGTGCGGTAGTGGGTATGGTGGTCTTGGGAGGCGGCCAGGCGGCGATGGCCTGATACAGTTCATTGGCCAGCGGGCGCGCCTCGGGCTCACCCAGACACCGGCTCAGCAGGTTACCGGCCTCAGCAGGGAGATGAGGGCCGCACAGAAATAGCAGTGACTTGGCCCACGAAAAGACATCGCCGGCGTAGCTAGGGCTGGGCTCGGGCGGGCTGTAGCTCGAGCGTTGAGGTATCCAGCGCACGCCATAACCTTCGATAAGATGGTGCTGACCGGCTCGCAAGAATCGCTCAGGACGCAAGTCGCCGTGTACCACACCCGCTTCGGCAGCGTCGCGCAGGGCCCTGGCGCTATCTAGCAGCAGCGGGAGGACACCGTCGGCTTCGACCGGTTGGCGTAACGGCTGGTATTGGCGCGAATAGGCTACCACCAGCTGACCCTCTTTACCGTCGTAGCTGCTAGCTAGGATGCCCGGAATGTTGTCTGAGGCCAGGTCGCCCACGCCTAGCAAGGGCTTACCGGGGAAAGTGTAGAGCAGCACCGGCAGGCCGGTGAGCGGGTCGAGGCCTTGATGGGTAGTAACCGGGCCATGTTGGGCATAGATGGCTTGGGTCTGATAGCGCACCACTGACACCTATTCAGTCTAACGTGTTATAGCCTATCGCGTTACACTCTATCGCGAAAGGCGGGCTATTGCTAACCGCGCTCTCCCCTATTGGGCCTCCCACGTAGAGCGTTATATGTTCTGGACGCCAATGATAGCTGTCCATCGGCTCCGCAACCGGGATAAGGCCCCGCTAAACCTCTGCCAGTTACCGGTACCAGGGTGGCCGGTCATCTGACATGCTATTTTGTGGGGCATGGCTAATGCGCTCACCGAAGCCGCCGTGATCGAAGCTCTGCGCGGCGTTAACGACCCGGAGTTACACCAGGACTTAGTCAGCTTGGGCATGGTCAACAAGGTAGTAGTCTCGGGTGGACTGATTGAGCTAACTATCGACCTTACCACGCCGGCCTGTCCACTCAAGGGCCAGATCGAGGCCGATATCAAGGCGGCTCTGCACAAACTTGCCGGTGTCGAGGCGGTGCGTATCACCTTCGGGTCACAGGTGCGCAGCACCACGCAAAACGCCGTGCCGGGCGTCAAGAATATCGTGGCGGTCGGTTCGGGTAAGGGCGGGGTTGGCAAATCGACCGTCGCTGCCAACTTGGCTGCCAGCCTGGCGCTAGAGGGTGCTCAAGTAGGGCTGCTTGATGCCGATATCTACGGCCCCAGCCAGGCTAAGATGTTCGCACTCGACGGCCAGCGCCTAATGGCGGACGGCGCCAAAAACATCATCCCCCTGCGCAACTACGGCGTCAAGCTGATCTCCATTGCCAACTTAGTTGAGGACGGTCAGGCGCTCACCTGGCGCGGCCCGATTCTGCACGGCACGCTCACGCAGATGCTCCAGCAGACGGTGTGGGGCGAGCTTGATTATCTCATCGTGGATCTGCCGCCAGGCACCGGCGACGTGCAGCTCTCCTTGTCTCAGCTCGTCCCGCTTACCGGCGCCGTGCTAGTGACCACCCCTCAGGAGGTGGCGCTGTTGGACGTGCGGCGCGCTTACACCATGTTGCGCAAGATTCATGTGCCGGTCTTGGGCGTGATCGAGAATATGGCTTACTACCAGCTTCCGGACGGCACCCGAGATTACATCTTCGGGCAGGGCGGGGCGGCTCGGCTAGCGGCTAAGGAGCACCTGATCATATTAGGTGAGATTCCCATCACCCGCCGCCTGCGCGAGAGCGGCGATAGCGGCAAGCCGATCGTGCTAGCCGATCCTGACAGCCCTGAAGCGCTGGCGCTGCGCCGCGCCGCGCGCATGCTGGC
>JAGXSJ010000094.1 GCA_018333895.1 Truepera sp.
CCCTGAGCAACGCGAAGGGCCTCGTAATCTGGACAGAGTTGCAATCCCCTTTCGGGGCTAAGCATTTTGAAACCGCTGATCTAATCGCAGCGCTGGCTAACCGTCGGCGCCCCACGTTGCAATCCCCTTTCGGGGCTAAGCATTTTGAAACCCCGCCACCCAACTCTGCCCATTCTTGCCAGGTACTGCTGTTGCAATCCCCTTTCGGGGCTAAGCATTTTGAAACAGGTCGATAAGGTGCCGGAGCGCACCGAGATGCTCTTGCTCGAGTTGCAATCCCCTTTCGGGGCTAAGCATTTTGAAACGAAGATATGAAGTTGTTTGACAGCGATGGGAGCGTACTTTTGTTGCAATCCCCTTTCGGGGCTAAGCATTTTGAAACTTTTTAGGCCGGGCATGTCCGCGAACGAGCTGGGTCAGGTTGCAATCCCCTTTCGGGGCTAAGCATTTTGAAACTTCCTACAGTCGGGCCGCGTCCCGGTGCGCCCTGGTGTTGCAATCCCCTTTCGGGGCTAAGCATTTTGAAACCGAAGTTCTGCGAACTGCAAATCCCCCTCCCGCCCCTGGAGTTGCAATCCCCTTTCGGGGCTAAGCATTTTGAAACGCGATGGCAAAAACGTCCCAGGCATATTGGCAGGCGGAGTTGCAATCCCCTTTCGGGGCTAAGCATTTTGAAACTTCGTACTGCTGTGGCGGCAGACCCCCACCAGGCAGAACTGGTTGCAATCCCCTTTCGGGGCTAAGCATTTTGAAACCCCTGGTCGAGGAACTTAGGGCTGTGATAGACGTGGAGTTGCAATCCCCTTTCGGGGCTAAGCATTTTGAAACTTGCTCTCACGCATCCTGTCACTGGCACAGTGATACCTGAGTTGCAATCCCCTTTCGGGGCTAAGCATTTTGAAACAACGTCCTGATAGGCGCAAGCGGCTAGTCCACGCCTACGGAGTTGCAATCCCCTTTCGGGGCTAAGCATTTTGAAACTCTACCACTTTTTTGCGCCGTCTGCAACGGTGCAAAAACGGCCTGCTGGAACGGACCCCAAGTTATCCACAGCCGAGGGTTGTGGATAACCCAGGAAAATCGGCGAAAAAGCTGATGTTGCTCGGTTATTCTGCCAATCCCGCGCCAACGCCGTACTAGCGCGATTTGCGGTTGTCAAAGTCCACACCGTCAGGGACGGCACAAACATTCTATCACAGGCTAACGGCTAGACGATCAGCAGCTCGGGGTTGCCCGTGATGTTACCTTGGCCCATCACCCTAACCTCCCCACCGGTTGGATAGACTCGGATACTGTCCTCAGCAGGCTCAAACAGGCGCTCGAGGCGCTTGGTGAGATCGGCTAGCTCGGCGCCGCTAAGCCAGCACTCAAAGACCGAATACTGCACGCGCTCGCCGTAGCTTTTTAGGGCGTTGGCGATCTTGACCCGGCGGTTGTCGCTGGGGATGTCATAGGAGACAGCATAGAGGCGGGACTTCATGGCTTTAGCAGATGATACGGGAGGTATTCGCCGCGCTGCATCAGGGCCGCGGCCAAGAGCTGCGCCTGATGTTCGATAGTGGCGGCAAAGGGGCGCTGCCAGCCTGCCGGATGGGTAGCCTCTTGGGTCAGGCGCTCTTCAAACAGCCTGATTAGCACTTTGCGGCCCGCTTCGTTAAGGTAGATACCGTGGGCTTTGTCCTCGAAGTGTTCAAGCGGCTTAAGCACGCCCTGCATAAAGGCGCGCATCACCGTCAGGTCGATTACCGGAACGCGGAACTCCTCTATCAGATCGAGGCACAGAGCCGGGTTGCGGCGGCTCTCGGCATGGAGCATCCCGACCTCCGGGTGCAGGCCGACGCTGTGGACGGCAAGCTGCACGCGGGCTAGCAGCAAAGCGTAGCCGTAAGAGAGCGCGGCGTTGACGGGGTCGCGGGGCGGGCGGCGGTTGCGCCCGGTAAAGCCGTAGGGTGAGAGTGGGCTTTGCAGCGCCTGGTAATAGAGGCGGGCGATAATCCCCTCATAACCGCGCAGGCGGTCAAGCTCGGTAGCGGCCTCCAGTTTGGCCGAGAGGCCCTCGAGTTGCGCCAGAATCTCGCGCACACTGGGGTGGCGTGGGGCGAAGCGGCCAAGGACGAGCTGGCTCGAGCAGAGCTTGCTCAGCACAAAGGCTTTAGCCAGCCGCAAGCGGATGCTGCTGGCAGCGTTAAACTGCGCCCGGAGCCGCGCGGCGGGCGCGAGCGCGTGCGGTACGGCGGCGCCATAAAAAGCGCCGTCAAGCGAGTTGAACAGTATCGGCACCTGGTTGCGCAAAAGGAACGTCAGGGCCGGAGTGGTCAGGCGCACGTTGCCCCAGACCACCACGCAACGCACCTTGCGGGCCGGCATCTGGGTCAGTATCTGCTGGTCTAGCTCGACTAGCAGGCGGCCTTGGCGCAGGCGGAGGGCGGCGGACTGCTCGGTGAGGTGGAGGGTCATGTTAGGGGGATGGGATCGAACGCAACCTCCGGTAGTTTTCCGTTTTGCACAAAAGTCTGTAGCACGTCGGCCAGATCGTCGGCTAGATTCTTGCTAGGCAGTTCAAAGCCGTGAGCAAAGACTGAACTATTGCGTGCCTTAGCCAATCCGACCACCTTATTAGCGTTGACAGCTATCGCAGCCTCGTCGCCAAGCGCCCTGAGCAAAAAATAGGCGCTGATGAGGTCTACTGTGTTCTTTTGCTCCAAGTTATCTTCCGGTTCGAGGCGCGCTTTGGTTCGCTCGCTCTGGTATGCAACCTGAAGGGCCTCGAGGTTCGTCTGAGCCACCTCACAAAGCCGCTGGTAGTCTGGTTTAGCCGTATCAAAACCCTTCAGGGCCAGCCGGTGCTGCAAAAAAAGCTCGAGAGCCCGGTAGCGCAGCAATACCGCTTCGGCAATCCGGCCCGACCCAAGCCGCCCTTTGGCCATGAACCTTAGCGCGGCCAGAGTCCAGGCAACCTTACTGTGGTCTGCAAGTGGCGCTACATCTTTCTCTTTGGCAGTGAGGGCATTCGTTAGCTGAACGATGGCCTCGAGACCCTGCTTTTGGCTTTCTATGGAGCCCTGATGCTTCACCAAAGGGCTTTGTCGGTAGGGGTGAATTTGCAGCAAATGTAGCAGTTCGGCCAGCTTTTCCCTTGCCTGCTCAAACTGAGATGTGTCCAGGAGTTTATAAGCACATGACAAAATGGCCTCCGGGCTGTTGGCGCGACCTTCCCGTTCTATGGCTCGTCTAAAGCGCTCTTCTGCCCGTAGAAAATCTCCCTGCTGGTAGGCTTCTCTAGCGCGATGGTAAAGCCAGTCGGGGACAATCTCACGAGGGTTCTCGAGGCGCTTCAGGTACTCCGTTCCTGCTACTGGACGACGAAGCTGGTCGTCGTACTCTTCATTGTCCACATAGTAAACATGAGCCGTGCGGCCCTCCTCCGCCAGTGAGAAGGCAAACATTGCAAGCCCAGCGACCATAGCTTTGGTGCCTCCTGTCGGGTCAAAGGCAATAGGAGCCCCAGAGTCTAGCTTGTCTATCTGCTGGCGAACCTGCATGTAAATGTCTTCCGGATTGCTGCGGCTAACCTGAAGGGTCTTGATCCGATCCACCCCCCAGCCCAGTTCCTTTTCAATCCGCCCACAGAGTTTCTCGGTATCCTTGGTGTGCAGCAAATATACCTTTGTAGCATCTATGGCCCTAGCAGAAAGAATTACCGGCTCGGGGGTTGTTCCCACAGTATGAAAAGAGGCCGCATATTGCTCTTGCCCTCGGTCGGTAAAGCCCTCTTTGGTGAGGGGCCAGATTTTCTGCTCGTAAAGCTGCCTGGCTTCCTTAGCCTGGGGCGATGGCTCCGCACTACTTGGGCTCGCATGGTTCAAGAGGCTCTTGTACCGCGCCCACAGTTCGCGCAAATGCTCCTTGTTCTGGTTCATCTACCCTCCTTAACTCTCGCAAAGGGTCAAAGGCCTTCACCCGCCCAAACCCCAGACTGGTCTTGGCCCCCACCCCGGCATAAAAGGCAAACCGCCCCAAAGCCTGCATCCACTGGGCCTCCTGCGGGCTGGCAGCGGGCAGGTGATAGACCACCCGGCCCGCAAAGCCCACCCCGCGCTCGCCAGCATTAGGCTGGATGAACTGGCTACGGCCCTGGAAGCGGGCGATGGTCATGCGTTCCCAGGTTTCAGAAAGCTCGGGGGGCACCTTTACCGGCGCAAAGGCGTTCCAGCGCTGGGCCAGCGAGTCGAAGACCAGCCTGGGCTCGGGCAGGGGGTAGCTGCTGCCCTGGCGGCGGAAAAAGGTGGGGCTGGCGAACTGAAGCCCCAGGCTGTGGACGGCCTGGCCCTGAAAGAGCCGGGGATAGGTGCTCACTCCGGCCCAGGGATGCGCTTCTTGCAGCACCGAGCGCACCCGAAAGAAAGGCTCGCCTAGCCGCACATGCTGATCCACTAAGCCAAAAAGCTGGGGTGACAGCCGGGCGTACAGGCCCTCGTCCAGGAAGCCAATGCGCACCCACCATCGCCCCTCGGCCCCACCCAGCCCCAGGCTGAAGGGGTTTGGCTGGGCCTTGTGCAGCTCGGGGGCAATTTCTTTGAGCAGGCCATAGACCAGGCCGCGCCAGCCGTCGGGGTCGGGGCGGGCGGGGCCTTCTAGCGGCAGGACTAGGGCAGCGAGCATCATGACAAGTCGGTCTGGGCGAAGTCGTCGCCCACGTAGGCCAGGGGCAGGCCGGCAACCTTGGCTACGGCGTAGCTCAGGCAGTCGCCAAAGTTGAGGGCGGCGGGGTGGCGGCCCTTGCCGTAGCGCCGGAAGGCCGTAAGGGCCTCGCGGGCATGGATGGCCTCGAACGGGATAACTGAGACATCCAGCCGCTTAAGCAACTCGTCCAGCAGGTAAAGCTGCTCGAGGCCCAAACGGTTGCCCACCACCAATCCCACCTCCACCAGGGTGGGGCTGCCCACCAGGCGCACCTCGGCCTGCAAGAGGCGCTCAATGGTCTCAGCGTGGCCGGGCTCGGCGAAAATCAGTTGCACCAACACCGAGCTATCCAGCACCATCAGAACCCCTCCGGGCCGAAGCCCAGAATCTCCTCTTGCTCGGCCTTGGAGGGGGCTTTGCCGAGGCTTTCAGGAGGCAGTTTGGGCCACACCTCGCGCTCCAGAAACTCGAGGATGCTCTCCTTGCGCTGGCGCTGGGGGTATAGCAGGCGAGCCTTCCGCTCGAGCAGGGCCTTGCGGATGGCCTCAGTCTTGGTCTCGCCGGTCAGGTGGGCCAGTTCCTCGGCCAGGCGTTCGACCTCGGGGTTTTTCACGGTGAGGGCCATGTTTTCAGTATAGGCTGAACAATGCCGATTTCAGTAGGGCTCGTAGGGCTCGAGCTGGTCTACCCAGTCAGCTCCTTTAGCTTTTGATACCAGCCCTTTTCTTCCTTGCCTTTGAGCAGCCTGGCTGATTCTAGACGCTGCCAGATTGCCTGCGCCACTGTCTGCTTTTCTCCTGGAGGGGCGTCGAGGTTATATAGCTCATTGATAAGCATCGGGGCTTGGGGGGCCAGGTCCCTGTCTTTGATCTGAGAAAAGCGCTGTAGCAACACGCCGACCGGAGATGTCGGCGGCGCAGAGGCTGGGGTCGAAGCTTGGGTTTGGGCTTCGGGCTCCTCGAGCCGCAACCGGCCATAGCCCGAGGTGGTCTTGGCTCCGATGCCTTCCTCGCGCAAGGCTAGCTCTAGGATTTTCCAGGCGGCCTCGAGCCAGGGCCTCCCCTGCTCTTGGTCCACGCCAGGGGCCAGGCCCAGGGCGAAGAGAAATTTCCCCGTGACGCTGAGAAAAGGTACTGGAATGGGGCTGTCCCAGTCGGCTGGAGGAACTGCATCACCACCGTAGTAAGTGCTGTGGTGAGGGGTCAACACATCGGGGTGAATCTGGTAGTTCAGCGGCAGGGCATCGTAAAACACCAGCAGCCCGGCCTCCTCGGTGCTGCCGAAGAGAGCTTGCTGGGCCTCGCCCCGGTGGAAGCGGTGCGGGTTGAGGTTGCGCTCCCAGGCTGCGCCCTGCAAACGGGTAGCGGCAAAGCGGCTTAGAAGACCCTTGATGGCCGAGGCGGGAATGTAGGGCACCCCGTAGGTGCGGTGCAGGCTGAGGTGGGTCTCGAGCATGCTCTCACCACCCAGCCCCACCACCAGCCGCCCAAGGCTCTGGCTCGGTCGCTGCTGAACACCCAGGTGGCGCAGGGCCTGGCGGTAACGCTCGAGGTAAGCCCGGTAATCTCTGGGCAACCCGAGACCCGCCACCTGCCCTACCAACTCGCGCTTGGCCCCGTCTTCGTTCTTGGCGGTGCTGGTGATGTACTTGTCCAGCCACAGTCCAGCGTGGGTGGTGGGCTGCTTGTCCAACCCTTTGAGAACATCGCGTCTCATTCCTCAGCTCCCGCTTCCACGTCCAGCACGCTCTGGGCAAAGCGCTTGTACCACTGGGCCACGGCCAGCACCTCGCGGGTCAGGCGCAGGTACTCGCCCAGGGGGGCCTCACGGCTTTGCTTGAGCAGTGCATCCTTGCTTAGCTCCACAGTCTTGGCTAGGTCTGCCAACAGCATCCGGTGAGGGTCTTTGCCGCGCGACTCCACAAAGGCCAGGGTTTGGGCCAGCCCGGCCTGCCGCACTAGCACCGGGATTTTGTGAGCCATGCCACCGTACTGATCCCGCCAGGTCTTTTCCTTGCCCTGGTGCTGCGAGACCCGCTCAAAAGTCGATTTGGCGCGTCTTTGCTCCCGGGTCATGCGCCATCCCCCAGGCGCAGGCGGCACAGGCCCCGCCCCACGCTGGCCTTGCCGCCCAGCTGGGCGAAGCCCAGCAGGGGTTTGAGGTCGTCCAGCGCCAACGCCACCTCTTTTTTGCGGCTGCTGCCCAGGCTCAGGAGGCCATAGAGTAGGCTCTCGGCGGGTAGACTCTCCTCGTACCACAAGGCCCTTTTGGCTACGGTCTTGGTCTCGTCCTCGAGGCGGATGCGGGCTACCACCTCGGTAGCGGTCTCGAGCAGAAAACCCATCACATTGTCGCTTACTAGACAGAGCCGCCCCTTTACCGGAGCCTCACTCTGTTGGACCAGCCAGTCTTCCCATGCTTTTAGCTCAGCGCTTTCCTGCGACTCTAGGTCGAGGTCTTCCAGGTAGACCTTGCCCGCCTTGAGCACACTGCCCGTTGCCAGGCGGCACCCTCCTTCGGAAACAGGTGCCGGAGGCAATGCAGGCAGCTTGAGTCCGGCAAAACCGGCCTCGCGGGCGAAGCGCTCGAGCAGGTAGGGGCTGGTCACATAGGCAAACACCCCGGCCAGGCTACGCACCGGAAAGAGCAACAGCCTGGCATCGCCAAAGACTGCCGCCCCGGCATGTTCCGAGGCGCTGCCGGTCTCGGGGCCAAACAACGCCAGCAGCTTGTCCTTGCCTACCTTGCCGCTGGCTGTGTCGCGCAGCACCCCCTTAACCGAGCTGCCGGGCAGGTAAGGGATGCCGGTGGCCCGCTCGCGGGCGATGGGCAGGTCTATGCTGCCCACTCCCTGGCCGGTGCCGGGGTGGAGGGGCGAGAGGGCGTGCAGGAAAAGGATATGCGTGCTCACTGGTGTCCTCCTATAGCTGGTTCAGAAAAGCCAGCAGGGGGTCGGTCTGGCCCTTGAGGGGGATGATCCGACCGGCTTCTTCTTTGGTTAGCTGAACATCCACCTTTTTGCTGTTTTCCAAGGCTACCCCGCCGGGCGGAGTTCTAGGGGTGTTAAGGATTAGCACGATCGAGCGTTTTTCGGCCAGAGGACGGAAGATGAGTGGACTGGCCAGCCGCTCGATATCCTGGTTAGCCGGAACAATGCTGGTGCTGGGGTCGCCTCTGTCCTTGAAATGAACGATGATGGGCAGTCCGAACTGGGCTCGAGGGAACTTGATAATTCGCGGGTTGTGGATCGGCTGGCCGTGTTTTGGATCAGACCGTCCCAGGATGTGCCGGATGGCGTCGGGCTCGGGCCAGTGGCTGCGGCCTGGACGGTTGGGTTGCTGTCCGGAGTTGCGCGACTGGCGAAACTTCTGATAACGCTCTGCCACCTCCCGCCAGGAGAGTTCCACCACCCTACAGCGAGCCTCACACAGACTGGGAACCCCCTCCGGGGCCTTGCCAGAAAGCACATGCTGGTTCCACGCTGCCCTCAGGGTTTGTTCGGTGGGCGGTTTTACAGCGTCGGGCCAGATGGCTCCAAAACCCCGCCGGGTGCGCCCACCCAGGCCACCAAAATGCTCCCAGGCCCACAGCGCGGCCTCGATCTCTTCTTTCATCCATTCGGGAAATCGCAGGCGCAGCCTGAAGCGCACCCCTGCCCTGACCGGGTAATTATTGGGGTCTTGATTGGTGCTCTGCAATGGGAAGGCCACATAACCAGGGGCAATCTCGGGCCTGTTTTTGGGAAAGGTTCTGCCCGGCTCGAGGTAGAAGGGGTGCTTCTCCTGGCCCAGCTCCAGCGGTTCCACCTCAATGATCAGCGGGGAAGCCTGGCCCTCATTTCCTGCCGCTGACCCAAAGAGTCTGGCCTCTTTCGCCTGCATGGCTTCAAGAGTCAAACCTGGGGCTCGAGCCGCCCGCCACCAGAAGCGAAGCTGCCCTTTAACCCCGGTGGCCCGCACAGCGCTGATCGGGTCGGCGTACTTGGGGCTGACCCCGCCGCCAAACAAAGGGGTGAGCAGCCGGTAGTCTCGCTCCAACACCACCAGGCCTGGCTTGAGTGAGGGGTGATAATCGTCTCGATACGGCAACGCTTTGCGCACCTTACACCTCCAAAGCCTCGAGCTTACCCGTCCAACTACCCACCACCGCCAGCCCGTAGCCGTCCAGCCGGTCTTGCGGCGCATTGCTCAGGTTCTGCATCCAGACCTCCTTCAACCAGGTTTCGACCTCGGCCTCGTTCCAGCCGGGGAAGCGCACGAAATAGGTGCTGCCTGCCGGAACCAGCCGCCTGCTAGGCTTCGGATGATGGTGCTCCAGATCCCAGCCCGAGGCAGTCACCACCCGACCCAGGGCCACCGCCTCAACCTTGGCGCCATGTAAACTGCGCTCTTTGGGCAGGTAGCCCGCCGCAAAAACCGCCGGGGTCAGGAAGATCACCCTGGCTGCCCGGTGCAGTTTTAGGTGTGCT
The DNA here is from genome assembly GCA_018333895.1 of Truepera sp. GTDB lineage: Bacteria > Deinococcota > Deinococci > Deinococcales > Trueperaceae > JAGXSJ01. The sequence goes on from JAGXSJ010000094.1 coordinate 9,152, forward strand.
AGCAGACCCAGGGGCGGCTCCGGCTTGGCCGGGGTCTGTTCCCACCAGATGGCCAGCCGCCGCTCGCCCCCCAGGGGGTAAACCCCGCTCGGAGCCCCTTCCACCCAGAGGGCCAGGGCCAGGCGGCGCGAGCCTCCCCCAATCTTGCGGCTGAACTCCAGGCCCGAGGTCTGAAAGAGAAAACCTTCCTCTGCCGTCTGGGTGGCTGGGTCGAGCTTAAGGTGGGTGCGTACCTCGCCAACCGGGCCATCGTGACCCAAGTGTTCCCGGTCGTGCTCGGACCTGGCAGGAGGTTCCAGCAGCCACTCTTCAAAAGCAGACCATCCCCAGAAACGCGGCACGGCCAGGGGCTTGCTTTTGCTACTGGGGCGGGGGATGCCCACCGGGTTCAGACCCTCGGGCAGGTTGGTCCGTACCCCAGCCCCCAAACTCAGCGGCAGCAGGCGGTAGCGGTGGGGCTTATCACCCTCGGCCAGCAGCACACAGTCGGCGGGGGCCGGAACCATCAACCTCCAGTTGTCATCGTGCCGTTCGGCCAGCAGCGGTCCTTGGATGCCGATCTGTCGCACCTGGACGGCGGCCTCGGGGAAGCTCAACCCCTGGGCCAGCCCAATCCGGGTGCGAATGGCTCCGGCCAGGGTCTGGGGCAAAGGGAAAGGCAAGCTGAGGGCGCGGGCCCCTGGGCTGCTGCTGAAAGGGCGGCCATCCCGCACTACCAGCGGGTCGCGGGGCTCAATGAGCATCGTAAACCTCCCTGTTTTCTTGGGGTACGCCAGCCTGTTCGTAAGCCCTAGCCAGCACCTTGGCAATAATCAGCTCATCGGCCAAGCGGGCTACATCGCCCGCGCCACGAAGGTTGTCAAGCTCGTTGCGGTGGGCAGCTTGCATCTCTTTGTGTCTAAGGATACGCCGGGCCTCGAGCACCACCGCCTGCTCCATTCCCGCAACCTTACTCAGCTCTGCCAGCAAGCCTTTCAGCTCGTAGGCGGCCTTGGCCGGAATCTGTTCCAGCCGCAAGAGGTCCTGGTAACGGCACAAACGCCGCCCTAGCGCGGGGTTCTCGTCCCAGCGACCCCGCACCATCTGCTCGCTGCCACTCCTGGGACTGTAGGCTACCGCCAGGGCATTGCGCTTTTGTGCGGGAGGGGTATCTTTCGGGCCTTCCTTGGCAAACTTTTCAGAGTGGCGTACCAGCTTCAAGGCATCTTGCAAGGGCTCGAGGTGATGCACCATCGCCAGCCCTACCGAAAGGGTGGGATCGTGCGCTCCAAAACCTTTCATGGCGGTCTGGAAAGTCTGGGCCAGGGCTTTGGCCCCAGGCAGCGCGGTATGGACAGGTAGCAGGGCCAGCACATCGTCGCCTCCGGCATAAATCAGGCAGCCTTGCTGCCGCTCCACCATGCCCTGCACCCGGGCAGCAAACTCCAGGGCCAGCCGGTTGGAAAGCGCCCGGTGAGCAGCCATGCCCTGCTGGCTCTGGTAGTCTATGGCTTCGCCCATGCGGTCGCCATCGGCGTGCAACAGGGCGTAGTAGGGTTCGGGGTGGCCTAGCGCCTGGTACATCTCGGCCAGCACCACCTTAGCCCGCTCCCAGGCCGCACCGCGCTCTTCGAAAAACTCCCCCAGGCGCCCCTCAAACAGCAGGCGGGGGTCGTAGCGCTCTAGCAGCGTGCCGCGTACCACCGGGTGGGCCCAGTCCACGCGGGCTTGATCACCCACCTCGCTTGCCAGGCGCTCGAGGTAAAATTTCAGGGCCTCCCTCTTGCCTTGCTTCTCCAGACCCTCCAGATAGGGTAGCAGTGCCATGGCGGAGGTGCTTAAGAAGCTGCGCTCCGGCCAGAGCCGCTTGAGCAGGTCTACTCCGCTTAGCTCCTCCCCATCGCGCAGGCCGTTCTTACGTCTCCAGGTTGCAGAGGAGTTCTGCGTGACGCTCTCCCGCGCACCGTCCAGCGAGCTTTTGGGGGCGCTCGAGGCCCAAGTCACCAGCTTAAAGTCGCGGGTGTTCTTGCGAGCGGACATAACCGCGGCCAGCCGGTTGCGGGCTGCCGCGTAGTCATTTTCAATCGGCACAACGGCCCAGTAGACCTCGAGCAGGTCCTCTAGCTGTTTCTCACAGCTAGGCCAGTCAAGCTGCGTTTCGTGCGACTGAAGTATCTCCTTACCCCGGTCCCGAATGTAGGCCCGGGCAGCTTCTACTGCTTCCTCAGCCAGCCTGGCGCAACCTTCAGTTTGGTTTACCAGCACCAGCACAAGGTTGGGAATACCGGAAGCGCCTAACTGCCGGAAGTGCTCGAGGTTGTTAGGTGCTGGAAAGATTAAGCTCTGGTATCCGACCTCCTTTCCCAGGTATTCCGCCGCCCTCCTAGCTGCCTCGCTTAAAAGGCGGCTGCCGGCGTAGAGGTCGCGGCTGCGACGGGCGCTGGCAATGAAGTCCTGCACTGGGCCAAAAGCGATTTGAAGTAGGTGGCTCATGCCTTCTCCCTCGGGACGTAAACGAAATCGTGGTGTCCGGCGACCACAAAGTCTATCCTGAGCATTGCGCGACCACCCTAAACGTTGCCGTAATCGTGTCCATGTCCCTTTCTGCCACTCCCTTCAAACAAAGATGTCGCCATTCGGTATGACCTGTAATGTGAGCTATGTCGTATAACGTGTGCCCCTAACAGTAGCTGGATGCCAGCACTGGTAGGGCTTGCCGATGTCGTGCAGCAGCCCTGCTGCCCCTACTTCAAGATGACCTACCATGACAAGGTAAGCTTACCACGGGCCGATTGGATAAATTGCGAAGAATCTCGCTTCAGGGCGGCTAGGCGATGGGCCCCGGCGGCAAAGCCGGCGGGCGGACGACCGGGAACACGCCGGCCAAGGCCAGCGCCGCCAACGCCGCAAACAGCAGCGCAAAGCACAGCGCTACCAGGCGGTGGCCGGGCGTGGGGTAGACACGCATAAACAGCGCGCGGTAGCGGAGGTAGATGACCGCCAGCACCAGCGTGGGGAGGCTAAAGAGCAGCCCCCAGAGCCAAAAGGGGAGCATCGTCCTATCTTACCCCTTAGTCCCTCGGCACCGGGCCAAACTGGGATAAACGTCCCCGGGCAGGGCGGTTTCTGTTACGCTACGGCTATGGCCGAGCTTGACCTGCGCGACCCGCAGCTCTACTTTAACCGCGAACTCTCCTGGCTCAAGTTCAACGCCCGCGTGCTGGAAGAGGCTGAGGATACCAGCAATCCGCTGTTGGAGCGACTGAAGTTTCTGGCCATTTTCAGCACTAATCTGGACGAGTTTATGATGATCCGCTACGCGGGCCTAAAAGAGCAGGTAGACGCGGGGATCACCGAGCGGACCGCCGACGGCATGACCCCCGCCGAGGAGCTTGAGGCCATCGCTGCGGTGCTCCATCCCATGGTGCAGCGCCACCGCCAGGTGTTGGGCCAGGAGGTGCTGCCGGCGCTCGAGCACCGCGGGCTCAAGTTGGTCGGCATGGCCGAGCTGTCCGAGCTTGAGCGCGCGGCGGTCGAGGGATTCTTTTTAGGCGAGCTGTTCCCGGTGCTGACCCCCCTAGCGGTAGACCGCGGCCACCCCTTTCCCCGGCTGCCAAACCTGAGCTTTGCGCTGCTGATCGAGCTCTTCGACCCCGCATGGAACGAACCCAAGATCGCCATCGTGCAGGTGCCGAGTGTCTTGCCGCGCTTCTTTCGGCTCCCGGGCAAGGGCTACCGCTTTGTGATCTTAGAAGAGATCATCAAGGCGCGGGTTGGGGCGCTCTTTCCCGGGTTGCTGGTGGAGCAGGTCTATGCTTTTAGGCTTACCCGCAACGCCGATATCGAGATCGCCGAGGATGAGGCCGATGACCTCTTGCAGGTGATTGAGGACGAGGTGCGCAAGCGCCGCTGGGGTGACGCGGTGCGGCTCGAGGTCGCCACCGCGATGCCTGAGCACTGGCAGGAGATGCTGCGCAAAAACCTAGAGCTTGATCCCCATGACGTCTATCGGATTCCCAACTTTTTTAGCGTCGTCGATTTCATGGAGCTAGCCGCCCTCAACCTTCCCGAACTGCGCGACCAGCCCTTTGCCACTCGCCTCCCCACCGAGTACCGCGGGCAGAGTGACGTGTTCTCGGCCATCCGCCAGCAAGACATTTTGCTCCATCACCCCTTTCATGCCTTTGACGCGGTGCAGCAGCTAATTGACCAGGCTGCCGATGACCCGCAGGTGCTGGCCATCAAGCAGACCCTCTACCGGGTCGGCAAACGCTCGCCGGTAGTGGCAGCTCTGGCCCGGGCAGCCGGTAACGGCAAGCTGGTTACCGCCTTGGTCGAGCTAAAGGCGCGCTTTGATGAGGAGAACAACATCATCTGGGCGCGTGAGCTCGAGCGGGCCGGGGTGCATGTGGTCTACGGCTTTGCCGGCATCAAGACTCACTGCAAAGCGCTGCTGATCGTGCGCCGCGAGCAAGGCGAAATCCGCCGCTACGTCCATCTCGCCACTGGCAACTACAACCCAGCTACCAGCACCGTCTACACCGACTTCGGGCTACTGAGCTGCGACCCGGCGCTCGCGGCTGACGTCTCGGAGCTGTTCAATGTCCTTACCGGCCACTCCAAGCAGGATAGCTGGCGCAAGCTGTGGGTAGCGCCCAGCACCATGCGCACCGAAATTTTAGCGGCCATCGAGCGCGAGACGGCCCATGCCCGAGCCGGCACAGCCGCCCGGATCATCGTTAAGATGAACGCCCTGGTCGATCCTGAAGTGATCCGGGCGCTGTACCGCGCCTCGCAAGCCGGGGTCGAGATCGATCTGATCGTCCGGGGGGTGTGCTGCTTGCGCCCCGGCGTGCCGGGAGTCAGCGACAGGATCCGGGTGCGGAGCATCGTGGGGCGTTTCTTGGAACACTCCCGCGCCGCCTACTTCTATCATGGCGGCGCCGAGAAGATCTACCTGAGTTCTGCCGATTGGATGCCGCGCAACTTGAACCGCCGCATCGAAGCGGCCTTCCCCATCGATGACCCGCGCCTTAAGAAGAAACTGATGCAGCTGCTCGACCTCTACCTGCGCGATAACGTCAAGGCCCGCGAACTAGGGGCCGATGGCGACTACCGCTATGTCCGGCGCCGGCCAGGCCAGCAGCGGCTGAATGCCCAAGAGCGGCTAATCGAGCTGTCGGCGCGGCGGCTGGCGCAGAGCGGCGGGCGCTAGGGGATCGCTTAGGCCTTAATCGCCCCCCACGAGCCGTCCTTGGGCAGCACTTCCTCGGCGGCTCGAGCGGCATAGCCGGTCTGCAACCCCATCATGTGGGAGAGTTTGAGCATGAACACCAACGTATCCAGGTCGCCGATTTCAAGGCACTCGCGGATGAAAGCCTCAACCCCCTCTGGCAAGTTGATGGCGTCGATCTGGGCGCCGTGCTGCTCACGCACCTGCCGGATAAAGGCCGCAATCAGGTCTTTACTCATGGCGCAAAAGCCAGGCGACAATCGCCTCGGCAGTGCCAAGGTTAGTGGCTAAGGGGACGTTATGCACGTCACAGATACGCATTAGTGCCGAGACATCCGGTTCGTGCGGTTGGGCGGTCAAGGGGTCGCGGAAGAAGATCACCGCCAGGACCTGCCCTTCGGCAATACGCGCCCCGACCTGTAGATCGCCACCCTCGGGGCCGGAGCGGAGGCGCTCGACCTTGAGCTTGGCTTTATCGGCCAGCACGCTGCCGGTGTTGTTAGTGGCGATCAGCGGGAATTTGCCGAGCACGTCCGCGTGATCTTTGGCAAAGATCGCCAAGTCGAGCTTCTTCTTGTCGTGGGCGATAAGCGCGACAGCTTTCATGGACTCAGTGTAGCAGCTAGGCCCGGCCGGCAGGCTTTTATAGCTACTCTGGGGTCCGGCACCATCCTCCACCCACTATCCTCCACCTGTCGCCTAACTGCTGCGAGCGCTTGTGCCAGGGCTGGCAACTCGGTAAGGTAGAGCATGAAGACCGATCCGCCCTGGAACGCCTTTGAGGCTGAAGAGAACCCCTATCTCACCCCCAACCCTAACCACATCTATGCTAACGAGACCAAGTGGAACTTGGCCCGGGACATGCTCGAGCGCTACACCGGCACCGCTCCCGAAGGCTTTCAGAAACAGATCGTCCTGACCAATTTTGCTCACTACCTCGAGCGCTTCAAAATCCTCTACGGCGACAGCCAGTCGCGCGGCTCGGCCATGAGCGCGGTACACAGCCAAAGCAAAGGGGTGTCGATTATCAACTTCTCCATCGGCTCACCCACTGCCGCCCTGATCATCGAGCTGCTAGCTACCGCTGAACCCAAGGCAGTGCTCTTTCTGGGTATGTGCGGCGGGCTGCACCGCTCGCTCGAGGTAGGCGACTTTATCCTGCCGACGGCGGCCATTCGCGACGAGGGGGCCTCACAGCACCACATGCCACCGCAGGTGCCAGCCCTGCCCACCTTCAAGGTGCAGAAGTTCGTTTCGCAAATTATCGTTGAACAGGGGCGCGACTACCGCACCGGCGTGGTGCATACCACCGACTACCGCTTCTGGGAGTTTGACGAAAAGTTCAAAGCCCAGCTCTACGAAGAGCGGGCGCTAGCCATCGACATGGAGACGGCCACGCTGTTTTCGGTCGGCTTCGCCAGCAAGGTAGCCATCGGCGCGCTGCTGCTGGTATCGGATCTGCCCCTTAAGAAGGGTGGCATCAAGACCAAGGCCAGCGCCGACCAGGTTTTTTCCGCCTTCACCGACCTCCACCTTGACATCGGCATCCAGGCCATGAGCGAGATCGCCGAGCGGGGCGAGCATATCCGCCACTACCGCTGGTAAGGACTTTTGCCTCTGGCGCCACTTTCATAGCTGTGCTAGTGTCCCGCCAACAGAGAGGGGACGTGTCCCTGTCTCTTGAAGCTGCGGCGCCAGTGCCGGTTATAGCAACCCCAGCAGGTGGCGCCGTAGTCGTTGCTGGGCGTGGAGATGGCTGCGCCACAGCCACAGGTACTGCCATCTAACTAGCGGCCTACTTTAGGCGTTTACCGCGGAATCAGCGGCTCACCGGTAATCCTGCCCCCTGCCAGGCTATCATCCCACCCTCGACATTGCGCACGTCGCGCTTACCCGCTGCGACCAGAATCTGGCTGGCCGTAACCGAGCGATTACCGGAGCGACAGATGACGTAAAGCGGCTTGTCCTGGGGGAGTTCGCCAACCCTGGCCGCTAACTGCCCCAGCGGGACGAGAATAGCACCGGGTACGTGCCCTGCCGCAAACTCCCAGGGCTCGCGCACATCAAGGACCAGGCGGTTTTCACCAGCGCCCGCCAGCTCGTGTACCGAAACGTTCTGGTAGTTACGGGTCTCGCGGCTAGCCCCTACTAGCGCGCCGCCAGTAGCGCCCTGGTAGTTGCCAGGGCCGCAACCTGCCAACAACAGCACAGCCAGTATCAGTAAACTCAGCCTAATCATGCTTGATCCCTCCAGCTAGCAACTCGGTCATAATAATCGTATTCAGCCATCAAGTAGCCCTCCATAGGCGACCTCCTACTTAAGCAGGTCCAGGTCGTGTACGGCATGCGCCAGCGACGGGTAGGTCACCTGTCGCCCGAACCGCTCCTGCCAATCGGCTTTCACCACCAAATCGCGCACCTGCCCTTTCATGGCGGCGATACGGAAGGTGATGCCGAGCTTCGCCAAGTCGTCGATCAGCTCTGCCAGCGTGCTGACTGCCACGGCATCCATATCGTTGACACCGGAGAAGTCCATGACGATGTATCGCAGCTGAGGCCGCTCCGCCAAGGCGCGCCGGAAGTGGGAATCCAAAAAGGCCATGTTAGTGAAATAGAGGCTGGCATCTACGCGCAAGATCAGCGCCTCGGGGGAGGTCACGGCACTAGGATAGCGCCTGACATTGCGAAAGACCCGTTCCTCAGGCAAGTAGCCGAGTTCGGCGGCGTGGGGGGTAGCGCTGTGCCAGGTGAACACCCCGAGCGAGAAGAGGATCCCGATGATGATCCCCGGCTCGATGCCGATGAGCAAGGTGGATCCAAAAGTAAGCAGCAGCGTGAAAGCGTCGATCTTCTTAACTTTGAACAGCTGCCGCGGCTCTTTAAGGTCGATCAGCCCGATGACTGCCACTACCGCGACCGCCGCCAGCGCGGCTTTGGGCAGATAAGTGAACAGCGGCGTGAAGAACAGCAACATCAGCATGATAAGGATGGCCGTCAGGATCGAAGCTAGCGGGGTCCGAGCGCCGGCTTGGAAGTTGATCGCCGAACGCGCAAAGCCCCCCGTCACCGGGTAGCCTGAGAAGGTAGCAGCCGCCACGTTGGCCAGGCCCAGGCCGCGCAGCTCCTGGTCGGCGTCGATCTTGGCCCTGACTTTGGCCGCTAGCGACTTGGCTACTGCTACCGACTCCACAAAGCCGACGAAGGCGATGGTTAGCGCGGTCGGCAGCAGTGCCTGCACTGACGCGAGGCTCAGTATGGGCAGCGACAGGCTCGGCAAACCGGCGGGAACCTGCCCCACAATGCTGAGGCCGCGCTCATAAAGCCCTAGCAGATAGGTCAGCAGAATGGCTATGGCCATTAGCAGCAGCGCGGCGGGGAAGCGCGGCCACCGCCGCTTGAAAAGGAGCAGCACCGCGATGCTAAGGAGGCCGACTAGCAGCGTGAGCATATGAGCCTCGCCCAGGTGGGCCAGCGCCTCCCCCAGCAACGGCAGCGGCGCGCTGGCGGTGAGCTTGACGCCCAGCAGGTGGGTGAGCTGATTTAGCGCGATAATGATGGCCGCCGCCGAAGTAAAACCGCTAATCACCGCGTGAGATAAGAAGTTGACCAGAAAGCCACCGCGCAGGAGCCCCAAAATGAACTGAATTACCCCCACCAGCAGCGCCAGCAGCGCCGCCAGCGCCACAAACTCCGCTGAGCCCGGCTCGGCTAGCGCCCCCACCCCGGAGAGGGTCAGTATGGACACGATAGCTACCGGCCCTACCGCCAGATGGCGCGAGGAGCCTAACAGCGCATAAGCGATCAGCGGGACGGTGGCGGCATAGAGCCCGACGATGGGGGGCAGACCGGCCATCAGCGCGTAGGCCATCCCCTGTGGAATCAGCATGACCGCCACGATCAGCCCAGCGGAGAGGTCGCCGGGGAGGTCGGCCCGCCGGTAGCGCTTAAGCCACCCAATGGCTGGGATGAAGCGTTCCACAGTTAAGGGCGTAGGTGCATCAAGGACATTTCGACCGGCCTTCCCTGAGTTCGCCAGGCACTGGTGCCGCCCTCAAGGTTAGCGACCCTAGCACCGTCGTAGCCTTCACGCAGTAGCAGTTGGGCCGCCAGGCTCGAGCGGTTGCCCGTGTTGCAAACTAGCACAATCTCGCGGTCTCTGGGCAGGTCGGCCAAGCGCGCGGCGATGCTGCCCAAGGGGAGGTTGATCGCCTCCGGCACATGACCCAGCGCGTACTCCTGCGGCTCGCGCACATCGACGGCTAGCGCACCGCGCACCAACCAGGCGGCAGCCTCGTCCGGCGCCAGCTGCTGATAACTGGTAGTGGCATAGGCGGCATCGACCGGCGCCGTATCGAGAGTCAGGCCGTGCTGATACCAGGCCATGATTCCACCGTGCAAGTTGCTAAGGTTGTCCCAGCCCTGGGACATGAGCCATGCTACCGCCTGCCCGCTGCGGTTGCCGCTGCGGCAGTAGAGCACTACCGGGCGATCTTGGGGAATCTCGCCAAAGCGCAGATCTAACTCGGAGAGTGGGATGAGCTGGGCGCCGGGGATACGCACTTGCGCAAACTCTTCCACCTCGCGCACATCGATAAAATGCACCCCTTGCGCGTGCAGCGCTTGGGCCTGTTGCGGTGATACAGCGGCGATGGTAGTAATCATAGTGTCCTTGTTCAGTTTGGGCCTGAGTCCCTCTGGCGTCCATAAGGTTGCGAGGAGGGGTCTAGACCCCTCCTCGAGGATTACCGCTTAGGCGTGTACGGCCTCCTTCTTGACCGCAAAGCCGTGCTCGTGCCAGGCGTTAAAACCACCCGTAAGGTTGTTGACGTTGCGGTAGCCCTCAGCCAAGAGGGCGCTAATGGCGGTGCTCGAGCGGTCGCCGCTGCCGCAGTGGACGATCACCTGGCCCTCGCGCGGCACCTTATTAAGCTGCTTCATAATCCGCCCGGCGTGGATATTGATGGCCCCCGGGATATGCCCAGCCCGGTACTCATCAGCACCGCGCACATCGAGCACCAACGCTTGGTCTTGGTCGATAAGCGCCTTGACCTCGGCGGCTGTTACCTGCTTGACGGTTTCCAGCTCGCTCGGTGCGTAACCTTCCAGGCTGGGGATATAGCCGACCACCTGATCAAGGCCGATGCGGATCAGCTCGCGCACCAAGGTCTCGATCCGCTCAGGGCTGCTTAAGAGCACCAGCGGGGTGTCATAACTGAGCAGCCAGCCCGCCCAGGTCGAGAAGCGCTTGCCCGCCGGGATATTGACCGCGCCAGGCAAGTGTCCACCGGCAAACGCCAGCTTGTCGCGGGTATCGACCAGCACGGCGCCCTCTGCGAGCTGGTGCCGGAACTGGGTAGGGGTCAGCTTGGCCGGAATCGGCACACCGCCAAGGATGGGCATCCCGTCGCGGTTGAGTTTCTTCATCATAGCGAAGTAGGCCGGCGCTTCGGGCTGGCCCAATAGCAGCGCCTCCACAAAGCCCGCCTCGTCGCCCGACTTAAGGTAGTCGGTCCACCAGCCATAGCGCCTCTCGTAGCCGACCGTCGAGCTAGGGACAGCGCCCAAGGACTTGCCGCAGGCCGAGCCCGCACCGTGGCCGGGCCACACCTGGATATGATCAGGCAGCGTCAGGAACTTATCCTTAAGGCTCTGATACAAGCGCTGCGCACCGGGCCGGGCGGTGTCCCTGATCCCCGCCGCCTCTTCGAGCAGATCGGGGCGGCCCAGGTCGCCGACAAACACGAAGTCGCCGGTCAGTATCATCATCGGGCCGGTAGCGGCGGCACCGTCGGTCACCAAAAAGGAGAGGTGCTCGGGGGTATGGCCGGGGGTATGGACAGCTTCTACACTGATATTCCCTAGCTTGATCAGATCGCCGTCTTTGAGCAACTGGACCTCGAAGCCGTCTAAGCCGCCATATTTCCAGTTTTCATCGCCCTCGTCGGTAAGGTAGAGCTTGGCCCCGGTGAGCTTGGCCAGTTCGCGCGCTCCTGACAGGTAGTCGGCGTGGATGTGCGTTTCGGTGATCTTGGTGATGGTGAGCCCTTGCTGCTGGGCCTCTTCTAGGTAGACGTCCACATCGCGGCGCGGATCGACCACCAGAGCTGTGCCGTGCGCCTGACAGCCGATCAGATACGAAGCCTGTGCCAACCCTTCATCGTAGATCTGTTTGAAGAACATAGCGTTCCTTTCTTAGGGACATTCGTCCCTACTGGTAATCAAGTTTATATCCCCTATGGGTATATGTCAACTCTTGACTGAGGCTGCTCAGCAGACTCTCCTCCACCTACCCGAGTGGCTATACCCCGGGCGGCTATTATGAGGCTTCGAGGGCCTCCCGGGCCGCAGCCACGTCTCGCAGGCCAGCGCCATACCGATCATGACCGCCCAGTCAATGCCGCCTTCCAGACAAAACCGACACCTTAGACTATGATCGGTAAGGGTGATGCCATGGAGTCAGAAGTAACCGACCAGCCCCACGGTATAAGAAACGGCAGATCGCCTGGTCGACCAGGCGATCTGCACCCCTCTCTTGGCGGAGCCGACGGGACTTGAACCCGCGACCTTCTGCGTGACAGGCAGATATGCTAACCACTACACTACGGCTCCACACGAGCCTGTCCAGCCAATAATACTCAACCGGTCCAAGAGTTGTCAACGGCGTTTTGGCCTGGTGCGCCAAAACATCTCTGAAAAACTATACCGACTGCCCACGCCCAGAACTGGCATCATATTACCAAACGCTCATGCTGCGTGAAGATTATCTCTCCAGGCGAAAGCTCGAGCGCGGATTGAAACTAGTCAGACGTGGTACCATTAGGGTATGGAGTCGGATGTCACTCGGGCGAAAGCTCAATTGCGGATTGAAACTTGGTTAAGTCAGGGTATCCGGTGGCTTGGGCCATACTTGATTCTGATCCTTGTGCCATCAGGTGTTGTGTTGTTGACTACTCCGCATCCGGGCCGCGGGTTCTGGATTGAGTTCGGCGTCGGGCTGGGGTTTGCAGGCTTGATCATGCTATGCCTTCAGTTTGTGCTCACAGCCCGGTTCTCCCGTGTGGCTGCCATCTATGGTCAGGATGCCATGCTCCAGTTCCATCGGCAAATGGGTATCGTCGCGGCCATCTTTATTCTGCTACATCCCGCGCTCCTCCTGATCGTTGAACCTGCATTTCTGGCGTTCTTAGATCCTCGAGCCGGCCTGCCGCGCGCCCTGGCCCTAACCTTTGTCCTCATCGCGCTCAGCTTATTGATCATCCCCTCGCTGTGGCGACAGCGACTAGGCATCCCCTACGAGTGGTGGCGGCTGAGTCATGGCGTGCTCGCCTTCATGGTTGTAGTCATTGGCATAGTACATACCATTCAAGTTGGACACTACACCGCGGAGTGGTGGAAACAGGCCTTCTGGGTTGGCCTAGCAGCACTGACGCTGCTCCTGCTCCTTTACGTTCGGGTTTTCCGGCCGCTGGTAATGCTGCGCCATCCCTACCGGGTGGCCGAGGTACGCCGGGAGCGTGGCAACTCCTGGACACTCACCTTGGAGCCGGAAGGGCACGCGGGGATGAAGTTTCGCGCTGGACAGTATGCCTGGCTGACGCTGGGCCACTTGCCCTTCTCCTTGCAGCAGCATCCGTTCTCATTCTCTTCCAGCGCATTGTCGCCGCACCGGTTGGAGTTCACTATCAAGGAGTTAGGGGATTTTACGCGCACCATCGGTCAAGTGCCACCCGGCAGCCGCGCCTATCTAGAGGGTCCGTTCGGCACCTTCAATATCGATATAGAAACTTCCGGCGAGACCGTATTTATAGCCGGCGGGATCGGCATCACCCCGATCATGAGTATGCTGCGGACCCTGCGGGATCGCAGCGACAAGCGCCCCCTGGTGCTCATCTATGCCGTCAATCACCTAGCGGACGCCCTCTTCCGGGAGGAGCTAGCAGAGCTTAAGCAACACCTTAATCTGCGCCTCATCTATGTAATCGCCTACCCTGAGGAGGGCTGGGATGGTGAGAGGGGCTTCATCACCGACGAGATGCTAAAGCGCCACCTGCCGTCGCCGGAGCACGGGGCTTGCGAGTATTTCATCTGCGGCCCGGAGCCGATGATGAACATCGTGGAGCGTGCGCTAGTAAACCGCGGAATCCCTCTTCACCATATCCACGCGGAGCGCTTCGACATCGGCGCGGCAGCCGAGACTGGGCTACGTCAGAAGCAGATTCGGGGGCTGGCCATCGGCTTGGGCCTCGCCATGACAGGCGTTGTCGCCCTTTTCGCGCTGCTCAGACATCTGTAGGCGACAGGAATGGGCAAAAGGCGAGAGGAAGGGCTGAGAATTTCTAAGCAACTAGTGCCCAACTGACAGCGGTTTTCACAAATGCTGAGTCGCCTTAGCGCAGGTATCATCTCTGCAAAGGCGTCCTGCGAGTAAACCGCAGGATAGAGAACGATTCGCAGTCCTGCGAGCACCCGCAGGATCAAACCAGATGATACCTGCTATATCAAACCAGATGATACCTGCTATATCAAACCAGATGATACCTGCTATGAGCTGGGTGTTGTCAACGCCGCGCGGCAAAGAAAGCGCTGAGCAGTTCGCCTGCCTCACGCGCCAACACCCCACCGCGCACCGTCACCTCACGCTTCCAGGGGGCGCGGCGCAGATCGGTCACGCTGCCTAAGACCCCCTCGCGGTAATTAGCGGCGCCGTAGACGAGGCGTGGCAGATGGGCTTGCAGCATGGCACCGAAGCACATGGCGCAGGGCTCGAGCGTGACGTAGAGTGTGCAGCCAGTCAGCCGCCAGTCGCCCAGCCGGCCCGCAGCCAAGCGGATGGCGTGCAGCTCGGCGTGGCCGGTGGGATCGTGATCGCGCTCGGTGGTGTTGTGGCCCACGCCAACAACCTCTCCACTACAGACCACTACCACCCCGATAGGCACCTCACCGGCATCCGCCGCCAGCCGGGCCTGCTCAAGTGCCAAGCGCATGAAGCGCTCGTCCTCGTCTTCAGCTTTAAGCCCTGTGACGACGCGGGCATCGGTGGCGACCCCTTCAACCCAGAGCACTTCGGCACCGGCGGCCAGAACCCGTAAGCGGTTGCGCTCCTCGCGTGGGATCTTGCAGTCGATAAGGAGGTCGCTGAGCTTCCTAGAGCCAGCCGCCAAGCGGATGCGGTCTCCGGGCAGCCGCGTGCGGTAGACCAGCGGGCCAAATACCTGGGCCTGCTCGGGATCAACTTCAGGGGGCAGCTCGACGGCGGGCGTAGGCGCAAGCCTCTCCCCTGTCGGTCCTAAGACCTCCACCCGGCCGTAGCCGACCCGCGCCAGACGCCCCTTAGGAAGCGACAGGCGCGTAGGAGAGCCCTGCGCCAGCGCTTTGCGGAGCGCCTCGAGGTGGGCACTATCAGGCGGCACTCCGGCTCGCTTCAGCAGGAGTTGTAATAAGTGGCGTTGCAGAGCAGGGGGCGCTCGGCGCAAGGGCTCGATGGCTATACCGGCCTCGTCTAGTAGCGGAGCCGCTAACTCGTCGAGCAGCGTCCGCTGGTCACGCTGCCAAGTAGCCAGCTGCGAAAGGCGCTCCGACAAGTTAGGATAGCGCTCGGCCAGGCGCGGCAACAGCTCAAGGCGCAACCAGGCGCGAGTGCGTTTAGTATCTAGGTTGCTCTCGTCCTGGCGGTGGGGTTGGCTAAGCTGTTGCAGATAGTCAAGCAGCTCGCTGCGCCGCACAGCTAAGAGTGGACGGACCACCCACCCCTGCCTAGGCGGCATCCCCGCCAAGAAGGCTGCGCCGCGTAAGAGCTGCATCAGGACCGTCTCCGCCTGGTCATCTAGGGTATGTCCGGTCACGATGGCCTCAGCACCCACGCGCTTGGCCACGCGGGTCAAGAAGCTGTAGCGCAGCCGCCGCGCCGCGTCCTCGAGGTTCCAACCCCGTTCGTCGGCAATGCGCGCTACTTCGGCCCGCTCGACGTGACAGGGCAGGCCCAACTCTCGGCACAGCGCCCGGACGAAAGCGGCGTCCTCAGCTGACTCGGAACGCAGCGCATGGTCGAAGTGGGCCACCTCGAGCCGGTATGGCCCCTGGTGCAGCAGGCGCAAGAGCGCTACCGAATCCGGGCCGCCCGAGACGGCGACGAGCAACGCCTCGGCCTGCGGCGCTAGCCCGGCCAGGTGCGAAAGCATTCGTTCCCGAAGCTTCACCACACCACGTCTATCCCGGCCACGGCAGCAACGGTTGCATCTCGGCTGATGAGGGGGCACTGCAAGTACGCCGCCGTCGCGGCGATCAGGCGGTCGCCGCGTTCGGGGATGGCGTAGAGCGTCTGGGCTAGCTCCACGATCTCCCGGGTCAGATCGACGCTGAAGAAATGCCCCGAGGAGAAGAGCGCGTGCGCCCAGGCAGAAAAGCCGCCTTGTAGCGTAATCGCGCCGGACCAGGTCGCCTCCCCTACTTCGACAAGCGCGATGGTCGGCACGTAAATCGCCGCTCGCTCCGCTTCAGCACGCTCGAAGAGCGCCTTGGCCCGACGGCCGAGCTTACGGTGACGGCCCAGCCCATACCAGATGAGCGCGTGTGCGTCCGTCACGGCGATGGCAGCCACCGTTAGAACCTCTCGATCTTTGCCCGAGCCTGCTCCCTGGCGTCGCTGCGCAGCTCCTGTAGTGCGTGCTCGAGCTCGTCGTCGCTGAGTTCTGAAACGATGCTCCCCGCCAGGCGGAACGGCTTGACGACCTGACGCCTCAACTCACGCAGGCTGGCTTCAAGGTAGTTGAGCCGCGCCTCGCTCACGAGCGCCACCCGCTCCCGCTTGTCTCGATGTTCGATGAAGACCACGCCATCCTGAGCAGCAACATACTCCGCCAATTCGAAAAGCTTTCTGCGTGCTTCGGAGATGCTCATGTGCTTTGTCATCGCAACGCCTCCCGGGGGCCTAACGTACAGCTTATTGTACAAGATAACCAACGACTTCGGCTGCTATAGTTACCCGTTTCATGGACAACTTCGATGGCCGCCCGCTCCTCTTCAGCGCGCTGGTAGTTCACTTGTTGGGCGTGTACCGGCCATCTGCAATGATGACAGCGGCTAATACTGGCCGGCACAATTAGCCTCTAGTATACGGATACCTGACTATGCCGCAAGGTGGAGAAAGCACTGGGACGAATGCCTCTGGGAGCAAGCGACACCATGGGCGATGCTACAGAGGTGAGCGTTTCAGCTCGCCCAACTCCCCTTGAGCGACTAGCGAGGCGCGGGTCATTCCGGGTAAATTACTTCACTAAGCTATGAAACTGTTCGACCTGAGCAACTTACGCGGCGATCTCTTCGGAGGTATCACCGCTGGCATAGTCGCCTTGCCGCTAGCGCTCGCCTTCGGAGAGGCTTCGGGAGCAGGCCCCATGGCCGGTCTGTGGGGCGCTATCTTAGTCGGCTTTTTCGCCGCCCTCTTTGGTGGTACCGGGGCGCAGATTTCTGGACCGACCGGCCCGATGATCGTGGTCTTTGCCGGCATATTTGGAGCACACCCTACTTTTGCCTTTAGCGCCGTTATGCTGGCAGGTCTCCTACAGATTCTGATGGGTCTCTTTAAGTTTGGCAAGTATATCAATCTGATCCCCTACCCGGTCGTATCCGGCTTCATGAGCGGTATCGGCTGCATCATTATCGCCCTACAGCTATCACGCCTGTTTGGTCATGTGCCTAACGGCAATGGCATCACTGCGGCCTTATGGTCTATTCCCAAAGCCGTTACCGCCCCCGTACTTCCCGCGCTCCTGGTCGGCTTACTAGCACTGGCACTGGTCTTTGTGTGGCCCAAGACCTGGGGCAAGTGGGTCCCCGGCCCACTAGCGGCGCTGCTGATCGGCACCATGGTCAGCTTGGGCGTGCCGGGCGCCCCACTGCTTGGCGATATTCCATCCGGCCTCCCACAATTGCATCTTCCAGCAATCTCAGCCGAGATTTCGCTGATTCCGCTAGAAGCGGTGGTTGTCCTGGCACTGCTCGCTTCGTTCGACAGCCTGTTGACTTCGCTAGTTGCCGACAACCTGACACGCACCCGCCACCAGTCGAATCGGGAGCTGGTTGGACAGGGCATCGGCAACATGGTGGCAGGCCTGTTTGGAGGAGTGCCTGGCGCCGGCGCCACCATGCGCACGGTGGTCAACATCCAGAACGGTGGGCGCACCAGGCTTTCCGGCATGATTCACTCCCTCTTGTTGCTCTCAATTATGCTCACCTTTGGTCCATTGGTAGGCAAGATCCCGCACGCCGTACTGGCTGGCATACTTATTAAAGTGGGCTACGACATTGTTGACAAATACTTCCTGCAGCGCGTGCAGCAATCTCCCCGCAGAGACTTAATAGTGATGCTCACGGTACTGCTGCTAACGGTATTTGTTGACCTGATTACGGCAGTTATTGTCGGTGCCTTTCTGGCTGCCATCCTGTTCGTTAAGGAGATGGCTGACTTCCAACTGAGCCAACTTTCCACAGCCAACCATCGCCCGCGGGATCCGGAGGTGAGCGCCTTGCTAAGCGAGGCCGGTTCGCGCGTCACCCTCTATGAGTTTAATGGCCCCTTAAGCTTTGCCGTACCCGCCGATCTCGAGCACCAGCTGCACGAGCGCATGCAGCAAGGGGTGGATTTCATCATCTTTGACTTTTCAGGTATGCCACGGATCGATCTGTCGGCAACACGGGCCGTAGAAGCGATTGTTCGTGACGCGCAGGAAAGCGGGAAGACCGTTTATCTGGTCGGCATGACGCCGGAGGTACGCAACACGATTAACTTGTTCTGTGCCGAAACATCTGCTCCCGAAGAGAATTGCTTTGCCACTTCGGCTCAGGCGCTACAACAGGCTATTGCCCTGATAACTAGAGAGCTGCCCATAACAAGCCAAGGGCAAGCGTCTCATTAGCCATTTTTGGTCGGTCTAGCAACCTTCGTGATATGTATATAGCCATGACCATAACCGTGATCGTCCTCGACTCGGTAGGTGTTGGCGCCCTACCCGATGCCGAAGTTTTTGGCGACGCCGGTGCCCACACGCTTGATCACACCCTACAAGCGACCGGTGTAGCGCTGCCCAACTTGCAGCGGCTCGGCCTGGGCAACATCGCCAGCGTTACGGCGCTTAAGCCCGCCCAGCGCCCCCAAGCCTCATTCGGGCGCATGAACGAACGCTCCCCCGGCAAGGACACCACCACCGGCCACTGGGAGTTCGTGGGGGTGATCCTGGAGCACCCCTTTAAGACCTTTAAGGAGTTCCCGGTCGAGGTAATGGCCGCTTTTGACGCTGCTACCGGGCGCGGCCACCTCGGCCACTACCCGGCCTCCGGCACTGAGATTATCACTAAGCTGGGCGCGGAGCACCTCAAGACCGGCCAGCCAATCGTCTACACCAGCGCCGACAGCGTCTTCCAGATAGCTGCCCACGTCGAGATAGTGCCGCTTGAAACGCTCTACCGCTGGTGCGAGGCAGCCCGGGAGATCATGCAGGGTGACTATCAAGTAGCCCGCATCATCGCCCGGCCCTTTGCTGGCGAGCCAGGGAGCTTTAGGCGACTCGGCGAGGCTAGACGGGACTACTCGCTCACTCCCCCCTACCCCACCGTCTTGAACGCCCTGCAAGAAGCTGGGAAGGAGGTTGTCGGCATCGGCAAGATCGGCGACATCTATAGCCGCTCGGGGATCACGCGCGAGGTGCATACCGACTCTAACGCCGACGGTATCGACCAGACCATCAAGGTGATGAGCGAGCGACCCGAAGGGCTCGTCTTTTGCAACCTGGTCGAGTTCGATTCGCTCTACGGCCACCGCCGCGACCCTGAAGGTTACGCCAAAGCGCTCGCAGCGGTCGATGCATGCCTGCCGGAGCTGCTCGAGGCGGTCAATGACGGCGACTGGCTGATCTTCATCAGCGACCACGGCAACGACCCCACTTGGCCCGGCACCGACCACACCCGTGAGTACGGGCTCTTACTCGCCTACAGCCCAGGTCGCCTTGGCATCGATCTCGGCACCCGGGGGAGCTTTGCCGACTTGGGTGCTACGGTAGCCGAGCTATTGGGGGTAGCTTGGCACGGGGCCGGAGCAAGTTTTGCAGCAACACTAACCGGCGCGTAGCACGCCAACAAAAAAGCACGGCGTTGGCCGTGCTTGCTTGTCCTCACGACTGGCTTATGCCTCGGCCACCAGTTCGATCAGCGCCTCTTGGATACCGTCGCCCCGGCGCGTCCCCAGCTTATAGATGCGCGTGTAGCCTCCCGCGACGCTCTGATAGCGCGGCGCGATCTCGTCCATCAGCTTGCGCACCACCACTTGATCGTGAATCTCGCGCAGCACCAGGCGACGCGCATGGAGGTCACCACCCTTGGCGGTGGTGATCAGCTTTTCGACATAAGGACGGAGGCTCTTGGCCTTGGCCACGGTGGTCTTAATCCGACCGTGACGGAGCAGCGCCGTCGCCTGCGCCCGCGCCAGGGCGGTGCGGTGACTGCTGCTGCGGCTGAGCTTCCGTCCGCTCCTCAAATGACGCATAGTCTACTCCTTCTTGAGCACCAGCCCGCGGGCGGCTAGGCGCTCCTTAATCTCTTCAAGCGACTTATCCCCAACCCCCGCAACCTTCTTGAGGTCACGCTCCGAGAGGGCCAGGAGCGCGTTTACCGAATCGATCCCCTCTTCCTGCAACGAGTGCAACACCCGGCTAGACAGCTCTAGGCTCTCTAAGCTCACCAACTCCGGCCGCTGGATCGGGGGTGCTGGCTCCTTGACGGGGATGGTGATGACCGGAACTTTTTCGACCTCAAGCTCTGCTCCATTGCCTGACAGGCTAAAGACGTTAAGTTGGGTACGCAAGAGCTCCACCGCCTGGTCCAGCGCCTCGCGCGGCCCGATGGAGCCGTCGGTCCAGACTCGCAGCACCAACCGGTCAAGGTCGGTCTTCTGTCCTACGCGGGTATCTTCGACGCGGTAAGAGACCCGGCGGACCGGGGTAAAAACGGCATCCACCGGAATCGAGTTGATGCGGTCTTTGGTAGCGTGAATCTCCGACGACACGTAGCCGACGCCAGGCTCGACACGCACCTCCATCACCAGCTTGCCACCCTTGGCCAGTGTGGCGATGTGCAGGTCAGGATTGATGATCTTGGCATCGGCAGGCACCTCGAAGTGCGCTGCAGTGACCTTGCCCGGCTTATCAACCCGCAGTGTCAGCGTAACCGGCTCCTGGTTGTAGAGCTTGACCACCAGCTCTTTGAGGTTGAGGATGATCTGCATGACATCCTCCTTAACCCCAGTAATAGTTGAGAATTCGTGCAACACATCCTCGATATAGACACTAGTAACCGCCGTGCCTGGAATCGAGGAGAGTAAAATCCGACGCAGCGGGTTACCGAGGGTAACGCCGTAGCCACGTGCCAGCGGCTCGACCACAAACTCGCCGTACTGATCGCTGACCTTGGCTCTATACTCAGGTTGAATCTGCATGGCTACCTAGCGCGAGTAGTACTCGATGACCTGTAGTTCGTTGACCGGAACTACCAAGTCTTCGCGGGCAGGGGTACGCAAGAACCGCCCCTTCATCGCATCGGCATCGAACTCGAGCCAGGGCGAAAGCTTGCGGCGGCGATTGGCCTCGACGTTCTGGCGAATGAAGTCGAAGTTTTTGGCGTTGCCGGCCAAGCCGATCTCGCTGCCCGGCTTGACCTGGTAGCTAGGGATATCAAGGCGCTCGCCACTGACCGCAATATGACCCTGATGGACTAGCTGCCTGGCCTGCGCCCGGCTGCTAGCTAGGCCCAAGCGGAACACCACGTTGTCGAGGCGGCTCTCCAGGAGCGCCAGAAAGGCCTCACCAGTAGCCTCTTTGTTGCGCACCGCAGCGGTAAAGAGGTTGTGGAACTGGCGCTCGCTCATCCCATAGATACGGCGCAGCTTCTGCTTCTCGCGGAGGCGGATGCCGTAGTCGGAGAGCTTGCGGCTACGGCGCTGACCGTGTTGGCCGGGCGGATAAGGGCGCTTTTCGATGGCGCATTTAGCGCTATAGCAACGATCACCCTTGAGGTAGAGCTTGGTGCCCTCACGGCGGCACAGCTTGCAAACGGGTCCGGTATATCTTGCCATGAATCTCCTTAGGACAGACGCAGCCGCTTGCGCAGGCGGCAGCCGTTGTGGGGTACCGGCGTATCGTCGATAATTGAGCGAACATGCACACCGGTGGCCTGAATCGACCGGATGGCCTGTTCGCGGCCCGAGCCGGTGCCACGCACAACGATATCGAGTTGGTTAAGGCCGAAGTTCTGCGCCTTGCGGGTAGCATCAGCCGCCGCAAGCTGGGCAGCATAAGGGGTCCCCTTCTTCGAACCCTTGTAGCCGATCGAACCGGACGAGGACCAGGTGACGGTATTGCCCTCCATATCGGTAATGGTCACAATGGTGTTGTTATAGCTGGCGTGGATGAAGGCTTTCCCTTCCGCCAGATTGCGTTTGACGCGCTTTTTGGTCTTGCCTTTAACCGGTTTAGCCATCATGACCCCTTACTTCTTGGCGGCCTTCTTCTTGCCGGCCACGGTACGGCGCGGACCCTTGCGGGTACGGGCATTGGTTTTGGTGGACTGACCACGAACCGGCAAGCTCCGGCGGTGGCGCAAGCCCCGGTAGCAGCCGATGTCCATCAGGCGCTTGATGTTGAGCTGCACCTCGCGGCGCAGGTCCCCTTCAACCTGGTACTCTTTTTCAACGATATCGCGAAGTTTGATCACTTCGTTCTCAGCCAGATCCTTGACCCGCGTATCCGGATGTACTCCGGCCCTGGCCAGGATCTCTTGCGAGCGGGTGAGGCCGATGCCGTAGATGTACGGCAGTGCGTGTTCAACACGCTTATTGCGTGGGAGGTCGATACCTGCAACGCGAGCCATGCTAGCCCTGCCTTTGCTTATGCTTGGGATTCACCGAACAGATGACAAACACCTTGCCATGGCGGCGAATCACCTTGCACTTGTCGCAGATGGGTTTAACCGATGAGCGAACCTTCATAGCATCTCCTACTTACGGTAGACGATTCGACCCTTCTCCGGGTCATAGGTGCTGATCTCTAGCACCACCCGGTCGCCAGGGAGAATCCGGATGTAGTGCCGCCGCATTTTGCCGCCCACATGGGCCAGTATCTGCGGTCCAGCATCGAGCTGAACCATAAACGTGGTGTTGGGCCGCGCCTCAAGTACCACCCCTTCAGCGCGGATCGTATCTTGCGAACTCTCCTCGGGGCGCTCGCGCTCGACATTGGGCGGACGACCCCTTCTGGCTCCCGGCTTCTTACGCGCCATGCGCTCCTCCTTGCACCACGATCCGGTGCGCCAGAGGACTACCCGGCGCGGTAAGGATCTGCGGGCCGTCGCTGGTGATCGCAACGGTGTGCTCAAAATGCGCCGCCAGACTGCCGTCCGCAGTGGGCGCCGTCCAGCCGTCCTCCAGAATCGATACGCTAGTGCGCCGTTCTGTCACCATCGGCTCGATGGCCAAAACCAGACCAGGGCGCAGGACAGGCCCTGTCCCGACGCGACCGAAGTTGGGGACCTCAGGGCTCTCGTGAAACTCCCGGCCGATGCCGTGTCCCACAAACTCCCGAACCACCCAAAAACCCGCCTTCTCAACGACCATCTGTATGGCCGCGGAAACGTCGCCGAGTCGGTTACCGGCCTGGGCTGCAGCAATCCCGGCGTAAAGAGCGGCTTCGGTAACCTTCATCAGCCGCCTGGCAGCAGGTGAAATGGCACCCACCGCATACGTCTTAGCCATATCAGCGGCATAGCCCTGATAAAAGGTGCCGATGTCGATGGCGACAATATCACCCGGCTCAAGTGGCCGCAGGTCGGGAATGCCGTGAACTACCACCTCATTGCGAGAGGTACAGATGGCTGCCGGGAAACCTCGATACCCTTTGAAGGCCGGGGTGCCGCCCCGAACTAGGATAGCACGCTCTGCCACTGCGTTCAACTCGGCGGTGGTAACGCCAGGGCGGATGAGCGGTTCGATCGCTTCCAGTGCAGCGCGATTGATCTCGGCTGCCTGGATCATGAGTGCCAGCTCCGCGGGGCGCTTTAGGATCAAGACAAGACCTCGCTAATAGCCGCTGTCACTTCGTCGATACTGGCGAGTCCGTTGACGCGGCGGAGCTTACCTTGGGCCTGATAGTAGTCAAGGAGCGGCTGGGTCTGCTCAGCATAGACGCGCATCCGGTTGCGAATGGTCGCCTCGTTATCGTCGCTGCGCCCTTCTAACGCCGCACGGCTCTGCAGGCGCTTGATTAACTCAGCTTCATCGACCTCGAGCAGTACCGCTGCGCTCAGCGACGCCCCTAGCTCGGCCAGCAGTTCGTCGAGCGCCTCAGCTTGCGCGCGTGTGCGCGGAAACCCGTCTAGCAGCAGGCGCAACGGGCGATTGCGCAGTTCATCGCGCACCATGGCGATGATGATCTCATCAGAGACCAGCCCACCGGCGTCCATGATCACTTTGGCGCGCTGACCCAAGGGTGTCCCGGCCCGCACATTAGCGCGCAGCAGATCGCCGGTCGAAAGCTTAAAGAGGCTGCGCCCCTGCGCCAACCGGTCGGCCTGGGTCCCTTTGCCCGCTCCCGGCGGGCCCATCAGCAAGATCACCTCATGGCTCAAAGGCGTCTCCCCCCCCGGCCACGGATGCGCCCCTTACTGACAAAGCCCTCGTAGTGCCGCATAGTGAGCTGCGACTCGAGTTGGCGCAGAGTGTCAAGTGCAACACCAACCATGATCAGCAGGCCGGTCCCCGAAAAAGCAAACGCCAGCACCCCCTGGCCGGTAAGCCAGGCCAAGATCTGCGGCATGGCGTTGACCGAGCCGAGGAACAGCGCCCCCCACAGCGTGATGCGGCCAGTAATGCGCGCCAGGTGCTCGGTAGTCGGCTGGCCGGGGCGCACCCCGGGGATGAAGCCGCCGTACTCGCGCAGGTTATCGCTGATGCGGCGCGGATCGAACGAGATCTGGGTATAAAAGTAGGTAAAGGCCACGATCAGTATGGTGCTGGTAATCAGCCCTTGCCAGACTGCCGGGTTGAACCAGCTACCGATGGCCTGCAGCCAGAGGGCTTCGGGGAAGGCGCCGATCAGCGTGCTGGGCAGCACAATGACCGACACCGCAAAGATGATCGGAATGACGCCGGCCGCATTGACTCGCAGCGGGATGTAGGTGCTCTGGCCACCCATCACCCGGCGCCCGACCACCTTGCGGGCATACTGCACCGGGATCCGGCGCTCCCCCTGTTGGATGAGCACCATTCCGGCGATAGACAGGAGCAGCGTCCCCAAAAAGATGATAAGCCCGAGCGGGGAAGCCTCCCCTCGGCCGATGAGCACGAACTGCTGGCTTAAAGCCCCCGGCAAAGCGGCCACGATACCGGCAAAGATAATCAGTGAGATGCCGTTGCCAATGCCGAACTCGGTGATCTTTTCACCTAGCCACATCACCACCGCTACCCCGGCCACCTGTGTAATCATCACTACCAGCCAGAAGAACAGTCCGTTATCCCAGCCGATCTTAAGCGCCCCACTCGGCCCGAGCAGCGCCACTGCTAAGAAGAAGCCTTGGACGGCGGCTAAGCCGAGCGCTCCGTAACGGGTGATCTGGGTGAGCTTGCGACGCCCCTCTTCGCCCTCCTTGGCCAGCTTTTCAAGCTGCGGCACCACCGTCTGCATAATCTGCATGATGATGCTGGCGGTGATGTAGGGGATCACCCCTAAGGCGAAGATCGAAAAAACCTCGAAGTTGCCGCCGGTGATAAAGTTCAGCAACGTAAAGATGCCGCCTTCGGCAAACAGCTGTGCTCGCAAAGTAGCGATATCGAGGCCCGGCGTGGGGATGAACACCCCCAAGCGATACACCGTCAGTAGGCCGATGGTAATCAGCAGCTTACTGCGCAGGTCGGGAATCAGCAGCGCATTACGAAACGCGGCGAGCATTAGGTGTTCTCCTTAACCCCTACCACACTACCCCCCGCAGCCTGGATCGCCTTAACCGCGCTGGCGCTATAAGCATCGACTTCGACACGCAGGCTGCTCACCGCCAGCTCACCGCCCCCGAGCAGCTTAACGGGCTGGCGAGCTTTGCGAACCAGGCCGTACTGGCGCAGCAGCTCCACCGTCACCGTGGTGCCGGCATCAAAAACATTGAGGTCCGAAAGGTTAACTACCTGGTAAACCTCACCCTTGCCGGTAAAGCCCCGCTTGGGCAGCCTGGCGATCAGCCTCGAGCGGCCACCCTCCCAGCCCGCCCTCTTACTGTAGCCGCTGCGGCTCTTCTGCCCCTTCTGGCCGCGCCCGGCGGTCTTGCCGCGGCCGCTGCCGAGGCCGCGACCGAGGCGGCGGCGAACCTTTTTGGCCCCTGGCGAGGGGGCCAGTTCGTTGAGTTTCATGCTCCCCGCCCTTCACTTTCAACTCTCAGGAGGTAAGCGACCTTGTTAACCATACCGCGCAGGTCGGGGGTATCGCGCAGTTCGCGGCTATCCCCGGTCTTGCGCAGGCCAAGCGCCCGCACCGTGGCGCGGTGGTCGCCCTTGACGCCGATCAGGCTGCGCACCAGGGTGACTTTCATTGGGCCACCTCACGTTCACGCCGTGACTCTTCGTAAGTCTTAAGCTGCTTGAGGCCGTTGATCACCGCATAAGCTACATTGGTCTGATTGCGCGAGCCCAGCTCTTTGGTGAGCAGGTTGCGCACCCCGGCCAACTCTACAATCGCCCGCGGCACACTGCCGGCGATAACTCCGGTCCCGGCACCAGCCGGTTTGAGCATCACCTGGCTGCTACCGTGCATTCCCAAGACCGCATGGGGGATGGTGCCGGGCTCCTCCAAGGGGACCTCGATAAGGTTGCGCCGGGCGACGTTTTGCGCCTTCTGGACAGCATTGGGTACCTCTTTGGCCTTGCCCAGACCCAGGCCCACCCGGCCGTTACGGTCGCCTACCGCCACCATGGCGCCGAAACGGAACCGGCGGCCTCCTTTATAGGTCTTGGCGGTGCGGCGAATGAAGATCACCTTTTCTTCAAAGTCAGTGTCTGCCATTAGAAGTTCAGACCTCCTTCGCGCGCGCCTTCAGCCAAAGCCTTGACGCGGCCATGGTACCTATAGGCGCCCCTGTCAAAGATCACATCTCTAAAGCCGGCGGCAGTAGCCCGCTCGGCCAGCGCCTGGCCGACCGCCTTGGCCTGCAGTGTCTTGTTGCCGGACAGCTTTAGGTTCTTGCTGTTGGCCTCGACCACGGTGTGGCCTCGCTCGCTATCGATCAGTTGGGCGTAAATATGTCGGCTACTGCGAAACACGCTCAGGCGCAGCCGCCCACTAGCCACCGGCCGCTGCAATTTGCGGCGGGTACGCAGCTTGCGGCGCTCTATCGCTGTTGTAACGTTCATACCATCACATCCTTACTTTAGCGCGCCACTGTCTTGCCGGGCTTGAGCTTGACAACTTCGCCCTGGTAGCGCACACCCTTACCGTGGTACGAGTCGGGCGGCCTAAACATGCGAATATTGGCGGCTACCTGGCCGACCAACTGCTTGTCGATCCCGGAAACGGCGATCTTGGTGGGTTCTGGCACTTGCACGGCGATTCCGATCGGCGGTTCGAAGACAACGGGGTGGGAGTAGCCTAGCAAGAGCTCGAGCTTGCCCCCCTTGATAGCGCAGCGGAAACCCACCCCTTGAATCTCTAGATTCTTAGTAAAGCCTTGGGTCACGCCGATAATGGCGTTGTTGATGATGGTCCTAGCTAAGCCGTGCTGGGCCCGGTCCAGGCGGTTGTTGCTGGGACGCTGTACCGTTAGGGTGGCGCCTTCCATTTCGACCGTCAGTCGCGGACTGATCGCTACCATTAAGCTCCCCTTGGGGCCTTTAATTTGCAGCTCGCCACGGTCCACTTTGACCTCAACCCCGTTGGGGATGGTAATGGGTGCCCGGCCGATACGCGACATCACCACACCTCGCAAATCACTTCGCCGCCTAAGTTATGGCGGCGGGCCTCACGGTCTACCATCAGCCCTTTGGGAGTCGAGAGGATGGCGATCCCCAAGCCGCCTCGCACCGCCGGTACCGCGCTAGCCTTGGCATAGGCGCGACGTCCGGGGGTGGAGATACGCTTCAACTGATGAATGATGGTGGTGCGGCGCGGACCGTACTTGAGGCCGATGCGGAGCACGCGGCGACCTTTCTCTGTCGCCTCTGTGACCGTCTTTAAGTAGCCCTCGCGCACCAGGATCTCCGCCAGCGACTTCTTGAACTTGCTGGCCGGTATATCGACATGCTCGGCATAAATCGCTAGCCCGTTACGAATCCGGGTGAGCATGTCAGCAATTGGGTCTGTCTGCATCTGTTGTCCTTCCTGCGAGGTCGGTTTCAGGGCAAGCGCCCTGACCTGCGCCTCTAAAACGTCTCTTTACCAACTCGCCTTAGTGACGCCGGGGAGCTGCCCGCTATGAGCCATCTCACGCATGCAGATGCGGCAGAGGCCAAAGTCGCGCAGATAGCCGCGGGTACGACCACAACGCATGCAGCGGTTAACCCGGCGGACCGAGAATTTGGGGGGGCGTTTAGCCTTGTGGATCTGAGCAGTAGTGGCCATAGCTACTTCCTAAAGGGCATGCCGAGCAGCGTCAGTAGGCTCTTGGCCTCCTCGTCGCTCTTGGCAGTAGTCACGATGGTGATATCCATGCCGCGCACCGCGTCGACCTGGTCATAACTGATCTCGGGGAAGACTAGCTGCTCCTTGAGACCCAGGCTGTAGTTGCCCCGGCCGTCGAAGCTGCTGCTGCTGACGCCACGAAAGTCGCGCACCCGGGGGAGCGCTACGTTGATGAGCTTGTCTAAGAATACCCACATCCGCTCGCCGCGCAGGGTGACCTTAAGACCGATAGCCATACCCATGCGGATCTTAAAGTTCGACACCGACTTCTTGGCCCGGGTAATCACCGGGCGCTGCAACACGACCTGGCTCAGCTCCTTCTGGGCCCGCTCGAGCACCTTGGAATCCTCGCGCGCTTCGCCCAGGCCCATATTGACGACCACCTTCTCCACACGCGGAATTGACATTACGTTGCCATGGCCGTGGCGCTGCTTGAGCGCCGGAGCGACCTCGGCGGCATATTTCGCTTTTAAGGGGGGTAGGGACACTGGCCTTCTCCTAGTCGTCGAGCGAGGCGCCGCTCTTGACGCTGACGCGCACCTTACGGCCCGATTCGAGCCGTTTATAACCGATCCGGGTAGGTTCGCCGCTCTGGGGGTCAAGGATGCGCACCTTACTGACATGAATGGGCGCCTCGCGCTCTTGGAAGCCACCACGTGGGTTCTTTTGGGTGGGGCGCAGGGTCTTCTTGATCATGTTGACGTTTTCAACAATCACCCGGTCGTCCTCGGGGAAGACCGCCTTAACCTTCCCCTCCACACCGCTATGCTTGCCAGTCATAACCCGGACCCGGTCGCCTTTCTTAATCGGCAACGGCTTGCGGCGCTTCATAACACCTCCGGCGCCAACGACACGATGCGCATGAATTTTTTCTCGCGCAGCTCGCGCGCTACCGGCCCGAAGACGCGAGTGCCGCGCGGCTCATGCTGGTTGTTGATAATCACGGCAGCGTTGCTGTCAAAGCGGATAGAGCTGCCATCGCTGCGGTTGATCTCCTTCTTGGTGCGCACGATCACCGCCTTTACCACTTCGCCCTTTTTCACCGCGGCACGTGGGATAGCATCCTTGACCGCCGCCACGATCACATCGCCAACTGAGCCCACATACTGCGAGCCGGTGCCCAGGACGCGGATGCACTGAATCAGCCGCGCTCCCGAATTATCGGCTACCTCGAGGTAGGTCTCTTGCTGAATCATCAGCCCCTCGCCTTCTCAAGCAAGCGGGCCACGGCAAAGCGCTTGCGCTTGCTGACCGGGCGACAGGGGCGAATCTCCACCAGGTCGCCCACAGTGTAAGCGTTATGCTCATCATGAACCAGATACTTTTTGGAAACGGTCACCACCTTGCCGTAGAGCGGATGCTTGAAGCGGCGCTCCACGTTGACCGTCACCGTTTTGTCGGCCTTGTCGCTGACAATCCGTCCTTGCAACCTTTTCATCGTTTGCCTGCCTGTTTCTCGCGGACCACTGTGAGGCAGCGAGCGATTTCACGCTTGGCCGTCCGGATCCGCTTGGGGTTGCTGGCCTGCCCGACTGCGGTCTGAATGCGCAGATCGAGCAGCTCTTCGCGGCGCTTATCGACTTCGGCCTGAATCTCAGCCACAGTCAGGTTGCGCACCTCATTGGGCTTCATC
>JAGXSJ010000095.1 GCA_018333895.1 Truepera sp.
TCTCGGCCTACGAACTGCTCAATGCGCTGGCCGCCACTTCGCCTCCGGGCGCGCAAGGGCTGCTCTACCTGCCCTACCTGCTGGGCGAGCGGAGTCCGCGCTGGAACCCAAGTGCCCGCGGCTGTTTCATCGGCCTTACTGTGCGCCACACCCGCGCCGACCTGTTCCGGGCGGTGCTCGAAGGTGTAACCATGAACCTCCGCGTGATTCTCAAGGCCCTTACCCGCCAAGGCATCGAGATAGCGAGCATGAGGGTAATCGGCGGCGGCGCCCAAGGCCGCTTCTGGAACCAGCTGATGGCCGATATGTACGACCTCCCGGTCAAGCGCCTGAGCTACCTCGAAGAGGCTACTTCGATGGGGGCAGCGGTCACCGGCGGGGTCGGGATCGGGCTTTACCGTAACTTCAGCATCATCGAGCAGATCAATCCCGTAGCGCACACAGTGACACCCGACCCTACCGCTCAGACCGCCTATCAGCAGCTCTACCCGCTGTTCGAGGCCACTTATGAGGCGCTCGTACCCATCTTCGACCAGCTCGCCGAGTTGTAATGGCCCAGGAGGAAGCCGATGACCACCCCCCTTACCCGCCCGACCCTGTACTTTGTTGGCGTAACGACCAAACAGTCCTCGATCATGAAGGTCTTCCCCAAGTGGTCAGAGATCCTTGGCCTGGGCGCCGACATCGCCGGCTACGACGCCCCGCCTAACGCGCCCGCCGAGGCCTACCGGGCCATCGTCGAACAGATCAAGCATGACCCCTTGGCCACGGGGGCGCTCGTCACCACCCATAAGATCAACCTCTTGGAGGCAAGCCGCGACCTCTTTGACGAACTTGATCCATCAGCCGAGCTCTGCGGCGAGGTCTCCTGCCTCTCCAAGCGGGACGGCAAGCTGATCGGTCACGCCAAAGACCCGATCACCTCCGGCCTCTCCTGGCAGGCGTTCGTGCCCCAAGGACACTGGGGCCGCACCGGTGGATACGTCCTCTGCCTCGGCGCTGGCGGTTCGGCCATCGCCATCAGCGCCTTCATAGCGAGCCTGCCAGACGCGGCTGATCGCCCTAAGAAGTTCATCGCCGTCAACCGCACGACGCCGAACCTCGAGCGCCTCAAGAAGGTTCACCAAAAGCTAAAGACTGACATCGCCTTTGAGTACGTCCACAACGAAGACCCGCTCCGCAACGACGAGCTGATGGCGCAACTCCCTCCCGGCTCGATGGTCATCAACGCCACCGGCATGGGCAAGGACCGCCCCGGCTCGCCCATTACCGACGCCGGCATCTTCCCAGAGCGGGGTCTGGTCTGGGAGCTTAACTACCGCGGCGAGCTGGATTTCTTACACCAAGCCCGGCGCCAAGCCCAAGCTCGCCAGCTCATCATCGAGGACGGTTGGATCTACTTCCTGCACGGTTGGACCCAGGTCATCGCCGAAGTCTTTGACATCACCATTAGTGACGAGGTGTTCGCCACGCTAGACGCGGCTGCCGCGTCGCTGCGCCGTTGACTGGCAGTGTGTCAGCACTTCGGCATCTCAGCCGGCCAGCAAAGACTTCGCTGACTGGCCTGTCTGTCGGAGGAATTGTCTATGAACTATCACCACTACGGATAAAAATAGGGCGAACACGAGGTTCGCCCCTACTTGAATACTCGAATACTTGAATACTCGACTACTGATTTGCGGAGGATTTATGGCTCGTTTTGATCGCTTGAGTGTCTATACCACCATGCTTGAGGACGGCCTGGTGCCCCTCTTCTACCATCCGGATGCACAGGCTGCAGGAGAGATCGCCGCCGCCCTGTCCCGTGGCGGGGCGCGCTTGCTGGAGTTCACCAATCGCGGCGACGGCGCTATTACGGTCTTTAGCCACCTAGTCGCCGCCCACCCCCGGCTGATTATCGGTGCGGGCTCGATTGAGGATGCACCAACCGCAGCGCTCTTTTTGGCCCACGGCGCGAACTTCATCGTAGCCCCCACCTTTAACGAAGAGATCGCTAAGCTCTGCAATCGCCGCAAGATCCCCTACCTGCCGGGCTGCGGCACCGTCAACGAAATCGCCACCGCCGAGATGTGGGGGGCGGAGATTGTGAAGCTCTTCCCCGGCAGCGTCGGCGGACCTGAGTTCGTTAAGGCGATCCTCGGCCCACGCCCCTGGACTCGGCTGATGCCCACCGGCGGCGTCTCCTTGGATGAGGCCGGTCTAAAGGCCTGGTTTGATGCCGGTGTCTGCTGTGTCGGCGGTGGGAGCGAACTGGTCCGCAAGGCTTGGGTCAGCGAGGGGGATTACCAAGCCCTTGAAACAGCCACGCGCGA
This sequence comes from Truepera sp., assembly GCA_018333895.1. Taxonomy (GTDB): domain Bacteria; phylum Deinococcota; class Deinococci; order Deinococcales; family Trueperaceae; genus JAGXSJ01. Next base: position 2,313 of record JAGXSJ010000095.1, read on the forward strand.
GGTGCTGAAGCGCATCCGACAGGTACGCAAAAAGGGGGGATAAGCAGAGCCCAAGGCGCGGCAGCTCTCGTCTGGACAAGAGTTCCGTGTCTGTTGGCATCAGCAGATCCTGGGCAACTGCTCTTCAATCGGCATCTCTAGCACCCGCCGGCTGCCGTAGGCGGTCTCGATCAGCGCCATCCCCTGCGGCTTCTTAACCACATCGCCGATAATCGCGGCCTGCCGTCCTAAAGGATGCCGACGCATAGCACTAAGGGCGGCCTCGGCCTGAGCGGGCGGGGTAGCGATCAGCAGCTTCCCCTCATTGGCCGCAAGCAGCGGGTCGATACCGAGCATCTCACTATACTCCGCCACATCGTGGTGGATGGGCACCTGATAATCAAAGATGCGCACGCCGTAGGGCTTATTGAGCACCAGCTCGTTAGCCACTGCGGCCAGCCCGCCGCGGGTAATATCGCGCATGAACTTGGTCCCCGGCGCTGCCGCCAGCACCGTTTCGATAAGGCCGTTTAAGGGTGCCACGTCGCTCTTGAGCTCGAGCGTCAGCTCGAAGCCCTCGCGCTGCGACATCACCGCGATGCCGTGGTCGCCCAGGGTGCCGTTAACCAGCAACACATCACCGGCTGCGACACGCTGCGGGCCGAGTTCGCGGCCCTCGGGAATAAAGCCTACACCGGCAGTATTGATGAACACACCGTCACCTTTGCCGCGCTCGACCACCTTAGTGTCGCCGCAGACGATAGCGATACCGGCTTCGTCGGCGGTTGCTTTCATGGAATGCACAATGCGGGTCAGCGCCTCGAGGCTGAACCCCTCTTCCAGGATGAAGGCCGCTGAGAGGTATCTGGGTCGCGCTCCCATCACCGCCAGGTCGTTGACGGTGCCGGCCACCGCCAGGCGCCCGATGTCGCCGCCGGGGAAAAACAGCGGCTTAATGGCGTGCGAGTCGGTGGCAAAGGCGATTTTGCCGCCGGGGTTAGCTAATAGCGCGGCATCGGTCAGCTCACGCAGCGGCTCCGAGGCAAAGGTGGCGGCGAACAGCTCGGTAATCAACTCCAGGGTCAGCTTGCCGCCGCTGCCGTGGCTGAGGCGCACCGTATCGTAGCGGCGCATCGGCTTGGGCGAGGTAACTACGGCCTCAGACTTCGACATAGATCCGCTCCCGCCCCATGCCGTAGGTGTACCAGGCGCGGCAGGTCCCCTCGTGGCTGACCATGCACGGCCCATAAGGGTTATCGGGGGTGCAGAGCTTGCCGAACACCGGGCAGTCGGTGGGGCGGGCTAAGCCGAGCGTGACCTCGGCACAGCGGCAGCCCTTGGGGTGCTCGAGCTCACTCCGCGCTGGAGGATCGGCCAGCACCGCAGCAAAGCGCTCACGAGCGCTGTAGTGCCGGTATGGCGCGCGCAGCTTAAAGCCCGACCCGGGGATGTCGGCCACGCCACGCCAGCGTATGGTGCAGGGTTCGAACACTTCGGCCAGCTCGGCGAGCGCCTTCTGGTTGCCGTCGTACTCAATCACCCGGCCATAGGCGTTGGCCACGTGCAGCCTACCCTCGGCCAGCTGTGTCAGGACCGCCGCTAACGCCGCCATCACATCGACCGGCTCGAAGCCGGCCGAAGCGCAGGCGATGCCGATCTCCGGCAGGTGTTCGTAGATACGCAATCCGGTCACCGCCGAGGCGTGCCCCGGCAGCAAGAAGCCCTGCATGTTGAAGCCCTCGAGCGTAGGGAGCAGGTGGGTGGCCGGTGGCGTATAGTAGTTGGCCTCGATAATGGTGAAGTTCTCGGGTACGCCGCGTTTTAACAGCGCCGCCACGGCTACCACGGTGGTCTCGAAACCGACCGAGAAGAACACCACCTGCTTGTCGGGGTTGTCACGCGCAATTCTGGCAGCATCGAACGCCGAGTAGACCGCGCGCACCTCCCCACCTTGCGCCTTGGCGTCCAGGAGGCTCATCCGCACGTCGCCCCGGCGCTCGCCGGAGAGGGGGATGGCCCCCGGAACCGCCAACATATCGCCAAACGACGCCAGGATGACACCTGGGGTGAGCGCCAACTGAATGGCTTGATCGATATACTCGGTGTCGCAGACGCACACCGGGCAGCCCGGCCCGGCCAGCAGCTCAACCGACTCGGGTAGCAGGTCTCTTAGCCCGTAGCGGCCTAGCTCGTGCTCATGGGTGCCGCAGATGTGCATGATCTTAATCGGACGATCGATCTTGGCGGCCAGCTCAGCGATGCGCTGCTGCAAGCGGCCTACCAGCACCGGGGCCTTGTACTGCTCGGGCGCAAAGGTAGCAGCGTTCATGCTGGTCTCCGCGGCTCATCGCCCAGCAGGTAGCGCTCGATCAGCGCCAGATTCTCTTGGGCATCTTGCTCGGTAATCTTCTCGAGGGCAAAACCGGCATGGACCACTAGCCAGTCGCCTACCTCGACACTGTCCACCAGGCCGCTGAAGCAGTGCTGCGCGCCGCTCCCTACCCTGACTAGACAGCTTTCGCCGTCTAAGACTTCAATAACCTCATACGGAATGCCTAGACACATCCTGAACCTCCCTAGCCGCCAGCGCGGCCTGACCAACAGCGATGCCACCATCTCCGACTGGAACTTGCTGATTCCACCAGACGGTAAAGCCGCGTTGCCGCAGGCCATCAAGGGCCAAGCGGTGCAGCAGTTTATTGTGCCAGACGCCGCCTGACAGCGCGACCGTCGAGCCGTACCCCTGCTCGCGCAGCCTCACGGCAGCCTCCACTACCCCGGTAGCCAGAGCGGCATGGAAGCGGTAGGCCACCGCTGCAACCTGACTACCGGCACGAAGGTCGGCCAGCAGCGGCGTCAAGAGCGCCCGGTAGTCCCAGGTGGCGCCGTCAAAGGGGAACGGATAGGGCTCGCTGGGTGCGGCCTGCCGAGCCAACGACTCGAGCCAGATCGCCGCTTGGCCCTCGAAGGTCATGGGGCGCCTAAAGCCGCAGAGGGCCGCCACCGTGTCGAACAGGCGGCCCATGCTGCTAGTGGTGGGGGTATTGAGACCGCTGCGGATTAAGCTCAGCGCTACCCTAACCGGTTTTTCAGAGAGCAAGGGTCGCCAGAGGTCTGCTTCCAACTCATGCAAGAACCCCACCGCCGCCTGCTCAGGGTTGCGAGCAGCAGCGTCGCCGCCGGGCAGCAGCGCCCGGCGCAGGTGTCCGACGCGTTCTAGGCCGCTGGCGAGCGAACCACAGATAATCTCACCACCCCAGACGGTATCGTCGCTGCCGAGGCCGGTGCCATCGAAGCTAAAGCCGATCACCGGCAGCTCCCAGGCGCCGTGCTCGGCCAGCACCGAGGCGATGTGAGCCAGATGGTGCTGCACAGCCAGCCTTGGGCCCGGCAACTGTTCGGCGTAGCGGCTGCTGGGGTAGCCGGGGTGGAGGTCATGCACCACTAAAGTCTCGCTAAGATCGACGCGGTACATGCTGGTGAGATCAAGCACGGTCTCTTGAAAGGCTTCGAAGGCGTCGAGGTTGTCTAGGTCGCCCAGGTGCTGGCTGACAAACAGATAGCCGCCGGTCGCTAGCGCAATAGCGTTCTTGAGCCCGGCTCCCAGGGCTAAGATCGGCCTAGCGAAGCGCGCGTCGCGCAGCACCGGTGACGGGGCATAACCCCGCGCCCGGCGAATCATCGCCGGTGCCCCGTCCATAATCGTTACCACCGAGTCGTCCACGCGCCGGGCGATGGGCCGCTCGCCGACCACAAAGCCGTCGGCGATACCGGCCAAGCGCGTTAGCGCCTCCTCATCCCGGTAGGCGATCGGTTCCGAGGAGCGGTTGGCGCTGGTCATCACAAGCAGCGGCGGCGCGCCCGCCGCGAACAGGAGTTGGTGGAGCGGTGTGTAAGGCAGCATGATCCCTAACTCAGCATTATCCGGAGCCAGCGCCAAAGGAAGGGACTTTTGACCTTTTGCCAGCAGCGCGATAGGCCGCGCCGCCGAAGTTAGCAGGGCTTCAGCCGCCGCGTCGAGCATTACGATGCCAGCGAGCGCTGCTAAGTCGCGGGCCATGAGGGCAAACGGCTTCTCCTTACGAAACTTCCTGACCCGCATGGCCTCGACCGCCACTGCGTCGGTAGCGTCGCAGGCTAGGTGATAGCCCCCTAAGCCCTTAATCGCCAGGATCGCCCCATTGCGCAGCTGTAAGGCCGCTAGGTTGATCACGGCCTCGCCGGCAGCTAGCTCCTGCCCGGCGGCGCCAAGGTAGCGCAGACTGGGGCCGCACGCCGGACAGGCTACCGGCTGGGCGTGGAAGCGGCGGTTCTCGGGGTCGTGGTACTCCGCCTCGCAGCGCGAACAGAGCGGGTAGTCCTTCATGGTGGTAAGGGGGCGGTCGTAGGGGAGCGCCAAAATAATCGAGTAGCGCGGGCCGCAGTTGGTGCAGTTGATATAGGGGTAGCGGGAGCGGAAATCTTGGGGGTCAAACAGCTCGGCTAAGCAGTCCGGGCAGACCACCAGATCGGGTGAGATCAGGGTGGTGATGGTGGCAGCGCCCGCGCTCTCGCGGATCTCGAAGCCGCCTAACTCGCCGCCGTCGCGGCGGAGCAGCTCAGCGACGTCTTCGACGCGGGACGCCGGCGGCGCCTCACGTCTAATCGCTGCGATAAAGTCGGTCACAGTGTCTGCTGCTCCCCGCACCTCGATCAGCACCCCCTCTGCGTCATTCAACACCCAGCCTGACAAGCCGTAGCGCCGGGCCAAGCGGTAGATAAACGGCCTGAAGCCGACCCCTTGCACCACCCCGCGCACCCGGAGCTGAACGCTAACTATCTTCAAGGTGGGTTTGCAGGAGTTCATACCAGGCCGACATCCCCTGCCCGGTGCGGGCCGAGAGTTCCAGCACCTGGGCCTGCGGGTTGACCAGGCGGATATTGGCCAGGGCCTGCTCGCGCTTAAACTCCACAGCCTCAGTGAGATCTGCCTTGTTAATTACCACCAGATCGGCGGTCTTAAACATCTGCGGGTACTTTAGCGGCTTGTCCTCGCCTTCGGTGGTCGAGAGCAGCACTACGCGCAAGCGTTCGCCTAGGTCGTAAGCGGCTGGGCAGACTAGGTTGCCGACGTTTTCGATAATCAAGAGCTCAATGGTGTCAAGGTTTAGCCGCGCCACCGCCTGGGCGATCATGGCTGCTTCTAAGTGGCACACCCCGCCGGTCTGAATCTGCACCGCCACCGCCCCGCTCACCCGCAACCGCTCGGCGTCGTTATCAGTGGCCAGGTCGCCGACGATCACCGCGGCTCGAGCCGGGAACTCTTGCAGCGTTCGCGCCAAGAGGGTGGTTTTGCCTGAGCCGGGCGAGGAGAGGACGTTAATAACCAGCACCCCCGCCGCGGCAAAGCGCGCGCGGTTCTCTTCGGCCAAGGCTTGGTTAAACTCCATCACGCCCTTTTCAACCCGCACGATACGCCCCCGCTCCTCGCCCAAGTCCGACAGCACTGTCAGGCCGATGTCGCGGGTCATGTTACCTCCAGGTAGCTCACCGTGAACTCCATGCCTTGGCGGATCTCGGCGCTCGGTTCGCCGCAACTGGGGCAGAGCGCAATCCCGAAGCGATCATCCACCTCGAACGCCGCCTGGCACGATTCACAGTAGCACACCAAGGGCAGGTATTCGACCTCCAAGACTGCTTGCTCGGCCATAGTCCCGTGCCGGGCCACTTCGAAGGCAAAGCTCAGCGCGTCCGGCACTACCCCGGCCATAGCGCCAAGGCGCAGGCCGACTTTGGTGATCGCCTTCGCACCTTGTTCCTTAGCGGCTGACTCGGCGATGTCGAGAACTTGCCGGGCCAGCCCCACTTCATGCATGACGGACCAGCTCTTCGGCTTCGAGCGGGCCGGTGGCGCTCTCTACCCCCTGCGGCGCGATCCCCCAGCCGGCCAGGGTGGCGAGCAGGGTCTGCTCGAGCGCCCTGAAGCGCGCCCGCACCGGCTCGGACAGGCCAAGACTGAGCTGCATAATCGGACTCACTCCCATAGCAACAATGATAACCTCCGGCAGGTCGCCGTGCAGCTCGATGGCGCTCAGCAGCTCAGGCACCCCCCACTCGTGCGAGGAGAGCTTGCCGTACTGCTTGCCGCTAAGCAGGTCGCGGCCGGTGAAGCGGTAGATGGCCCCGACCTCCCCCGCCACCGCGTCGATGATGATGACCCGCCGGGCCGCAACTATCTCCGGTATCAGCGACCAACCCAACACCCCGCCGTCGCGAAGCGCGACCTCGGCGCTGAAGCGGTACTTGCGGCGCAGGTGGTGCAGCATCTGCACCCCTAGCCCCTCATCGCCGTAGAGGATGTTGCCCAGGCCCAGCAGCAGCGTCTGGCTCACTCCCGCTTCACCTCATACCCCGAGATGACCGCCTCGATCACCATCGTGCGGTTGCGGATGCTGTTCCAGACTGCCATATAGACATGCACTAAACTAAACAGGATGAGCCCCCACATCAGCCAGTGATGGACGAGCCGCATCGGCACCTGACCCAAACGATGATGCCGGGTTTCGCTGTCTCATTTCCTCACCTCGATGCGAGACTTTCACTTACTACGCGCAGTATAGCGCCGTAAATTCCCTGCCAATGTCCACCATTAGCGCGTTTTACCTGTGGTAACTTAGGGGTTAGCGAGGGGCAACTTTAGGGGCAAATCTCCTGGGCTAGCAGACCCGTTTGGCAAAGACTGGAATCGCGGGCGCTGGCCAGAGAATATCCGACCTGAACGGTAAGATTTTCCGTGCTGAACGCTGGGACAAATGTCTCTTGTAAATCCGCAATAGGCGGTATACAGTTCGACTAATAGCTAAGGTGTCCACTTGATTTATCAGCGATAAGAAAGGGCGATGCCAGATGAGCGCTAACCGTGACGGCAGCGTGTTTCGGCTTGACCGGAGGAGCTTCCTGAAGCTTTCGACGGCCACAGGGCTGGGGCTAACCTTTGCCTCTTCTCTGCCCGTATTGATGGCGCCCTCGGCTAGAGCCGCGGCAACACCGCCGCTAGATGCCAAAGTTGACCGGTGGGTATATTCCACCTGCCAGTTCTGCGCTACGGGCTGCGGGCTTTATATCGGCACCCGCCAGGGGCAACCGGTAATGGTGCGGGGCATCCCGGACTACCCTGTTAACCAGGGGTTGCTGTGCCAGAAAGGGATCTTTCAGGCTGAGGTGCTCAGGGCGCCAGAGCGCGCTAAGACCCCGCTGATCCGGCGTGGAGATAGGCTCGAGCCCGCCTCGTGGGAGGAGGCACTAGAGCTAATAACCGCAACCTTCCGGCGCATCCTGGAGCAACAAGGCCCCACGGGCCTGGCCATCTACGGCTCCGGCCAGCTCTTGCAAGAGGAGAGCTACGTTATTGGCAAGTTTGCCCGAGGCGCTATTGGCACCCCGCATCTTGATGGCAACCCCCGGCTCTGCATGGCTAGCGCCGTAGTAGGCTATATACGGTCGTTCGGCACCGACGGACCGCCTTCGAACTATGAAGACCTGGACCATGCTGATTGCATCATGGTAATCGGGGCTAACCTGAACGAGGCCCATCCCGTCTTGGGCGGTCGACTAATGGCCCGCCTAGCGCGCGGCGGCTGCACCCTGATCACCGTCGATCCGCGCGCGGTGCAGTTGGCTCGCCTGTCGCAAATATACTTACCCATCCGCCCAGGCACTGATGTAGCCCTCCTTAATGCCATACAGCACGTCCTTATCCGGGATGGCTTGTTGGATAACGCCTACATAAACGCTCACACGCAAGGCTTTGAAGAGTTGCGGGCGCTGGTGGACCAGTACCCTCCCTCTCGGGCGGCAGAGATCTGCGGCGTTGCAGCAGAGTCTATCGAGGAGGCAGCGCGGATCTTTGGCCGGGCACAAGCTGCGCTAACCCTCTGGACTATGGGAATCAATCAGACCAACCAGGCCACGGTGGCAGTAAACCAGATCTGCAACCTGCATCTGCTAACCGGCCAGATTGGCCGCCCGGGAACTGGGCCCTTCTCCATCACCGGGCAGCCTTCGTCCATGGACTTCCGGCAGGCTGGCGGGGGTCCGGCGCTACCAGGCTATCGCAGCCTGGGGGTGGAGCGGCACCGCCGGGAGGTAGCAGAGTTGTGGGGCGTTCCGTTTGAGCGCTTACCCACAAGCACCACCCCGGCCCATAGGATTTTCCAGGGCGTGGAAACAGGCGACATCCGGGCGCTATGGGTTATCGGCACCAACCCGGCTGTCTCTTTTCCTGACCAGGGCTGGGCCCGCCGGGTGTTGCAGCAGGCTGAGCTCTTGGTGGTCCAAGACGGCTACCACCCCACCGAGACCACCAATTATGCTACCGTGGTGCTCCCCGCAGCAATTTGGGGTGAGAAGACCGGCACCTTCACCAACGCCGAGCGCCGCGTTAACCTGTTGCGCCAGGCGGTGGCGCCGCCGGGCGAAGCTCGCTCCGACTTCGATATTGTCTGCGAGGTCGGGCGGCGTCTGGGGTACGGCGACCTGTTCGCCTTCAACAGCACCGAGGACGCTTTTGAAGAGATCAAGGTTCTAAACGCCAACCGCCCGCCCGATCTGCGGGGAATTACCTATGACCGGCTCGAGCGGGAGCGCGGTATCCAGTGGCCCTGCCCGGCGCCGGATCATCCAGGCACGCCACGGCTATATACTGACGGCCGCTTCAACACCGAGGACGGTCGGGCCCGGCTGTGGGCCGTGGAGTACGCGCCGCCGCCCGAGGTGCCTGATGCCGAGTACCCCTTGTGGCTCAATACCGGTCGCATTCAGGAGCACTGGCACACCCTGACTAAGACAGGGCGGATCGCCGAGCTAGCCGCCTGGGCGCCCGAGGCCTACGTGGAGATCAACCCCAGGGAGGCCGCACCACTAGGTATAAACTCCGGCGAGCGAGTGGCGGTTGTTTCGCGGCGGGGCCGGGTGGAAGTGATGGCCAGAGTCACCTCTCAGGTGGCGCCCGGCGGGGTCTTCTTGAGCTTCCACTTCGGGGAGCAGACATCTAACGCCCTAACTGGACAGTTCTTTGACCCGCTCAGTTTCGAGCCGATCTACAAGCAGAGTGCCGTGAGGCTGGAACGGCTGTAAGGGAGGCTTTAGCATGCAGTTAGGCTTCTATGTCAACCTGGAGCGGTGCGTGGGCTGCCGGGGTTGTGAGGCGGTATGCGATCTAACTTGGAACACCCCGGTGGGTGTGTCATGGCGCCGTGTGGGGCCACTAGAAAGCGGTGACTTCCCAAACTTCCAGCGAGTCTTCCTGTCACTCTCCTGCCATCATTGCGATCTGATCTGGTGCGCCTGGGCCTGTCCGACGCGGGCTTATACCAAACGCGATGATAACGGGGTGGTGTTGGTCGACCCGGAGCGGTGCATCGGCTGCAAGCTGTGCATCTGGGCCTGTCCCTATGGCGCGCCCCAGTTCGATCCCGCCCGTGGTGTCGTCACCAAATGCCACTTCTGCCTCCCCTTGTTGGACGAAGGAAAACCTCCCCGGTGCGTGGCAACCTGCCCTTACGGAGCCCTTGACTATGGGCCGATGGATGAACTGCTGCGGCGCTATCCGACCGCCCAAAGAGGTGCCCCACACTTACCGGACCCAGCCATGACCCGACCCAACATTTTGTTCCAACTGCCCCCTGAGTTGCCCGAGAATCTGCGGCGGGTAGATTTCATCCAGCGTTTAGCGGAGGTGGATTAATCATGCCAGCGATAGACTGGTCGCTTACCATCTTCACCATCATCATCCAGATGGTGCTCGGGGCGTTTGCTGTACTCTGGGTAACTGACCTGCTGGCGAGGCAACTAGCCCGGCCCCGCGATCAGGAGTATCTAACCGCCATCGCCGTCTGGGTCCTGGGGCCACTCTTGGTTCTGGGCCTGTTAGTAACGTTGACTCACTTAGGCCGCCCGATCTTTGCCTTTCGGGCGCTAGCTAATCTCGAAACCTCGTGGCTCAGCCGGGAGATCTTTTTCCTCGGTGCTTTCTTGGTCCTGGGCGCCGGTTACGCTGCGTTGTGGTGGCGCTGGCGGCACCTATTTGCCCTACGGGCTACCTTGGGTGCCGTGGCGGGGGTAGTTGGCGCAGCAGGGCTGGTGTCTATGGTATTCATCTACCTGCTACCCGCTCAGCCGACCTGGAATCTCTGGACTACTTTCCTGGAGTTTTTAGGGACGGCGCTCCTGCTCGGTCCACTACTGGTGGGCACAGTGTTCGTCATCACTTTCCGGCGGCACGAAGCCCGCGCCACCTTAGAATCGCTCATTGCCATGCACCTGCGCTACCTGGTGCCCACCGTGATCGTGGGGGCGGTGCTAGCTGGCGTCGGTCTGGCTGGAAGGCTTTTAACCCTCCCCCAGTTAGGTCTGGAGGGCGTTGCAGCTTATAACCTACTGGTAGGGCCGTACGGTGTCGCGCTGGCGGCCCGCTGGGTACTGCTGGTTGTTGGCGGCCTGCTGCTCCCGCTCGTGCTTGCCCGGCAACTAACCCGGCACGGTGCGGGCGGGCTCGGGCTCCACGTTGCAGCCATGCTGGTGCTGGTCGCGGCTTCGGAGATCCTGGGGCGAGTCCTGTTCTACGCTGCAGCCGTACCCATCCGCCCGCCCGGCCCCTTCTTTTACTTCTAGCTTGACGGCGGGGGGTTCGCTATCCCGGCGGCAGAACATAGCGCAACGCGGCGGCCAAACCGTTGCGCCAGTTAATCCAGTTGTGCCCGGCGTGGCGCTCGGCATAGGCGTAGCGGTAGCCGCCGTGCTCGAGCGCCGCCGCGACCCGCCGGTTAACCGGATAAAGCCACTCCAGCGTCCCGGAGTCGATATACCAGCGCACCGCCTGGGCGCGGCCTTGCGTAAGCTGTTCGGCCACCCACGACCGTTCGCTGCGGTAATAGTCGGGGTCGGTGGGCGTCCCCAAAAACGCCCCGGACTGGGTCGCCACAGCCTGGAACAGCTCGGGGTGCTCAAGGGCCAGCACCGCGCTCACCAGGCCGCCTAAGCTGGCCCCTAGCGCCATCCGCTCGCCAGTATTCAACAACCGGCGCTCGAGCCAGGGGAGCAGTTCGTCTACCATAAAGCGCCGGTAGGCCTGGTTATAGGCGTACTCCTTGGCCCGATCCACAGGTTCGATAAAGACCAGCCGCGCCGGACGGACCAGCCCGCTCTCAAGTAACGCTTCGAGCACGTCGGCTAAGCGCCCAATACGGTAGTAGGCCAGGCCGTCTTGCACATAAAGGGTGGGCAGCTTATGGGTCTCGCAGCCGACCGGGGTATAGGTGATAATCCGCCGCGGCTGGTCCAGGGCTCGCGAAGTGAGCCTATGCCGGACAACCTTACCGGTCGCTTGCCGTTTGGGCACTGCGTAGGGGTCAGGGCGGTAGGCTGGACCCTTGATGGCACTCACTTCGGGGTACCAGGGGTTATCGGCTCGATCAGGGTTAGCCGGATCGGCTCGCATGGCTCCGTGCTGATCAATAAAGGCGTACTCGAAGTAGACATCGTCAGGGAGGGTAAATACCAGCGGCTCCCCAGCTAGCGGCTGAGGGGCGCGGTCCATGTCGGTGAGATCCGAAACGATGGCTCTGGCCCAGGGCGGCGGGTCGATCACAATTTCCACGGCCACCAGTCTACCGGGATTACCGAATTGCACGGCGATAACCCCCAAGGAGTGGCCTACTTCGAGCGCCTCTGCGTCAGGCACGGCCTTCAGCTCAGCATAGAGACTACGTGCAACTCTTTGTCGAATCCCGTCTAGCTTCACGGTAAACTCCGACATGCACCCTTTTGACCAGATCACCTTAGCCGAGCTTCAGCGCCAACCCGGAGTCAAATGGCATCATTTTGATCCCGACGTTATCGCGCTGTGGGTGGCCGACATGGACTTCCCGGTAGCCCCCGAGATCGTTGCGGCGCTGCAAGAGCGCGCTGGCGGCTATCTCGGCTACCCGCTGGCAACGGGTGAACCAGGCTTGCTCGAGGCGATTCTGGAGCGGATGGCAGCGCGCCACGGCTGGAGACTGCACAAAGAAGACGTCTGGCTCATTAACGGCGTCATCCCCTGCCTCTATCTGTCCGTCTTAGCCTGTAGCAACCCGGGCGACGAAGTCATCATCCAGACGCCCATCTATCCTCCTTTTATCAGCGCCGTCCAGGACACCGGCCGGGTACCGCGCTACAACCCGCTGGTCGTGAGAAACGGTCAGTACCAGATCGACTTTTTGCAGCTCGAGACGCTTGTTACGCCAGCTACCAGAGTCCTGCTGCTCTGCCATCCGCACAATCCGACGGGGCGGGTATTCAACCGCAAGGAGTTGGAGCGGTTAGCCGACTTCGTTCTGCGGCATAACCTCTGGCTTGTCTCCGATGAGCTTCACAGCGACTTGCTCTACTCCGGCGAGCAGCACCTCCCCTTGGCATCGTTGCATCCAGAGATCGGCGGGCGCACCATTACCGTGTTCGGCCCGACCAAAGCCTTTAACATCGCTGGCTTAAAGATCGGTATCGTCATCAGCCAGAACGCGGCTCTGCTAGCCCGCCTCAAGCGGCACGCTCGCGGGCTGGTAACCGGCCCCAACGTGCTGGCCCAGATGGCCACCCTGGCAGCCTACCGGCACGCACAGCCCTGGCTCGACATGACCTTGCGTTACCTCGACGGCAACCGCCGCTTTTTAGGCGACTATCTGCGAAAGCACCTCCCCGGAGTGGGCTACTTGCCGCCCCAGGCTACCTATCTCGCCTGGCTCGATTTCCGGGCGCTAGGGCTCGGCAACGGGCTCTACCAGGTGCTGCTAAACGACTGCCGGGTCGGCCTCAACGACGGGCCGCAGTACGGCCCCGGCTTTGAGGGCTTCTCACGCCTGAACTTTGCGACCCCCCGACCGGTGTTGGCAGAAGCGCTACATAGGCTGACGCAAGGGTTGGCTCGCTATCTGGCCTGAAGCGTGATCTAAAAAAGTTTAGGGCACGTCCTGGCTGGTGGTACGCTCCAACCTCTCGGCCAACCACACCTTGATGATCGACTGGCGGGTGACACCCAATCTACTCGCCTCCTTGTCCAGCGACTCGATCATCCAGATGGGAAAGTCGACGTTGACACGCTTGTGGGCTTGTTTCGGGCGCCTAGCCCGGCTGAGGTCGAGGGCGCCTGTTATGTCCTCGTCGGCATCGAACTTCTTGTCGAACGCTCTAGCTTTCATAGAGTGCAACCTCTAGACTGCCCTGAGCGCCTACCCCTAGTCCAGACGCTCCCTCAGCCAAGCCGTGACATCGCCTAGAACCCGCTGCCGCTCGGGCTCGTTGAAGATCTCGTGATAGCAACCCTCATATATGCGCAGGGTCTTGTCGCTAGCGCCCGCTAGCGCATGCAGGCGGCGGCTCCCCTCCGGCGCAGCGATCTGATCGTCGCCGCCGTGGAGGATTAACAGCGGGAGGGTAAGGCGCTCGGCTTGCGCTAACACCAGCGGTCCGGCGCTTAACAGCACATCTAGCATCCGCGCCTTGACCTTGCCGCGATAGACCATCGGGTCATCATCATAGGCGCTCACCACCGCCGGGTCGCGCGAGAGGTGCGCGGCATCGAGCGGCTGCACCAGCAGCCTCGGCGCTACCCAGCTCAGCAGCCGCAGCAATGCCCGCAGCCAGGGCGGCGCAGGCACCGCGCTTAGCAAGAACGCGCCGCTGGTGATCAGCCCATCCACACTCTGGGGATAGTTCAAAGCGTACTGCAAGGCGATGGCGCCCCCCATGCTGTGCCCCAACAAGAACGCCGGGCAGTCGGGGTACTCGGCCCGTATCTGCGCGATGAACTGCGCCAGGTCGCCGACGTAGGTTACTAACTTGCCGACTAGCGCCCGCTCCCCCTCGCTGTGACCGTGCCCGCGCTGGTCGAGGGCAAAGGTCGCTATGCCTTGCGCGGCCAGATACTCGGCCACAGAAAGATACCGGCCGCTGTGCTCGGCGTAGCCGTGGACAACGACCACTACCGCGTCTAGGCGTTCGGGCAGCCAGGCCTGGGTTAACAGCCTCAGGTTGTCGCGGGTGGTCAAGGTGCCGGTGCGGTGGATCATGGCGAACTCCTCCGAAAACAGGAGCTAGAAGCCAGGAGTCAGGAGCCAGTAGAGGCGAAACCTTCGGACTGAGGCCTGTTCCTTCACTACCCTTCGCGTTGCTCAGGGCAGGCTGTTCAGGACAAGCAGGGCAAAGCCTCGTGTTCACCCTATTCTCATCCCTCGTGGTGAGGCTTCCCACATGGGCAATTCATCCCCCATCACCCAGGTTAGGGTCGGCCAGCTCCGTAAGCTGATACTCCACCTCCTCCATCACCGGGTTGCTGAGCACCTTGGTGGCGATCTCGGCTAACTGCGCCTCGACCGCCGACCGCTCGCCCTCCAGGGTAAGCTCGATCCGCTTGCCGACCCGCAGATTGCTGAGATTGGTGTGGCCGAGGCGCCTGAGCGTGGTCTCGACCGCCCGGCCCTGTGGGTCGAGGATCGACTTCTTGAGCATGACCTGTACGACAGCTAGGTATTCAGGCATCACCCCTCCATCACGCGGCGCAGCACCTCTTGATAGGCCTCTTCGACCCGGCCTAGATCGCGCCGGAACCGGTCTTTATCGAGTTTTTCACCGGTCTGGGCGTCCCACAGGCGGCAGGTATCCGGGCTGATCTCATCGGCCAAGAGCAGCTGACCCGTGGCGGTGAGGCCAAACTCGAGCTTGAAGTCGATGAGCCTAAGCCTGCGCGCAGCGAAAAAATCGCTGAGCAGCGCATTGACACGCCGCGAAAGCGCCCGCAGCTCATCAAGCTGCTCCGGCGTAGCTAGGCCCAGCGCGACCGCGGTGTCATCGTTCATGGGCGGGTCTTGCAGCGCGTCGCTTTTAAGGCACCATTCGAGCACCGGAGGCTGCAAGGGAAGCCCCTCGTCCACGCCGTAGCGCTTAGCAAACGAGCCCGCCGCCAGGTTGCGCACCACCACCTCTACCGGGATGATGGTCACGGCCTTAACGAGCTGCTCGCGCTCAGAGAGCTGGGCGACGAGGTGAGTCGGCACCCCGTGAGCCTCGAGATATGAGAGGAGGCAGGCCGTCACGGCGTTATTAACGACCCCCTTGTTGGCGATGGTGCCGCGCTTTTGGGCGTTAAACGCGGTAGCATCGTCCTTGAACTCAACGATATAAAGATCAGGGCTGCTGGTGTTGTAGACCTTCTTGGCCTTCCCCTCATAACGGAGGGTTAGCCTCTGGGGTACGTGATTCACGCCTTGACTATACACCCCCAGCGGAGAACCTGGGCAGGCTCGCGCTCGTCGGTCATTGTGGAGCTAGCAGGTACAAGGCGCTACAATAGTTCCGTGGCTGTCTTTGACCATGGTGAGTATCAGCGCTGGCTGGCTCAAGCCGAACACACCCTGGCCTCAGCACGGCGTGACGCCGAGGCGGGCGATTTTGCCTGGGCCTGCTTCAAGGCGCACCAGGCAGGCGAGTACGCTGTTAAAGCGCTCCTCCGAGGGCTTGGCAGGCCTGCCTACGGGCAAGCTATCCGCCGTCTTTTGCAGGAGGTAGCTGCTCTAGCACTCGAGGTGTCCGTGGATATCCAGGCGGCCGGTCAGCTACTTGACCGCCACTACGAACCCACACGCTATCCTGATGCTTACCCGGAAGGAAGTCCGCACGAGTATTACGACGCTCGAGCCGCCGAGGAGGCCCTAAATGCTGCCCATCAGATCTTCGGCTGGATTAAAAGCGTTGAGTAGGGCGCGAGCACGCGAGCGCGAAGCCCTCATCCGCGAAGCCTCCGCCTATGCCGAGCGCCTTCGCCGCGAGCTGCCCGGGGCGCAGGTTTTTCTATACGGTTCGGTGGCGCGGGGCGATTGGAATCTGCACAGCGACATCGACCTGCTGGTGGTGGGTGATCTACCCGCCGAGCCGCTGGCGCGTAGCGCTCTCCTTTACCGCTTTGTACAGGGACACGAGGAGCCCAAGGGCCTAACGCACGACGAGTTCGGCAAGCTTAAGCATCAGGGAAAGCTGTGGTATCTCGCAGGAGCGCTCGAGCTCTAGTCGCTAGCGCACGTTCTGCACGACAACGCCTGACGTAGCGGCCCACGGCAGTTCGCGGTCTCGCTCGGCGCGCTCTTCGGCAAGCAATGAGGCCGCCGTTACACCCAGTTCGCTTTCGGGGCGCCCAGCCAGCCGCTGTTGCCATTCGCGCCGGGCCAGCTCCCGCTCGAGCCCTTCCAGCACGATCTCGCTCAGGGTACGGCGGCTATCTGCGGCCACTCTCCGCAGGCGCTCGTGCAAGTGCTCGGGCACGTTCTTGACCTGTAGGTTGGCCATGGCATGATTATAGCATGATTATAGCATGCCAGAAACATGCTAGGGCAGGACACTACAGCCCGAAGCGAGCATAGATCTCATCAACAAAGCGCAAGTACCACGCCGGATCAAACGCCTCATCAAGTTCGGTATCGCTTAGGAGGTTCTCCGCGTCGCTCCTCACCAGCGTTTTCAGATGCTCGCCCGTCTCCCAGGCGGTGAGGCTGCAACGCTGCACCAGCTCGTAAGCCGCCTCGCGCGTCAGCTCTTTGTTGATGAGCTTGTGCAGCACCCGCTGCGAGTAGACGAGGCCGTGCAAGGTATCCAGGTTCTGCCGCATAGCCTCAGGGTAGACCACCAGACCCTCGATGACGCCCGTGAGACGCCGCGTGGCGTAGCTCGCCAGCGCCGTGGTGTCGGGCAGAATCACCCGCTCGACGCTGGAGTGGCTGATGTCGCGCTCGTGCCACAGCGCCACGTTCTCCAGGGCCGCTTGCAGGTTGCTGCGCATGAGCCGGGCGAGCCCTGAGATGTTCTCGCTGGCGATGGGGTTCTTCTTGTGCGGCATCGAGCTGCTGCCGGTCTGCCCCTTAGCAAAGCCCTCTTGTGCCTCGCGCACTTCCGTGCGCTGCAGATGGCGGATCTCAATGGCGATGCGCTCCAGGGTCGTCCCCAAAATCGCCAGGGCGCTCATGACCTCAGCGTGGCGGTCGCGCGCGACGGTCTGGTTAGTAATCGGGTCAGGCGTAAGCCCCAAACGTTCGGCGACGTGCCGCTCGACCTCAGGCGGTACGTGGGCGTAGGTGCCTACCGAACCCGAGAGCATGGCCACACTGACCGCCTCACGGGCGCGTTTAAGCCGCACCTCGTCGCGCTGTGCGGCAGCGTAAAAGTTCAAAAACTTCAGCCCGAAGGTCATCGGCTCGGCGTGAATGCCGTGGGTGCGGCCGATGCAGGGGGTGTGCTTGAAAGCCACAGCCTTGGCTTTTATGGCCGTCTGCAAGGCGCGCACGTCGTCGAGGATGATGGCGAGCGCCTCGCGCAAGATCAAGTTCTGGGCGGTATCGACCACATCGGTGCTGGTGAGGCCAAGATGCACGTACCGGGCTTCTTCGCCGACGCGTTCGGCCAGGGCTCGGGTGAAGGCCACGATGTCGTGCTTGGTGTGGCGCTCGAGCTCGGCCACGCGCAGAGCGAAGGCCTCATCGAGCGGGGCATTGGCTAGCTTCTCGCGGATGCGCCGCGCGGTTCCGGCGGGCACCTCGCCCAGCGCCTCCCAGGCTTCGGTAGCGGCTAGCTCAACCTCTAACCAGGTCTGGTACCGATGCGCCTCGCTCCACAGGCGCTTCATCTCGGGGGTGGTGTAGCGGTCGATCACGGGTGGACCTCTTCGGGGAGTAGGGAGAGGGTGAAGTGATAGAGCCCTTCGGCTGCCTTAAAGGCTTCGTTGAACTCGTCGCGGCTCGGCTCGAGCGCCTCGCTGATATAGCGAAAGCGCGTGGCATAGGGCGTTAACAACCTTGCTGCCGACCGGTGATGCTGAAAGGCGGGCTCATAGGCCTCGGCAAGCTTAACCAAGCGCTCGACGTCGTGCGTCTTTTCGAGTTCGTGCTCGGCAAAGGCGAGAAAGCCCTTGACTGCCTTCTCTCCTGCTTGCTGGCAGTGGTAGACGGCTGTATCGAGATAGGGGGCCGAACCCGCCGCCAACCGCTCCGCAGAACCGAGATCACGCTCAGCCCTGGTCAGCCATTGCCGGACGATCTCGCTTTTCGCCTCGGCCATTTCCTGGTCGCTCATAAAGCAATCTGCCTCTTTTCGCAATCTTGTACTCCAGCGAAGCCCGCACCGGACGAAATCTCTCGAAGCGTGCATGCGTCCTAAGCAGGATATCTTTAGCCACCTCGATCTCTGAAAGGCTTTGATGTGCTCTCACGGAGTCTCGGTGCGTCGGCGTCCTGTCCCACGGTACGACGATCATCAAATCGACGTCGCTGTCCTCGTCCGGCTCACCCCAGGCGTGCGAGCCGAAGAGGTAGATCGCCTCGGGGTCGAACTCTTCGACGAGGCGCCTAATGATCTCCTCGAGCACGCTGGCGGGAAGGGACGGCATGGCTTCATTGTGCCACACCTGCCTCGCTATGGCAGGAGCCTGGCGACCACCAGATCTTCGAGCGCCAAGCCGAGCGACTTGAAGAGCGTGATCTCGCCTGCCGCGCGGCGCCCTGCGCGGCCCATCACCACGTCCGCGATATCGCCCCTCACCGCCCCCCACGACCAGTTGCGCGCAGCAGCTTGGATCAGGGCGCCTGCCTCGGCCTTGGCCGCTGCCAGATTGTCGACAAAGGGGATACGTCAGGGGTAATGCAGCCAGCGATGAGTTTGCGCCGGTATTGATAGAAAGTCAGCCGGTGCTTAGGGCGCGTGCGGTGAAAAGGGTGAGGGCGTAGTCTGGCGTGATAAACTGAGGACTGATGAGAGCCTTCATTACTGTTCTCTTGCTCGCCCTGCTCGTCGTGGGCCTCTACCTCAGCCGACCCAGCAAGGAGTACTTTGCCGACTACCAAGCCAGGCGGGCCAGTCCCGAACTGCTGGCTCAGCTTGGGCTAGCCGGGGGTGGCGGGTTTGGTGCGGCAGTGCAGGGCCTCGCCGAAGGCGTCATGCGCGCCGCGCTCGAGGAGCGGACGCTAGTACAGGACTATCTAGTAGCTCGGGTCTTTACCGTGCCGCTACCCGGCCAGGACTGGCGCGTGCTGGGGGTCGCCGGGCAGTTCTTCACGCTCTCCCAGCCTCGGCCACAATGACTTAAAGAGCTTATAAGGTTGTCTTCGGCCAAGCTGGAGCGGTAAAATAACGCGCTTGGTAGGGCTTCGCGCCCGTGGAGGTTCCTCTTGAACGAGGGTCGTGTCGTTCCCATCGCCATCACTGACGAGATCAGGACCAGTTTTATCAATTACGCCATGTCGGTCATCGTCGACCGGGCGCTGCCGGATGTTAGGGATGGGCTCAAGCCGGTACAGCGGCGCATCCTCTACGCCATGCACGAGCTGGGGCTAGCCAGCAATCGCAAGTATGTCAAGTCCGCCGGGGTGGTCGGGGAGGTAATCAAGAAGTACCACCCGCACGGTGACGCCGCCATCTACGACGCTATGGTGCGGATGGCCCAGGGCTGGAACCTGCGCTATCCGCTAGTCGACGGCCAGGGCAACTTCGGCTCCATTGACGGCGACCCGGCCGCCGCTTACCGCTACACCGAAGCGCGCATGACCGCCGTGACCGAGGCGATTTTGCAGGACATCGACAAGGAGACGGTGGCGTTTAAGCCCAACTTCGACGAAAGCACCGCCGAGCCCGAAGTGCTCCCCTGCGCAGTGCCCAACATGCTGGTCAACGGCGCGGCGGGGATTGCAGTCGGGATGGCCACCAATATCCCGCCTCATAACCTCGGCGAGATTATTGACGGGCTAATCGCCTTGATCGACAAGCCGGAGATCACCTTAGACGAGCTGATGCTCTACATTAAGGGGCCAGACTTTCCAACCGGCGGGGTGATGTCTGATCGCGGCATCCGCGAGGCCTTCGAGACAGGGCGCGGCAGCATCCGCCTACGGGCTAAGGTGCGCTTCGAGGAGCGCAACAACCGCGAGTCGATCGTGGTCACCGAAATCCCCTATCAGGTCAATAAGACCTCGCTAATCCAGACTGCGGCTAGCTTGGTTAGGAACAAGAGGATCGAGGATATCGCCAACATCCGCGACGAGTCCGACCGCCAGGGGATGCGCCTCGTTTTTGAGCTTAAGCGCGGAGCCCGCCCTGAGCTAGTATTAAATCAGCTTTATAAGTTCACACAGCTACAGAGCAGCTTTGCTGTTAACAACTTGGCCATTGTCAACCGCTCGCCGCAGATCTTGCCGCTTAAGCGTGCGCTGGAGCTGTTTCTGGAGCATCGCGCCGAGGTGGTGCGCCGCCGCACCGCCTTTGAGCTGCGCCAGGCCCAAGAGCGCGCCCATCTCCTGGAAGGTTACTTGATCGCCCTCGACCATCTTGACGAGGTCATCGCGCTAATCCGCGCCTCGCAAGACGGCCCCGAGGCTAAGCGCGGCCTGATGAGCGAGTTTAACCTCAGCGAGGCACAGGCGCAGGCGGTCTTGGACATGCGCTTGCAGCGGCTGACCGGGCTCGAGCGGCACAAGATTCTTGAGGAGTACCGCGAACTGCAAGAGGAGATCGCCCGGCTACAAGCTATTCTTGGTGACGAAGCCCAGCTGTGGCGGGTGATCCGGGGCGAACTTCGGGAGGTCAAGAAGCAGTTTGCCGACCCCCGCCGCACCCAGATCAGCGCCCTAGAAGGCGATATCAGCAAAGAAGACCTGATCGCCGAAGCGAGCATGGTAGTCACACTCACCCGCGGCGGCTATATTAAGCGCACCCCTCTGACTAGCTACCGCGCCCAAGCTCGGGGCGGGCGCGGGGTGAGCGCACAGCGGCAGAAAACTGACGATATCAATGCGCACCTGATCGTGGCTAACACCCACGACTATCTGCTGTTTTTCACCGACAAGGGGCGCGTCTATCGGGAAAAAGTCTACGACCTACCTGAGGCCGACCGCGCCGCGCGCGGCAACCATATCCGCAACCTGCTGCCGATTGCTGAAGAGGAGTCGATGCAGACCGTGCTGGCTATTCGTAGTTTCGACCAGGACGGCTATTTCGTCTTCGCTACGCGCCAGGGGGTGATCAAGAAAACCGCCATCCGTGAATACGGCAATATCAACGCCTCAGGCTTAATCGCCCTGAACCTGATGGAGGGTGACGAACTGGTGTCGGTCCGGATCACTACCGGTAGCGCCGATATCGTCCTGGCCACCCGTAGCGGACAGGCCATCCGCTTCACCGAGGGCGAAGTGCGCGATACGGGCCGCGCCACTCAGGGCGTGCGCGGCATTAAGCTCCGCTCAGACGACTTAGTGGTCAGCCTGGTAGTGGTCGATGAGGGCTACCAAGAGCAGATCGAACTGCTGACCGTCACAGAGTGCGGCTATGGCAAGCGCACCCCCTTAAGTGAGTACCCGCGGCAAGGCCGCGGTGGGCAAGGCGTAATCACCATGCGCGTAACGGATAAAACCGGACAGCTCGTCAGTCTAGCCCCTGTGCTGGGCCATGAAGAGCTGCTGGTGCTCTCCGAAGGCGGGGTGTTGATCCGCACCCGCGTTAAGGAGGTCAGCTCCTACGGACGTCCTTCGCAAGGGGTCACTATCATGCGCTTAGGTGAGGGCGACCGCGCCGTCTCAGCCACCGTTATGCCCGATGAGGAGGCGCTCGGCCACCACGCCCCACTCGCACCGCATCTCAACTGAGTCGTCAATGGTGGATCCAAACTCCTTACCAGACCGCAACTTGGTAGCCTCATAGCTGCTTTTGGGAGTGCTATGCCTAGACCCCGCCTGATTCTCGACTGTGACCCCGGACACGACGATGCTATCGCCATCTTGATGGCCGCCAAGCACGGCGAACTGCTAGCCATTACGGCAGTTAGTGGGAACGCGCCCCTTAGGTTAACTGCACACAACGCGCTGATTACTACGCAGATCTTGGGCCTCGACACGCCGGTTTATGCCGGCGCCGAGCGGCCCCTGGTAGCCCCGCCCCGACACGCCGAGTTCATTCATGGCAAGTCCGGCCTAGGTGGGCCGATCCTGCCGCCGCTGACGCGGCAGTTGGCCGGTCACGACGCGGTGCGCTTCATCATCGAGGCGGGGCGCCGCTACGACGATCTCTGGGTGGTAGCCACTGGGCCGTTAACTAACATTGCCCTGGCCTTGCGGCAGGCACCGGACCTAGCCGCGCGGTTACGAGGGATTGCCATCATGGGTGGGAGTACCAGCTTTGGCAACGTCACTAGCCATGCCGAGTTTAATATCTGGGCCGACCCGGAAGCCGCCGCCATCGTCTTTGCCAGCGGCGCTACGCTCTTGCTGTGCGGCTTGAACCTGACCCATCAGTTCATGATCAGCCCCGACACCGTTGCGCAGCTCCGGGCGTTAGGCGGGGTAGCGGCCACCTTCACAGCCGAGCTGCTCGACTTTTACTGCGCCAAGTATGCCGAGAAGTTCTTTGGCAAGGTCGAGGGGCCGCTGCACGACCCCTGTGCAGTGATGCTGGTGACGCACCCCGAGCTGTTCACCTGCCATGATCGCCCTGTGGCTGTTGAGCTAACCGGCCAGCTGACGCGCGGCATGACGGTAGTAGATGAGCGCGGGGTCAAGGCGATGGAGCCGAACAACACCAGTGTGGCCTATGGGCTTGACGCCCCAGCGGCGCTGGAGCTGCTGCTCGAGACGGTGCAGCTTTACGCCTAGAGCAAGTTTCGCTTGCACCAGCACGGGCGTCGCTCAGGGCCAGCAAAACGTGTTCTCACTCGGACCATCTGTTGCCAGGCTACTGGGGCGCGACATGGAGCGTTTGCATAGCATCATCATCAAGAGCCGAGCCGTGCATGTTATAACGCCGGGTGGAGGCCCGGGGTGATCCAGTTCCACCGCGTCACCAAAACCTATTCCCGCACCCATACCCATGCCATCAAAGATGTGGACTTCCGCATCAACAAGGGTGAATTTGTCTATATCACCGGGCACTCCGGCGCTGGCAAATCCACCATACTGGCCCTTATTCTGCGGCGCATCACCCCGACCGAAGGCACGGTCTACCTGCTCGGGCAGGACCTCAGCAAGGTTGCCGATCGCAAGCTACCGCTGCTGCGGCGCAAGATCGGCATGGTTTTTCAGGATCACCGCCTGCTGCCGCAGCTGAGTGCCTTAGACAATTTGGTCTTTGTGCTGCGAGCTACCGGTGAGCGCGGCAACCTCGAGCAGCGAGCGCTTGTGGCGCTGCGCCAGGTAGCGCTGGCGCACAAACGCAAGGCTTATCCCGTTGAGCTGAGCCTGGGCGAGCAGCAGCGTGTTGCTATCGCTCGAGCCATGGTTACCAACCCGCCGCTTTTACTCTGTGACGAACCCACCGGCAACCTCGACCCCGACATCAGTTGGGAGATTTTAGAGCTGTTAAACGATGTCAACATCAAGGGAACTACCGTTATTGTCGCTACCCACTCCCGCGACCTAGTCGACCGCTTGCGCCGTCGCACCATCACGCTGCGCAACGGCCAGGTAGTGCGCGATGACGAAAGTGGCGGCTACGCGCTGTAGCTTACGGCAGGTGGCGCACCCCTTGCGCTCCGGCCACGATCACGTCGGTGGCCAGGCCGAGAAACAGGCCGTGTTCCAAAATGCCTGCTCGAGCTTGAAGCGCTAAAGCTAGCCCCTTCAGGTCAGCAATCGGTCCGAACTGACAGTCTAAGATGTAATTACCTTGGTCGGTCAGAAACGGTTGCTGGGCCTGCCGGAGAGTCACAGTCGCTCCCAGTGAGGTCAGATAGCGCGCTTGTACGCGCCAGCCAAAGGGGAGCACCTCAACCGGCACGAAAAAGCGCGTACCCAAGTGCGGTGACAGCTTGCTGTCGTCCGCCACAATGACCAGGCGGCGGCTGGCCTGAGCGACGATCTTCTCGCGCAGCAGTGACCCTCCCCCACCTTTGATGAGGTTAAGTTCGGGATCGATCTCGTCCGCGCCGTCGATAGTTAGGTCAAGGTCTGCGGGCAAGGCGTCGTCCATCAGGGTCAAGCCCAAGGCCATAGCCTCGGCGCGCGTCGCCTGTGAGGTGGCGGCTCCGACGATATCGGTCAACTCCCCTAAGCGCACTAACTCAGCCAGCCGCTGCGTGGCAAAGCGCGCCGTGCTGCCGGTGCCCAAACCAACCCGCATCCCCGATCGCACGAATGCCACCGCGTATTCAGCCGCGGCGCGCTTGAACACCTCGCTCATGGCACCCCTAACCGCGAGGCCGCCGCCTCATCGACCATCCACACGGCTCCGGCATGGCCTCGTAGCAGCTGCGCCGGGTAGCGCACCGGGGCAAGCGGCCCCGTCAGGACCTCCGCCAGCACCTCAGCCTTCCCCGCACCGGTCACCAGCAGCAGCACCCGGCGAGCCGCCCGCATTGCCGCCGGCGTCAGCGTCAGTCGCCAGCCGGCCTTGGGGACGTGCGCCGCCACGACGCTGCGCACAGTCTCGCTCGCAGCCGCTGAACCCGGAAACAGCGAAGCGGTGTGCCCGTCCTCCCCCATGCCCAGCAGCAATACATCAAGACCGCTGGGGGCGTGGCGCTTAAGCAGCGCCGCATAGGCCTCAGCCGCCGCGTGCGGCTCATCTTCGCCGCGCATGCGGAACACCTCCGGGCGCCGCGGCAGATGGTCCAGCAGCGTTCGGCACGTCATGTTGTAGTTGCTTTGGGGATCATCGGGGGGCACGCAACGCTCATCCGCCCAGAAGAGGCGCACCCGCTCCCACGGCCAAAGTTCGGCCTGATCCGGTTCGGCCAGCAACCGGTAGAGCGGTTTCGGCGTCGCACCGCCCGAGAGCGCCAGCGCGGCCCACCCCTTGGTCGCGACGGCCTCCTGAATATGCTCGAGCAGCCACGCCGCGGCGCCTAGCGGCAGCGTCTCAGGGCTCAGGATACAAACCTCGGCCCCGTTAAGCTCGAGCTGTTTCAAACGCCCTCCCCACAATGACCTGCGCTTCGGCTACTAAGCGCTCGAGGTGGGCCTGGCCGCTAAAACTCTCGGCATAGATCTTGTAGATCTCCTCGGTCCCCGACGGGCGGGCGGCAAACCAGCCACTCTCGGTGACCACCTTGAGCCCGCCGATAGCGGCCCCATTGCCGGGCGCCGTGGTGAGCATGGCGCTAATCGGCTCACCGGCCAGCTCACGGAACGGCACCTGCTCAGGCGAGAGGTTGGCGAGCACCCGCTTCTGCTCACTGGTCGCCGGGGCATCGATACGGGTGGCGACCGGGCTGCCGTAGCGCGCGGTCAGCTCCTGGTACAGCTCGCCGGGATCGCGCCCACGCACCGCGGTCATCTCGGCAGCCAGTAGCGCCGGGGCCAAGCCGTCTTTGTCGGTGGTCCAGACCGTGCCATCGCGGCGGAGGAAGGTAGCTCCTGCGCTCTCTTCACCTACGAAGCCGAACGTCCCGGCAAGCAGTCCCGATACAAACCATTTGAAGCCCACCGGCACCTCGACCAACTTGCGCTCGAGGCCCGCCGCCACCCGGTCGATCAGGCTGGTGCTGACCAGAGTCTTGGCGACCGCCAGCCCTTCGCCCCACTGGGGGCGGTGGGTGAACAGGTAGTTAGTCATCACCGCCAGGTAGTGATTCGCCGGGAGCAGGCCGGCGCTGCGGGTCACGATGCCGTGCCGGTCGTGATCGGAGTCGCAGGCAAAGGCGACCTCGAAGCGGTCGCGCAAGCCGATTAGGCGCTGCATGGTGTAAGAGGACGACGGGTCCATACGGATCTTGCCGTCCCAATCGAGTGTCATGAAGCGGAAGGTGGGGTCTACCTCATCGCTCACCACCGTTAGATTCAGGCCGTAGCGTTCGGCGATCGGCCCCCAGTAGTGTACGCCCGCGCCACCGAGCGGATCGACCGCCAGCTTTATGCCGCTAGCGCGGATCGGCTCAAAGTCGATAACCGTAGCCAAGTCGCTGATATACGGCGTGAGGTAGTCGTAGCGATGCGTAGTCGCCGCACGCATAGCCTTAGCGTAGGTTAGCCGCTGCACCCCCTTAAGCCCTTCTAAGTAGCCGTTAGCCCGCTCCTGGATCCAGCGGGTGATGTCGGTATCGGCAGGGCCGCCATTGGGTGGGTTGTACTTATAGCCGCCGTCCTCGGGCGGGTTGTGGGACGGGGTGACGACGATACCGTCAGCCAAGCCGCCGCTGCGCCCCCGATTGAAGCCAAGGATAGCGTGGGAGATCACCGGTGTCGGGGTATAGCCTTGGGCTGCATCGACCATCACCTCGACGCCGTTAGCCGCTAGCACCTCGATAATCGCCGCATAGGCCGGTTCCGACAGCGCGTGGGTATCGATCCCCAAAAACAGCGGGCCGTTAATCCCGTGCGCCCGGCGATAGTCGCAGATGGCCTGGCTGATGGCCAGCACGTGCTGTTCGTTAAACGATCGCGTTAAGGAGCTGCCGCGGTGGCCCGAGGTGCCAAACGCTACCCGCTCTGCCGCCACCGCCGGGTCGGGCCGTTCGGTATAAAAGGTTGTGATCAGGCGGGGGATGTTGGCCAGCATCCGGTACTCAGGGCTGTGGCCTGCCTTGGGATGTACCTTCATGGCCTACCTCCGTTCCGGTAGCGGCGAATCAGCGCATTGGTCGAGCTGTCGTGTTGGGGCTCCGCTGAAGACGCCAATTCGGCGGCGATCTGCTTAGCGAGCACCTTGCCCAGCTCCACCCCCCACTGATCGAAGGCATTGATCTCCCAGATCACGCTGGCTACCAAGACGCTGTGCTCATACAGGGCGATCAGTTGGCCCAGTACCGCAGGGGTAAGCCGATTAGCCAGCAACACCGTCGAAGGGCGGTTCCCGTCAAAGGTGCGGTGAGGAACTAGGTAGCTAGGAATACCTTCCGTCGCCACCTCGTCAGCGGTCTTGCCGAAGGCCAACGCCTCAGCCTGGGCCAAGAGGTTGGCCATTAGCAGCTTGTGGTGCTCACCGAGCGGGTTTAAGGGGCTAACCAAGCCGATAAAGTCGCACGGCACCAGTTTGGTCCCTTGGTGCAGCAGTTGATAAAACGAGTGCTGGCCGCTGGTACCCGGCTCACCCCAGACGATGGGACCGGTCTGATACGTCACCGGGAGCCCTTGCAGCGTGGTCCGCTTGCCATTACTCTCCATCACTAACTGCTGTAGGTAGGCCGGAAAGCGCCGCAGGTACTGGTCATAGGGGAGCACGGCCACCGTCTCAGTCCCGAAGAAGTTGCCGTACCAGACGTTGAGCAAGCCCATAATGACCGGCATGTTGCGTGGTAAGGGGGCGCGCCGGAAGTGCTCATCCATACCGTGACAGCCCGCCAACAGCTCACCAAAACGCTCGGCACCGATAGCCAACATGAGGCTTAGGCCGATGGCTGAGGTCAGCGAGTAACGGCCCCCCACCCAGTCCCAAAAGCCGAACATGTTCTGTGGGTCGATACCGAAGCGGGCTACCTCGGTGGCGTTAGTCGAGACGGCTACAAAGTGTTTGGCTACCGACGCCTCATCGTGCATGGCGGCCAGCAGCCAGCGCCTGGCGCATTGGGCGTTGGTCATGGTCTCGAGCGTGGTGAAGGTCTTAGAGGCTACGATAAAAAGGGTTTCGGCCGGGTCGAGGTCACAGGTCGCTTCAACGAAATCAGTAGCGTCGATGTTGGAGACAAAGCGGAAAGTCAGCTCCCGCTTGCTGTAGTGCCGAAGCGCCTCATAGGCCATCGCTGGGCCTAAATCCGAGCCGCCGATGCCGAGGTTGACCACATTCCTAATCGGCTTGCCGGTGTGTCCGGTCCAGGCGCCGCTGCGCACGCGCGTAGCAAAGACGGCCATCTTATCAAGCACCGTCTGGACTTCGGCTATCACATCTACGCCATCCACCGTCAGGCTGCTCTCGCGCGGGGCGCGGAGTGCCACGTGCAGCACTGAGCGCCCTTCGGTGAGGTTGATCTGGTCACCGCGGAACATCGCCTCGATCCGCTGGGGCAGGCCACAAGCTTCCGCTAGCCTGATCAGCAGTGCCAGTGTCTCATCGGTGATGCGGTGCTTGGAATAGTCGCAGTAAAGGCCTTGCACCTCGAGGGCCAACCGCTCGCCACGCTTGGGATCGGCTGCGAAGAGTTGGCGCAGATGCAGCTCCTTGATCTGCTGGTAGTGGGCTGTAAGAGCATGCCACTCAGGGCGTGCAGTTAGAATCTCGGTCATGCGTTAGCATATCGCGCTTTACGGCGGTCTCCAAGTTGGTAACCCCAAGCCCGCGCTCAAGGCGGTCATCAGCGACTGTGAGCCTGTCCGCCGGGCGACAAGCGCTCGTGCGAGGCTAGCTCGAGCCCTCCCCGCTGTGATACAGTGACCCGGGGGCATGACCCGCACAGCGCGTATCCGGCGCTTGCGGCATGCGGCTGCCCCGCTAAAAGCAACGTCGCGGCCACTTTCCTGCGACTCCCAAGCAGGATGGTGACGGAATGGGAATACATAATGAATCGTTTATGCCTTCTACTACACCTATGGGGCGCTTTGCCCCGCACCCATAAGTGTGTCTGGTGACCATGGATACGCTGTTTTTTGCCGTGGCGGTGTTCATTCTGGCTAACTTGTCGCTCGGCTTGGTTCGGGTGGTGCGCGGTCCGCGCCCCGCCGACCGGATGATGGCAGCTCAGCTCTTTGGCACTACCGCCGTAGCCGTCCTGGTGCTGCTGGCTCAAGCGCTAGCGCAGCCTGGACTGCGCGATGTAGCCCTGATCTTCGCTATCTTAGCCGCAGTGGCTGCGGTGGCTTTCGTTAAGCACTTCGGCACGCCGCCCACCTCAGCGGAGTAATCGATGCCATTACTCTCCGCTCTGGCGTTGGTGGTGGGGGCAGCTTTCTTCTTGGCCGGAACGGTCGGCCTGCTCCGCTTCCCTGACACCCACAGCCGCTTGCACGCCCTGACCAAGGCAGACACGCTGGGCTTAGGCTTCATTGTGTTGGGGGCAGCGCTGGCGGCGGGATCGCTGGCGGTGGCGCTGAAGCTGTTCATCATCTGGGGTTTGGCGCTGGTGGCTAGCTCAACGGTCTGTTACCTGATCGCCAGATTGGCCAAAAGGACGCCATGAACGCGCTGTCGGTGCTGTTTGATCTTCTGGTCACGGTTACGCTCATTGTGCTAGTAGCGCGGCTGCTGTTCAGCCGCAAGCTGTTTACCTCGATAGCGCTGTTCGTAGCCTTTGGCCTCTTGATCGCTCTGGCCTATGTGCGGCTTAACGCAGAGTATGTCGCGCTGGTCGAGGCCGCAATCGGGGCGGGCTTAACCGGGGCGCTGCTGTTGGGGGCGGCTGGGCAGCTGCGCGCCGACAAGGATCAAGATGCACGCTGACCGGTTGACTCGAGCTGGTGTGATCGTTTTGATCAGCCTGCTAACAGTGGCGCTGCTTAGTGTCCTTTATGGCCTCGACTGGCCGCGCCCAGGGCTAGTTGCCCAGGTTGCGCAAGAGTCGGCGCGGCTCGGCCTTGAGCAGCCGGTAGCGGCGGTGCTGCTGGTCTTTCGGGGCTATGACACCTGGCTCGAGCTAGTCGTGCTGTTGGCTGTAGTGTTGGGCGCGGCTACGCTGCTGGGGGGGACAAGTCTGAGCCGCCGGCGTATCGCCATCCCCGCCGAGCCACTACTGATAGCTTTTACGCGGCTACTCTCGCCCCTGGCGCTGTTGGTAGCGGCCTACGTCGGTGGTTTTCAGGGGGGCGCCATAGCAGCATCAGGGCTGCTGCTCTGGTATCTAGCTGGCACCCCGATATTCGCTAAAGTGCCTGGAGTCTTCTTGCGCAGTCTGGTGGTAATCGCTGTTATTGCGCCGCTTATCCTCACGCTCGGCCCGCTGCTGCGCGGCCTGCCGCTATTTAGCTACCCCGCAACAGAGGTTGCCACTTGGATGGCGGTGCTGGAGGTGTTAGTCACTATCTCTGTTGCTGCCATGCTAGCGTGGCTAATTATCGCCGCCGAGCCGCCGCCAAAGGCCGCGAGCGACTCTGAGCAGAAAGAATCGAACTCTCCCTGAGGAAGCCATGGGCTACCGTTCATCGCCAAGGATGCAAATAGGGCGCACGTCAGCGAAGCGCCGAGGCGTAGCCGTCCGAGGTCCGCCCCTACTTGAATACTCGAATACTTGAATACTTGAATACTGTTTTTTCGGAGGAGCCAGGCATTCCAAGACAAGGAGCACCATGATCACGATCTACATCTACTTAACAGCTGCCGTGGCGCTGTTTGCAATAGCTCTGGCCGGGCTGCTGCTAACCCGCCACCTGCTGCGCAAAATCTTGGCCCTCAACGTCATGGGCTCAGCGATCTTTCTGCTCTTGGTGGCTATCGCCTACCGCGGCCCGGAAGCACCCGACCCGGTGCCTCACGCCATGGTGGTGACCGGCATCGTAGTGGCCTTTGCCTCCACAGCGCTAGCGGTGGCGCTGGCGCGGCATATTCATGCTGAGACCGGAATGGTGCATCTCCCCGAGGAGCAGGCCTAGCACCGTGATCGCCTGGATAATCTGGCTCCCCTTTGTCGGAGCGGTGCTGTGCTACCTAGAGCCGCGCATAGCTCGCCTGGTAGGCCTAGCTGTCGCAGTCTTGACCCTGATCAGTATCGGGCAACTCAGCGCCGAGGTGATGCGCAATGGCGCTTACAGCTACCCCATGGGCGGCTGGCTGGCACCGCTAGGGATCACGCTCTGGGCCGATGGCTTGGCGGTCTGGATGCTCTTGCTAAATGCGGTTGTCGGCTTAGGGGTGAGCCTCTTTGCCAGCGGCTACTTTAAGGCACCGGCGGCTAAGCACTTCTGGCCGCTCTGGCTCTTACTGTGGGGCGGACTCAACGGACTCTATCTCTCAGCCGACCTGTTCAACCTGTTCGTAACGCTGGAGGTGGTCGGCCTAACCGCTGTGGCACTGGTCACGCTATCCAGAGAACGGATCGCGCTGACTGCTGCTATGCGTTACTTATTGGCAGCGATCTTCGGTTCACTGGCCTATCTGCTGGGCGTGGCGCTGATCTATGCTCAGCACAGCACCTTGAGCCTGCTCTTGCTAGCAGACCTTAATACAACGCCGGGCACGCTGCTAGCACTTGCCCTGATGACTTTTGGCCTCCTCCTTAAAACCGCCATCTTTCCTTTCCACTTCTGGCTCCCGCTGGCTCACGCTAGCGCCCCGGCACCGGTCAGTGCGCTGCTCTCAGCGCTGGTAGTCAAGGCGTCGTACTACCTGTTGCTACGCCTATGGCTGTTTACGTATGGCGATGGGCTGGCCGCCGCCGCGCAGGTACTGGCACTGCTGGGCGCGGCCGCCTTGCTGTACGGCTCGCTGCAAGCGTTCCGTCAACGCCGCCTTAAATTGCTGGTTGCCTACTCGACCGTAGCGCAGCTCGGCTATCTGTGTCTAGCGCTGCCCCTAATGTTTATCGGCACCTCAGCCGCGGCCTATCACGGCGCGCTCTATCATGCCCTGGCGCACGCACTGAGCAAAGCCGCACTCTTCTTGGCCGCCGGGCTGGTGCTACAAGCCTACGGGCACGACCGCTTAAGCGGCTTACGAGGGATGGCCACACACCTGCCCATCACCACCTTCACGGTGGCTTTGGCCGCGGTTAGCCTGGCAGGTCTGCCGCCTAGCGGGGGCTTTATCGCCAAGTGGTGGCTAGTCACAGCGGCCATCGACAGCGGGCAGTGGGTCTGGGCGCTCATTATGCTAGCGGGCGGGCTGTTTAGTGCGCTCTATCTGTTCCGGGTGCTGGTTATCGCCCTGCTGGAACCGCGCTCAGGCGCCGCGTTGCACCCCGTGCCACGAGGGCTCGAGCTAATCGCCTTGGCGCTGGCTCTGCTGGCTATCTTGATCGGCCTACGCACTCCCGAACTGCTGGCGCTGCTGGCGCCGGGCCTGCCGCTGGGAGGCCCCCCATGAACTGGGACTTCTGGTTGCCCTTGCTGGTGCTACTAAGCTCGTTAGCTACCGGGCTGCTTATCTTCACGCTGCAAGGGCGTCTGCGCAACCTGCTCAACCTGACCGGCGCTGCCGTCACACTGGTGTTGGTGGCGATCGGCGGCGTCGGCGCGCTGCGTGGGGCTGAGCACGAGACGCGCCTCCCCCTGCTGCCTGGGCACGACCTGCTACTGCGTATCGAGCCGATCGGGCTGATGTTTGTCGCGCTGGCGGCTGTGCTCTGGTTCCTTACCACCCTCTACGCTATCGGCTATCTTGAAGGCTCGCCCAATCGCAGCCGTTTCTTCGGCTTCTTCAGCATCTGCATCACTGCCACCATGGGTATCGCCCTGTCTGGGAATCTGCTGACCTTCGTGATCTTTTTCGAGCTGCTGACCCTCGCCACCTACCCGCTGGTAGTCCACCCGGGTACCCGCGAGGCGATGCGCGCCGGGGCTATCTATCTGACCTACACCTTGATCGGCGGAGCGGCGCTGCTCCTCGGCGTG
The DNA here is from genome assembly GCA_018333895.1 of Truepera sp. Lineage (GTDB taxonomy): Bacteria > Deinococcota > Deinococci > Deinococcales > Trueperaceae > JAGXSJ01. Next base: position 34,730 of record JAGXSJ010000095.1, read on the forward strand.
ATTTGGCTTTACACTCTGGCCGGGCCGGTCGAGTTCACGCGCGGCGGCACCTTGGCCCCGCTGGCTGACAGCCATCAGGGGGCGCTAATAGCAATCTTCTTCTTGCTAATCGGAGCGCCGGCGGTCAAGGCGGCGCTCGTGCCGCTGCACGGCTGGCTCCCCCTGGCCATGGTCGCCCCGGTGCCGGTTAGTGCGCTACTGCACGCCGTGGCGGTAGTTAAAGCTGGCGCCTTCGGCATCATGCGGGTAGTGTTCGACGTCTACGGCGTCGAGCTGAGCGCAGCCTGGGGCCTTAGCGGTGTGCTCCTGCTCTGGGCTGCCGCAACTATTCTCTACGGCTCGCTGCAAGCCCTTAAGCAGGATGATCTCAAACGCCGCTTGGCCTACTCAACGGTTAGTCAGCTCTCCTACATCGCGCTGGGAGTAGCGCTGTTGGGTCCCCTAGGCATTATCGGCGGGTTAGTCCATCTGGTTCACCACGGCATTACCAAGATCACCCTCTTCTTCGCGGCAGGTAATCTGGCTGAGACTATGGGCATCTACCGCGTCAGCAAAGTCGATGGGGTCGGCCGCCGCCTCCCCTGGAGCATGACGGCCTTCACGGTGGCAGCCATGGGCATGATCGGGCTGCCGCCTACGGCCGGTTTCATCAGCAAGTGGTACCTGGCGCTAGGCGGGCTCGAGCAAGGCCTACCCTGGATCGTGGGGCTGTTGGTGTTAAGTGGGCTGCTAAATGCCGCCTACTTCCTACCGGTGGTCTATCGCGCCTGGTTCATGCCGCCCAAACCAGAGTTTCCGGCAGCTACCGGGCAGGACGCCCCCTGGAGGATGTTGGTGCCGACCTTGGCCACCGGCCTCCTGTCGCTGCTGCTCGGCCTGTTTGCCTTTAGCCCCTATAGCCCACTAGTGCTGGCGCAAGAGATCGCTGCGGGGATTTCCCCATGACCGCCGTCCTGCTATGGCTTACTATCCTGACGCCGCTGGTGCTGGCCGCACTGCCTGGGGCGCGCCGCCTGGCACCTTGGGCCGCAGCTCCGGGCGTAGCGCTGGCAGCGTTCGGTGAGGTCGGCAGCGAACTCAGTTTTCCCTGGCTGCTGCTGGGTACGCGGCTCGGCCTCGACGAGACGGGCCGGGTCTTCCTGCTCTTTACGGCGCTGCTGTGGCTGCTAGCTAGCCTGTACGGTCAGGTCTACGGCCAGAGCGACTCCCGGCAGCAGCGTTACCTCAGCTTCTGGCTACTGACCATGGCGGGGAACCTGGGGGTGATCCTGGCCCACGACCTCGTCACCTTCTACCTCTGCTTCGCCCTGATGACCCTAGCCGCCTTCGGGCTGGTAGTCCATCGCGACAACCCTGAAGCCCACCGCGCCGGGCGGGTCTATCTGGTAATGGCCCTGTTGGGGGAAGGGCTGATCCTGGCTGGCCTGGTAGCCGCCGCCATGGCCGTGGGCGGGCTGCTGCTCCCCGCGCTGGCGGGCGTCCCCTTAGGTGCTGTGCCGGCTCTGCTGCTGGCCATAGGCTTCGGTGTCAAGGTCGGCGTAGTGACCATCCACATGTGGCTGCCGCTGGCTCACCCCATCGCACCCACACCGGCTAGCGCGGTCTTAAGCGGCGCCATGCTCAAAGCCGGGCTCTTGGGCTGGCTCCGCTTTCTGCCGCTCGGCGAGGCGGCGCTGCCTGTGGTGGGCGGCCTACTGGCCGCGCTCGGCCTGATCGGCGCGTTCTACGCTGCACTGGTAGGGTTCACGCAGCGCGAGGCCAAGACCGTGCTGGCGTATTCCAGTGTCAGTCAGATGGGGCTTGTCACTCTGGCTGTCGGCCTGGCGCTGGTAAGTCCTCAGCTATGGCCCGCAGCCTCGATCTTGACGCTGGCCTTTGCCATACATCACGGCCTGGTTAAGGGGGCGCTGTTTTTAGGTATGGGAGTGGGGCCGCGCAGCGTAGTCCTGGTGGGCCTGAGCCTGGCGGCGCTGGCCATGATCGGTCTACCTTTGACCGGTGGGGCGTTGGTCAAGTCGCTCCTCAAGGAGGTGGTAGCGGGGGGCTGGCTCGAGCTATTGGTGTCGCTGAGCGCCACCGGCACTACGTTGCTAATGCTGCGCGTGCTGGTACTGGTTGGCCGCCAGCCGACGGCGGCTACGCCTCACCTGCTCGCACTCTGGTTGGTTTCACTGGTGGTGGCGCTGATCTCCCTGCCACTCTGGGCCTATGTTGCAGGCTGGCCGTTAACGGAGCACCTCGGCCTCTCGCTCGATAAAGCCTGGGCTCTAGTCTGGCCGGGCCTCTTGGGCCTATCGCTGTTTACCGCTCTGGGCGGTTTCGGGCGCCTGCGCTTCCCTCAGCTGCCACCAGGCGATCTGCTGGTAGGGCTGGAGCTACTGTGGCGCCGGTTCCGTCCGGAGTTGCGGCCAGCCTCCGTTGCCAAGCTCTCCCACGCCAAACAGGTCCCGTCGCTGACCTGGCTCGATAGGCTCGAGGTGCGGCAGCGCCGTTGGGATAATGTCGGCCTCCTATGGCTGAGCCTGGGGGCACTGCTGATACTGGTCCTGCTGACAGGAGGTACTAGTGGCTAGTTGGCTTGCCGCAGCACGCCGTGCGCTGCTGTTTTTGCTGGTTTGGTGGGCTCTTGCTGAGGGCAGCCTCGATCGCTGGCCGTTCGCGCTGGCGATGGTAGGGCTGGCTACCTATGTCAGCTTAGCCCTCCTACCGCCGCCGCGCTGGCGGTTCCGCTGGCAGGCGCTCCCGAGCTTTGTACTGTTCTTCTTTCACCAGGCACTCTTAGGCGGTATCGATGTAGCGTGGCGGGCACTCCATCCGCAACTACCGATAAAACCCGGCTTCTGGCGCCATCCGCTACACCTTGAACCACTCGCCGCTCGCCTGCTCATGGCCTGGACCGTGAGCCTGTTGCCAGGTACGCTCAGCGTTGAGCTCGAAACGGATTGCCTGGAGATACACTCGCTAAACACTGACCTGCCGGACCAGGCGCTGGCAGCGCTCGAAGCAAAGATCGGGGCGCTCTTTCTGCTAGACCCGAGAGCTTAGACCTCAATTATGCAGCCGTCACTCGCGCTTCTCCTTATAGATAGCTGGACGATGCGCTATAGATGGACGATGCGCTATAGATGGACGATGCGCTATAGATGGACGATGCGCTCGTAGCGTCACTTTATGAGAGGGCTCTACCCGTGAGCGATCTCTTGCCCTTGCTGCTAGTCCTCTGGCCGCTTATCGGAGCGCTGCTGGTAAGCCTATTAGGGAGCTTGCGCAACGCCCTAGTACTAGTCTTTACCGGCGTGACGGTATTAGGGGCCTTAGCGCTAATGTCGCTGGTCGCCTCAGAGCGCTTGACAATTATCGTGCCGTTGCTGCTAGGCCTCACTCTTAGCGTTGATGCTTTCAGCGCGCTGCTGGCGCTTTTTGCTAGCTTCGTCTGGTTTTGCGTCTCTGTGTACGCCATCGGCTACTTGGAGGTGGGCCAAGGCGGCCGTTATCACACCACCTCGCTGTTAATGCTCTCAGCCATGCTCGGCATAGTGCTGGCGGGCGACCTAGTCACGCTCTACCTGTTTTTTGAAATGATCGGCCTGCTGGGACTTGTGCTGGTGATTCACGATCGTACCGCCGCCGCCAAGCAAGCAGCCCTGAAGTACCTGTGGATGACCCTGCCTGGAAGCAGCGCGCTCCTGGCTGGGATCTTGCTAGTTTATAACATCACTGGCTCAGTAACGATCAACCCCTTAGCGCTCGAGGCCGGAGTGACCCCCCTCCACGGGCTGGCGTTCGGCCTTCTGCTGCTCGGTTTCGGAGTCAAGGCGGGGATGGTGCCGCTCCACGCCTGGCTGCCAGACGCTCACTCCGTTGCGCCGTCACCGGCTAGTGCGCTGCTCTCGGGAGTGATGATCAAAGCCGGAGCTTATGGTATCTTCCGCTCCCTGACGGCGATTTTCAGGCCCACTCTGGGCCATGAGTTAGCCTCGGCGTGGCAGCACGGCGCCAGCTTTGGCCTGCTCGTACTGTGGCTAGGCCTACTCACCATGCTGGTAGGGGTGGTGCTAGCGTTAAAACAGCACGACGCCAAAAGGTTGCTGGCCTACCACAGTATCAGCCAGATGGGCTTCGTACTGGCCGGCCTGGGGGCAGCAGGCTATCTCGGCCTGGGGGGTGCGCAAGGTCAGGCGGGTGGGTTGTTGCACATTGTCAATCACGGTCTCTTTAAGGCCGCCCTGTTTCTCGGTGTCGGCGCTGTAGCGCTGCGCACCGGTGAGCGCAATCTGTATAAGCTAGGGGGTTTGTGGCGGCAGATGCCGCTGACCTTTATCTTCATGCTGGTCGCAGCGGCAGGAATCGCCGGCATCCCGCTATTTAACGGCTTTGTCAGTAAGAGTCTAATCCATCACGCCGTGGTCGAGGCACACCCAATGCTGCCGTGGCGCTTGGCCGAGGTCGTGCTAATAGTTACCAGCGGCGGCACGGTAGCCTCATTTATTAAGCTCATCAGTCTTACCTTTCTCGGTCGGCCAAGGCGTGCGGCGGTTCCTGACGCACCGCCCCGGATGCTCATCGGCATGGGGCTGTTGGCTATCCCTATCATTCTTCTTGGTCTCAAGCCCGACGTAGCACTTGGCGCCATCGCCGCCGGGCTGAGCGCTTGGGGGATCGCTGCCTCGGGGGTTGAGACCTTTCTGCAACAGTCTTTCCTGAGCGTCAGCGACCTGCAAAAAGCAGGTATCAGCACCGGCCTAGGTATACTGATCTACCTTGCCGTTGTCAAGATCAAGCTGTTTGATCGGCAGTGGCCTTTCCTTAGCCACGCCAGCTCTACCCTCGCCCGTAGCGTAAATGCCGCCCTGCGAAAGGTCAGCCCTTCCTGGTGGAACCTGCCGCCGCCGGAGCCATCTCGAGCGCTACCAAGTCGCACCCTGCTAACCAGCCTAGAACAGCTACTAATGCGCTGGGATTATGTTGGAGCTTTATGGCTGGCGCTTGGCGCGCTGCTGATACTGGCCATGCTGGGCGGAAGGGGTAGTTAGTGCTTCAGCGGATCCAGCGCTTAATCAAGAACCCTCAGCCGAGCCGCCAGGAGATGGCCTGGGGATTGCGGCTAAGCTACAGCGCCGCTTTCTTGTTGCAACCGCTCTGCGCCGGGCTGTTTGGCGGAGTGCTGCTGCTTATCGCCGCCCCCCAGGCTGCCGCCTCGGCGCTGATGAGCCAGATGCTCATTGCCTTGGCGCTTCTACAGCTGCCGGTAGCGCTAGCCATGGCCCACCGCCTCGGCCGCAGCGGCGGCAAAGGCGCCTTGATAGCCGCCAGCATCGTGCTAGGAGTGCTGCTGGCCACCCCGGCCTGGCTGGCGCTGTTCGCTTGGCTGATCGGCAGCGCGCCGCGCTACCTGGTTATCCTGCTCAGCCTGCTCAGCCTCTACTATGCGCTGGGGCTGGCCATAGCCAAGCTCTTGGTGCGGCTCGCTCGATCAGAGGAGCCTGCCGACAGCCACCAGCCGCTGTGAGCCCAGGGCAAGCTCTGGCTTCGTTGCGTTAAACTCGAAACGAGATGCCGCTCCTTAAACTCTTTACCTCCTTCAGCAAGATCGGCCTGCTGGGCTTCGGCGGCGGCCCTTCGATGATCCCGTTGCTGCAAGACGAAGTGGTGACTCGCCGCCGCTGGCTCAGCCGCGCTGAGTTCTTAGACGCTTTTGCTTTCGGCAACGCCTTGCCCGGCCCCATCCTGACCAAGCTGGCGGGCTATGTGGGGCACCGCCAAGCTGGCTGGCCGGGTGTCTTGGTGAGCTTGCTGGCCTTAACCGCCCCAACTATTTTGGCCATGGTACTGCTCGCTACGCTCTATGCTGCCTATCGCGAGAGCCCGCTGGTCAGTGGCTTTCTCAATGGCGTCCGGCCGGTAGTGATCGCGCTGCTGGCGCTGGTGGTGTGGGAGTTTGCCGAGAGCGCCTTCGGCAAGCTTACGCACTGGCGGATAACCTGGCCTCGCTGGCTACTAGCGGCCTCTGCCTTCGGGTTAACTGTTAGCTTTAACCTCCACCCAGCGATTCTGATCGTCGCGGGCGGGGTAGCGGGCCTGACCCTGCTGAGGCGCGCATGAATCTGCTCGAGCTGTTAGTGAGCTTTAGTCGTATCGGCCTGTTCGGCTTCGGCGGCGGCCCGGCCATGATCCCGCTGATCCAGGCCGAAGTGGTAGCGCTGCGCGGCTGGCTCACCCCGCAGGAGTTTTTGGACGCCTTCGCCTTCGGCAACGCCCTGCCCGGCCCCATTGCCACCAAGTTGGCGGGCTATGTCGGCTTTGTGGTAGCCGGCTGGCTGGGGGCAATAGTAGCGCTCTTGGCCCTAACCGTTCCGACTATGCTAGCCATGGTGGCGCTTAGCTCCGTCTACGCCCGCTATAAGGAGCACCTTGGAGTGGTACTCTTCTTGCGCGGCGTGCGCCCCATCGTCATCGCTCTGCTGCTGCTGGTGGTGTGGGACTTCGCCCCCAGCGCCCTGGGACCCCCTGCGAGCTGGCTCGCCAACTGGCCGCTCTGGCTTTTAGCGATAGCCAGCTTCGTAGCCGCTACCAAACTCCACCTCCACCCCGCCCTGCTGATCGTGGCGGGAGGGCTAATTGGGATGGTGTTTTTGCCATGAACTTCCCCTACCCCTCGCAACGGATGCCGGTAATGGCTCAGAACATCGTAGCCACCTCGCAGCCGCTGGCCGCCCAAGCCGGCTTGCAGATGCTGCTCAAGGGCGGTAACGCGGTCGATGCGGCCATCGCTGCCGCCATCACCCTGACGGTGGTCGAACCGACCAGCAACGGTATCGGCAGCGACGCCTTTTGTATCCTCTGGGACGGCCAGACCATCCACGGCCTAAACGCTTCGGGGCGCTCACCCCAAGCGCTCGCTCCCGAACGCTTTGCAGGGCTCAGCGAAGTCCCGCTGCGCGGCTGGGATGCGGTCACGGTCCCCGGCGCGGTCTCAGCCTGGGTGGCGCTGTCGCGGCGCTTCGGGCAGCTCCCGTTCGAGGCGCTCTTTGAGCCGGCCATTGGCTACGCCCGTGACGGCTTCATGGTCTCGCCTATTACCGCCAAAGCGTGGGCGCTGGCGCCTAAGGCCTTTGCTGGCAACCCGGAGTTCTGGGAGGCGTTCCTCCCTCAGGGTCGCGCTCCCTACCCCGGCGAGCGGTTTAAGCACCCGGCGCAGGCCCGGACGCTTACGCTAATCGCCGCCAGCCAGGGCGAAGCCTTCTATCGCGGCGAGCTAGCCGAGGCGATGGCGGCTCACGCCAAGGCGAGCGGCGCACTGTTAAGCTTTGAGGACCTCGCTAGCCATAAACCTGAGTGGTGCGACCCCCTCGCTCAGGAGTATCGCGGCGTGATGTTGCACGAACTGCCGCCCAACGGCCAGGGCTTAGCGGCGCTGCAAGCGCTCGGTATCCTGGCGCACCACCCACTGGCCGAGTTGCCGGTCGATTCGGCGGACAGTCTGCACTTGCAGATCGAGGCGATGAAGCTAGCCTTGGCCGACGCTTACCGCTATATCGCCGACCCAGCCAGCATGGAGATTGCCGCCCAAGCGCTGCTTAAGCCCGCCTACCTGGCGGCTCGAGCCCAGCAGATCGACCTGAGGCGCGCCCAGGTGTTCAACCACGGTACCCCTCAGCGCGGCGGCACGGTCTACCTGACCACTGCTGACGAACAAGGGATGATGGTCTCTTACATCCAATCCAACTACTACGGCTTCGGCTCGGGGATCGTGGTACCCGGCACCGGCATCAGCCTGCAAAACCGCGGCGCAGGCTTTGTGCTGACCCCCGGCCACCCTAATCGAGTGGCAGGAGGCAAGCGCCCCTTCCACACCATCATCCCCGCCTTTGTCAGCGAGCAGGGCAGGCCCTGGCTGAGCTTCGGAGTGATGGGCGGGCCGATGCAGCCGCAAGGCCATGTTCAGATGTTAGTACGCCTGCGCGACTACGGCCAGAACCCACAGGCCGCCTCCGACGCACCGCGTTGGCGGGTGCTCGATGGGCTTGAGGTGGCAGTCGAGCCCGGCTTTAGCGACACTGTGCTTGGTGAACTGGCCGCACGCGGCCACCGCCTCACCAAGACCGCCCCTGAGGAGAGCTTCTCATTCGGTGGGGCGCAGCTGATCCTGCGCACGGATGACGGCTACGTGGGCGCCTCCGACCATCGCAAGGACGGTCAGGCGGTAGGCTATTAACTTGACGGTTAGCCACTAGTCCGGTACAGTACCTATGCGTCGGGGCGTAGCGCAGCCTGGTAGCGCACATCGTTCGGGACGATGGGGTCGGAGGTTCAAATCCTCTCGCCCCGACCACCAAGACCTCGCCAGAGGTCTTTTTTTACCTTGCCCGCAACTATCAGCACGGAGGCCAACGGCCAAGCTCAATGGCGCGCCTCAGCACCATAGCCGGAGCCACGCTGAGGCCTAGGGCTTGTCCGTTGCAGCGAGGGTTAGGCCATCTGCAGCTACCACTGCTCGACCTGCAAATCTTCAACTACTCGAAAGTGTCTGTCCCCGGTCACCAAGGTAAGTTGATATTGCATAGCAAGGGCTGCAATCCAGATATCGTTCTCCGGAATGGGCGTTCCCTGCATTTTGAGTCGGTTTTTGATCGTGCCGTATAGCTTAGCCGTTAATGCATCGCAGACTAGAACGGCACTGCCTGCGGAAAGTTCGTCAATGCGGGCAATATTATCCTTAGCTCGAGCGGACTTACCAGCGCCAAAGTACAGCTCGCCTAATGCGCTGCTGGGAACAAAAACCTCCTCGGCGTCGGCCAGCTTTTGCGTCACCGCCTCTTCATTGGCAAAGACGGCAATGATCATGTTGGTGTCAAGCAAAAACCTACCACTCATCAACGGCGACGCGTTCGCAGGCCTCTTCTATCGCCTGCTGCATAATGGTTAGGTCGGCAGCGTCAATGCTGCCCACGTAGCGTAAAAGCGCTTTGCCAGGCACTCCCCGCACCTGAGAAGCCGCCAATGAACGCGCAAACTCTAGAACCCGATATCGCTTTTCGAGAGGAAGCTGACTTAGCTGTTCACGAAGTTTAGTCTCAATCGTTTGTGCCGCCACGAGCGATCACCACCCAGTTATAATTATAGCAGACACCAAAGCGGTTGAGCCGAGCGCGGCTTCGACCTACCAGCAAGTCTCCCGATGGCCCAAGCGCACCCAGCACCTCCCCTAGTTCATTCGATTCGGCAACCCCAGGCTCTCTCAGGCGATCAGCGGGGGTGGGCACGTGCGGCAGGCAACGGGTTAGAAGTTCTCGATCAGCACCACGAACACCCGCCCAGGGCCATGCACGCCGGTAACTAGCGCCCCCTCAATGTCGGCACTGCGGCTCGGCCCGGTCGCCAGCATCCAGGCGCTCGGCAGCGCGCCGGTCTCCAGCACCTGGTGCAGGCCAGCAACCAGGCGGCTGGCTGGCAGCAGGATCACGTGGGTCATCGGCAGCAGCGTCGCTAATCGTCCGAAGTTGCTGCTTAGGACCACCGTGCCGGTCTCGGCCAGGCCGAACGCTGCACCGCTTACCCCGACCTCGGCCTCGGCTGCGGTAGCGGCCTCAGGGAGCGCCAGCCCTTCGAGCACCTGGTCGAGAAACTCTTCGCGGGTCCGCGCATAGCAGCTCGTACCCGCTTCACTCATTAACCGCTCCACCACTGTTTTGGCTGCGGCCCAGTCGGGCACGATATAGACCTTGCCCCCGACCCGCTCGTGTTCAGTGACAAAGCGTGTCATTAGCACCGAGCGGTCCTCTTCGGGCGGGCACGGCAGCGGCGGAGGCGGCGCCTCGGCCACCTGACCGGGCTGTCGCCCCAGCGCCGAGCTGATGCGTGTTAAAAACTCACTTCTCGTCACGTAAGCCTCCCCGCCATAACTGGGTGAACGAGCGCTTGGCCGGCGCCGGAAAGTCCCGCTCTTTCAGCCACGCCCGCAGCACGGGGAGCCAGGCCCCCGACAGATAGCCCTGGCGGTTGAGCAGTTGGCTAAGGCCGCGCCCCAGTGCTGTAGAACCACTCCACAGGGCAGGGTGCTGTGCCAGAAAGCTGAAGGCCCCGATCGCTAAGCGCTCACTGGTAGCCGCAAGCCCTTGCTCGACGCTGCGCCGGCGGTGCTCAATAAGCAGCTCTGGGAGTGGGATCTTGACCGGACAGACCTCGCCGCAAGCGCCGCACAGGCTGCTGGCCTGCGGGAGCAGCTTAGTACTTTTCAGCCCCAAGAGCCCTGGATCCAAGACTGCGCCGATCGGCCCCGGATAGACCCAGCCGTAGGCGTGGCCGCCGATCTGCTGATAGACCGGGCAGCTATTCAGGCAGGCGCCGCAGCGGATGCAGCGCAAGGCGTCGCGCAGTTTGGGATCGGCCAGCACGGCACTACGCCCGTTATCGACTATCACCAGATGCAGCGCCTCGGGGCCGTCGGTGTCAGCCGGCTGCCTGGGGCCGTTAATTACCGACACGTAGCTGGTAATCTTCTGGCCGGTGGCACTCCGGGTCAAGACCGCCAGGAAGGCTGGGAGGTCGCTCAGGCGCGGGATCACCCTCTCCAAACCCATCAGCGCCACGTGAAAGCGCGGCGCGCTGGTGGTAAGGCGGATGTTCCCTTCATTTTCCACTAGCACCAGGCTGCCGGTATCGGCCACCGCGAAGTTGACCCCGCTGATCCCCAGCTCAGCCGTTAAGAAGGCCTCGCGCAAGATAGCCCTGGCTCGAGCCGCCAACACCTCGGGCGTAGCATCACCAGGCGTGCCCAACTTGTCGTGAAAGAGCCTGGCGATCTGCTCTTTGGTCTTATGGACCACCGGCGCGATGATATGGCTAGGCACCTCGTTTGCCAGCTGCAAGATGTACTCGCCCAGATCGGTCTCGATTACCTCCAGGCCGATGCCTTGCAGCGCCTCGTTGAGGCCGATCTCCTCGCTTAACATCGACTTGGCCTTGACCACGCGCCGCACGCCGTAGGACTGACAGAGTTCGGTCACGATGCTGAGCGCCTCCCGATGATCAGCCGCGAAGTGAACCTTGCCCCCACGCCCCTCAAAGACATCAATAAGCTGCGCTAAATAGCGGTCAAGGTAGTCCAGAGTGTGAGCCTTAACGGCAGCGCACCACTCGCGCAAGTCCTCGAAGTCCGGCTTGCTTGCTACCGCCTCGCGGCGCCGCTCTGCCAACAGCGCCGTTGCACGTTGCACCGCCCCGCGTAGCTCGGCATTCCGCAGCGCCTGTTCGGTATGAGCTAAAAAGCGTTCAGTGGTAGGTTTCATGCCACCCCCTGCCATAGCACCTCAGCCACATGCTGCACCCGGACGCTACCCCCCTGGCGGCGCAGCGCCCCTTGCAGCTGCATCAAGCAACCCGCATCGGTCGAGGTCAGGACCGTCGCCCCGGTAGCAGCGATTCCGGCTAGTTTGGCCCTAGCCATGGCGGCGCTGACATCCGGCATTTTGACGCTGAACAACCCGCCAAAGCCGCAGCAGACGTCGTGACCGACTGCCTCAATAAGCTCGGCTCCGGCGGCGCACAGCAGCTTGCGCGGCGCCTCGCTAATACCCACCCCACGCAGCGCGTGGCAGTTGTCGTGAAACGTTACCCGTAGCCCGTTGAGATCGGCGCCGACGTCACTGACTCCCAGCACCTGGGTAATGAAGGTACACAGCTCGTAGCTGCGGGCGGCCAGCCGCCCGGCCTCGCTGCGCTGCCCCGGCTCTTCGAACAGCTCGGGGTAGTGGCAGGCCAGCATCGCGGTACAGGAGCCGGACGGGAGCACAACATAGTCGGCCTGGGCAAATACTGCCAAATGATGCGCCGCGATCTCGCGGGCCTGCTGGTGATAGCCCGCGTTATAAGCCGGCTGGCCGCAGCAGGTCTGGCCGTCAGGAACCGTCACCTCAACTCCTAAACGGCGCAACAGCTTAACCGCCGCCACCGCCACCTCGGGGAAGAGTTGATCGGCTAGGCAAGTCACAAACAGCGCCACACGCACGTTGCCACCTCACTTCGCGCCGCTAAGCGCTACCCGGTATAGCAGCCATAGTACACCAACATCAGCGGCTAGAAAGCGGCTGTCGGTCATCAGCGCCTGTTGGTAAGCGTAGCGCTTTTTGCAGCGGAGCGAGTACAATCGCCTTTAGCTCAGCTCTGACGACTTTTGACTTTTCAGCTAGATACGTCCTCAGCGAACTGACGCAGTTTAACCACGCCATCCGGAAACTTGACGCGGATCTCCAACTCGCCGCCCAACGCCTCGATGTATTTGCTCAGCGTCCCCACTAGGATATCGCGCTGATGCTCAATTTTGGAGATGCTAGCCTGACGCACGGCCATGAGCTTGGCCAGGTCTTGTTGGGTCAGGTTGCGCCTTTTGCGGAGCGCCCCAAGGAGCTCGTACTCGGCAATAAGCGCTTGTGTATGCCTTGCAATCTCAGCGCGCTCCTCGGGGGTGAACTCTCGCAAAAGGGTATCAAAGTTTTCCATCGTCTCCCTCCAACTGCTGCAGGTGTTGCATATAGATCCTTTCAGCCAGGGGGATCATCTTCTGGTACCAGCGTTTATCGCCAGCCTTGTTCCCTCCTAACAGCAGCAAGGCCTCCCGGTTTGGATCGAAAGCGTAGAGGACACGGTAGGGCTGGCCTTTGTAAGGAATGCGCAGCTCTTTCAAATTACCGACCTTAGAGCCCTTGAGGGTATCCGCATAGGGTCGTCCCAGCCGAGGGCCGTATTCTCGCAACAGTCCGATGTGAGCAGCGACGACTTTGCGGAGATCGCGATCGAGGCTAAGCCACCACGCTTCGAACGGCTCGGAGAAGTTGATGCGATGCACCAAGCGACCTCAGCTAGTTATAATATAGCTTTTGGGCTATAATTGCAAGACGAGACCGTACAGGTGATGGACCTGGCATTGGCTGAAAGGTCGCCTGCTGTCCGCGCAGATGATAGCCTAAGCTATGCGGCGCGCTGCCGTCCTCCTCGTTTGGCTATGCTCACTAGCGCTAGCTGAGTCGCTCCCTGCGCTGCGTCTGGCCGGGAGCACCTACGTCTCGCTGAGCGACGTCGCCCGTGTGCTCGGGTTTGAAACCAGTGATGCCGGGCAGAGCCTGACCGTGCGAGCGCCGGGCGGCGTGTTGGTGATCTTTGACCGCTCACCCGACATCCTCTGGCAGCCTGCTGCCCGCGGCCAGCTGTTAGCAGGCGACCTGAGCTTAGCTGCGCCGATTCATCGCATCGAGGAGCGGTGGTTTGTCCCGCTCGAGCTGCTCAGACTGCTGGATATCACGGTGGCCGGGGAGGTCGTCACCTTGCCGAGCGGCGCGGCGTACACCCTGGCCTTGCCACGCGACCCGTGGGCCGCCGGCGAGAGCGCTCAAAGCGAGGTAGTCGAGTTAGGCCATAACGTCACCGGGCTGGCTCTGTACGCCTCGGGCGCAGCCGGTCAGGACTCGCTCAGCCTGCTGCTAGTAGATGCGGCGCTGCTGTCGCTGGCTTTCCCCGAGCAGCAGCCGGCGATCGACGCTTTTATCGGCGGGCTTACGCACGGCAGGCCGCTCTACTTCATCGTCACCGCAGTGGTGGAAACGCCCTGGGAGACCAGCCTGATCTTTACCCAGGACGGCTCGAGCTTTGCCGCTCGTTACCCCTTTACCGTCAGCGTGCTCGAAGGTGAGGCCGGCACCGTCAGCCCTGCCCGCCCGGCCTCCGGCGTGGTGCTGCTCCCGGACTGGTTAAACTTGCGACGCCCTATTACGGTGAGCTGGGGTGAGGTGCGAGGGGTGATCCAGTTTCGGCGCTAGGCGCGTGATACCCTACGAGGGTGAAGGAGGCACGCATGGTGGTAATCGCCTCGGCGGTCAGAACGCCGCTCGGTTCGTTTCAGGGGGCGCTCTCCCCGCTTAAAGCCTCACACTTGGGTGCTGCCGCCGTCCGGGAGGCGGTCCGGCGCGCTGGTATCGGCCCTGACCAGGTCGAGCTGGTGCTGCTGGGCAACGTGCTGCCGGCGGGCATGGGCCAGGCCCCGGCCCGCCAGGCTGCCATCTATGCTGGGCTGGCGCCTAGCACCCCCAGCGTAACCATCAACAAGATGTGCGGCAGCGGGCTCGAGGCCATCATCCAGGGGGCTCGAGCCGTGGCGCTAGGCGATGCCCAGGTAGTGGTAGTCGGCGGCATGGAGTCGATGAGCAACGCCCCGTATCTGCTGCCGGGAGCCAGGGCAGGGCTAAGGATGGGTCACGCGCAGCTAATCGATTCGATGATTCACGACGGCCTGTGGGACGCCTATTACGACCAGCACATGGGCTCCTGCGCCGAGCTGTGCGCCCGCCACTACGCCTTTAGTCGCGAAGCGCAGGACAATTTTGCCGAACGCTCTTATCGCCGTGCGCAGGCGGCCCTAGCCAACGGTTGGTTAGCAGCGGAGGTCGTCCCGGTCGAAGTTCCTGGGCGGCGCGGCGCGGTTACGGTGAGCACAGATGAGGAGCCCGGCCGCGTCGATTTTGCCAAGCTCCCCACGCTTAAGCCGGTCTTCGAACCGGATGGGAGCATCACCGCCGGCAACGCCTCGACTATTAGCGACGGCGCTGCTGCGGTGGTCATCACTAGAGAAGCGCTGGCCTTAGCCAACGGCTGGCCGGTGCTGGCCCGCATCGCGGGCTATAGCGTGCATGCCCACGACCCGCAGTGGTTTACCACCGCGCCAGTGTTCGCGATGCGTAAGCTCCTCCAGCGGCGCGGCTGGAGCCCCGCTGACGTCGATCTGTTTGAAATTAACGAAGCGTTTGCAGTAGTGACCATGGCGGCTATGGCCGAGCTTGAGCTGCCTGCGGAGAAGGTTAACGTTCACGGCGGTGCGGTCTCCTTGGGCCATCCCATCGGCGCCTCGGGGGCGCGCCTGGTGGTGACCCTCTTGCACGCGCTAAGGCGGCTCGGTAAAGTGCGCGGCATGGTTAGCATCTGCATCGGCGGCGGCGAGGCGCTAGCGTTGGGGCTCGAGCGTGTCTCTTAAGCCCTTCCACGCCCCTATCCCGGACTATCTCGACAAGACAGCTAGCGGCTATCAGGTAGCCCTGCGGATACCGCGCAGCCTAGCGGTAGCTCAGGCCTGGGTGCGCAGCGAGCCCGACAACGATGAGGTCTTGAGCCCGCTAGCGCCCGTCGCTGAAGATGCGCTAAGCGTCACCTGGCGCGGCGACCTGCGCCTTAATCCCGCCGAAGAGGTCACTGTTTACTGCTTTAAGCTGCTGGTCGACGGGGTACAGCTCTGGCTCGACGCGCGCGGCACCGCGCCGTATCTGCCGGAACGCTCTCGCCACTTCCACCTCAACCCGCACTACCAACCCGCAAGCTGGGTCTGGTCGCAGGTCTTCTATCAGCTCTTCCCGGAGCGCTTCTGCGATGGGGACCCGCGCAACAACGTAGTAACGGGCGAGTACCTTTACGACGGTAAGCCGGTCGTGGCCAAGCGCTGGGGCGAGCTGCCCACTAAGGGCCAAGGGGCGCGCGAGTTCTTCGGTGGCGACTTGGCGGGGATACTACAGCAGCTCCCGTACCTGCAAGAGTTAGGCGTCACGGCCCTCTACCTCAACCCGATCTTCACTTCGCCGAGCAGCCACAAGTACGACACGGTGGACTATACCCAGATCGATCCGCACTTCGGCAATAACGAGCTGTTCGCTGAGCTGTGCGCCGAGCTGCGAAGGCGCGGGATGCGCCTTATCCTCGACGCGGTAGTCAACCACACCAGCGAGCGCCATCCCTGGTTCGACCGCTACGGCGAGTACCCCACACCGGGGGCGTATCAGTCCCAGTTGGCGCCTACCCGCGACTTCTATACCTTTAGCGACCCTGCCGACCCGGAATTATCGGGCGACCCTGCGACTTGTGCGCAGGGCTTATTATCGGGCGAAGCCTTGTCCTATGTCGGCTGGTACAACGTCAAGACGCTGCCGGTGCTCGACTACGCCAGCCCTGAGCTGCGCCGCCAGGTCTACGAGAATGATGATGCCATTTTGCGCACTTGGCTCCGCCCCCCCTATCGGATCGACGGCTGGCGCTTCGATGTGATTCACATGCTCGGCGAAGGGACCGGGGCGCGCCATAACGCCGAGTATGTACGGCGCTTCCGGCAGACGCTGCGCCAGGAGAACCCGGAAGCTTATGTCCTGGGTGAGCACATCTTCGAGGCCAGCCGCTGGCTGCAAGGCGACCAGGAAGACGGCGCCATGAACTACTGGGGCTTCACCCTGCCGCTGTGGGCTTTTCTGGCCGGTACCGACTTCCGCGGACACCGGGTGCAGCTTGACGCAGTAGAGTTCCAGGAGCTGCTGGCTCGAGCCCGCGCCGCAATCCCCTTTGAAAACCAGCTCTCGCAGCTCAACCTGCTCGACTCACACGACACGCCGCGCCTGCTGACCCTACTAGGCGGCGACAAGGCGCTGCTGAAAGCGGCGGTCACTATGCTGATGAGCTATATCGGCGTGCCCTGCGTCTACTACGGCGACGAGATCGGACTTGAAGGCGAGGGCGACCCCGACTGCCGGCGCTGCTTTGTGTGGGATGCCGCGGCCTGGGATGTTGAGCTGCGCAAGCACTACCAGCGGCTCATCGCACTGCGCAAGGCTCAGCCCGCCTTGCAGCGCGGGGCACTGATCGACCTCTACGCCGAGGGCGACCTGCTGGCCTTTGCCCGGCTGCTCGACGGCGATATCCTGCTTACCGTCCTTAATCGTGGCGCGGCTGCCCGCTTAGACCTCCCGCTCGAGCCGCTGTTCGTGGCGAGCGGCGTGGCAACCGACCTGCTGTCGGGTGAGTCGTTTCCGGTAAGCCAAGGCGAGCTGGCGCTGACAATCCCCGCGCACTCGGCGCGGCTGCTGGCGCTGCGGTAATAGAGTGTAGCGTGGGAGGGACTGCCCATGAAGCCTTTAGCTAACGGCTAATACTCGAATACTTGACTACTCGAATACTTGACTACTCGAATACTTGACTACTTGACTACTGACTGGAGGAGTTATGGCAACGGACGATCCCAAACCCCGGCGAGTAGGGCTGATCCTCAGCGGCGGCGGTGCGCGGGGCTTTGCGCATATCGGTGTAATTCGGGTGCTCGAGCGCTTAGGCGTCAAGGTTGATGTCATCGCGGGCTCCTCGATGGGCGCGATTATCGGCGCCTTTTATGCCAACGGCTACAGCGCGGACGACTGTTATGAGATCGCCCGCAAGACCTCCTGGCGCGATGTCTTCGATCTGTCGCTGCAAGCCGGCCTGATCAAGGGCGAAAAGCTCCACGCGCTCCTGGCCGAATACCTGCCGGCCCGCTTCGAGGAGCTCAAGCTTCCCTTGGCGGTAGCTACCACCGACATTGAGACTGGCGAGGAGGTGTTCCTGTTAGAGGGTGATTTAATCACCGCCATCCGGGCCAGTAGCTGCTTCCCCGGCGCCTTTGAACCGGTTAAGCACCTGGGCCGCACCCTGGCTGATGGCGGCATTGTCAACAACCTGCCGGTCGATGCAGTGTCGTTTTTGAATGCCAACTTCACCATCGCCTCGGACGTCACCTCGCCGCGGCGGGCCGAGTTTAAGGACAAGGAGCAAGGGAAGTGGTGGGAACGGATGCTCGCCACTATCAAGCTCGAGCGCCGCAACCCCATGGCACAGATGCTGCTGCGCTCCACCGATATCATGCAGAGCATCCTGACCGACATCAAGTACAGCCTCCACCCGGCCGATGTCCGGGTGCGCTGCCTAATGCCGCACATCTTGGTGGAATCGTTTTGGGACCTAGATGAGATCGTGGCCTTAGGCGAAGAGACCGCTGAAGCGACCTTCAGGGCTGCCAACCTGACAGCGCGGCTAGATAGAACGGCAGTCAAAACCATCACCAGCCACCCCGAACCCGAGCTGCCTAGCCCCATCCGAGCGAAGCGAGAATGATTCCAAAACGCGGCAAGCGCCAGGGCTAGTCTTGTGCCCGGGTGTCAGGCCGCAGCGCAGTAGGGTGGTAAACTGTGGCTATGGCAACCCCTGCCCGCAAGGCAGCACTCGATCCCAAAAAACTGACCAGGAAGCAACGCTTCTGGCGCGAGGTGCGCGGCTACGCCGAAGCGATAGTCATCGCTTTCTTAGTGGTAACGTTCCTAGTCACCACCGTCGGGGTGGTGGGCAGTTCGATGCGCCCCACGCTCGACGGAGGGAGCGGTCGTCTCCCGGAGTCACTGATAACCGGCGACCGGGTGTTTATCCCTAAGTACGACACCTGGCTGCGCCGCGCCGGTATCCTCGGCCCCTATCAGCGCGGCGAGATAGTGGTGGTCCGCGAGCCCGCCAACGCCCCCTCAGCGCAGTTTCGGAGGCACCGGCCCTTTTTTATCAAGCGGCTGATCGGTATCCCTGGCGACCGGATCAGGATCGTAGAAGGCCAGGTCTACGTCAACAGCCATCCGGTCGATCAGGGCTTTATTACCGAGAGCGGCGAAATTGTTCCCGATCCGGTCAACTTTCCCATCATCACTGTCCGAAACGGTGAAGTGGTAGGTTTTTTAGGTCTCTCGCCCAACACCTGGCGCCTCACCGCGACCGGGCGTCAACCGGCGCCAGTGACCGACCCCAATGTACAGCTCTTCTATGGCAGCACCATCGCTGCCTTAGCGCCTATCCCGGCCGATGCGCCCGAAGGAGTGCCGTTCGTACACGAGCTGATCGTTCCGCAAGACCACTACTTCATCCTGGGCGACAACCGCCAAGCGGCTCGGGGCGGCAGCGAAGACTCGCGCTACTTCGGACCGATCCGGGCCATCACTGTAGCCGGGCGGGCCAACGCGGTGATCTGGCCACCCATGCGCGACGGCGAGTGGAACTGGCGGCGACTCGGCCCACCGGAGGCCTTTGCGGCCATCCCCGACCCCCGATAGATGCTTCAAGCCACCCCTCAGAAGCGTCAGACTCTCTGGCGCCGCACCGTCAGGCCGCTTTTGGAGGCGGTGGTGGTGGCAGGGCTGTTCGTGACCTTTATCGCCACCACGGTCGGTATCTCCGGCGATTCGATGACCCCCACCCTGCACCACGGCGAGCGGGCGCTAGTGCCTAAGTATGAGACCTGGCTGCGGCGGCTCGGCCTCGGTCAGTTTCAGCGCGGCGACATCGTCTACTTCCGCCCGCCGGAGGGGGTGCCGGAAGCGCGGATCGAACTCCCGCTCGGCCTCGGTTACCGCTCTTACTTCATCAAGCGGATCATCGGCCTACCCGGCGACCGGCTACGCCTTGAGCACGGGGTGGTCTACCTCAACGGTGAGGTGCTGGTTGAGCCCTATCTGGCTGAATTAGGCAGCAGCAACCTAGCCGAAATCACCGTCCCCAAGGGGCACGTGTTCGTGCTCGGCGACCAGCGCGGGCCGTTTGGCAGCGTCGATTCGCGGCGCTTCGGGCCGATCCCGCTGGAATCGCTCTCAGGCCGCACTACTGTGGTGATCTGGCCGCTGTTGGTGCGCGATAACGGCCAGTGGCGCTTGAATCTGCGCCTACTTTAGCGCGCCAGGCGCCCGTCTAACCCCAGCACTGCGGCACTCTGCTGCATGGCCGCGAGCACAAAGCTGACATGCTCCCACAGCTCGATGCCCAACTCCAGAGCGCCGCGCCTGATGTCCTCGCGGTTTACCCCGCGGGCAAAGGCCTTATCCTTGAACTTCTTCTTGAGGCTGCCCACCTCCAGGTGGGCGATATCCTTGTCCGGCCTAACCAGCACCGCGGCGGTGATCAGGCCGGTCACCTCGTCGCAGGCGTAGAGGGTCTTGGCCAGCAGCGAAGTGCGCGGCACTTCGAGAAAGTCGGCGTGCCCTAAGATGGCCTCTAGCACCTCCTCCGGGTAGCCGAGCTGGCGCAGCTGGCGCACCCCCACCACCGGGTGGCCGTTTTCGCCGATGGTGGGATAGCGCTCGTAATCGAAGTCGTGCAGAAGCGCGGTGACCGCCCACTTGGTTTCGTCTTCGCCGAACTGCCGGGCATAGGCTACCACCGCCGCCTCGACCGCCAGCATATGCTTGCGGAGACTATCCGACTCGGTCCACTCGGTCATTAACTGATAAGCAGCAGCGCGGGAGAGCGTCATGGCCTTAGTTTACCTAGTTGCCGGGGCCGCCCTCGGCGCTCGCCAGCACCAGCTCCCCCAGCCAAGCAGCGACATCCTGGCCCAGCACCAGCTCGAGCCCTTCATGTCCGCGCGGCGCCTCGAGCCGATGAACCTGCTGCCAGCCCAG
>JAGXSJ010000096.1 GCA_018333895.1 Truepera sp.
GGTCGGTGCCAAGCTGCTAGGCGAGGTAGCTTCGCTGCTGGACTCGCCGGTGCAGTTGGTTTTGTAGTTGAGCCGGTGCAGCTCCTTACCGCTCCTAACCTGAGCGCGCCGCACGGCTTTAGCACCCGCCTGGGTGGGGTGAGCGAGGCGCCTTTTGACAGCCTTAACCTGGGCCTTAGCACCGGTGATGAGCCCTGGCGGGTAGCGGAGAACCGCCGCCGTTTCCTGGCGCATTTTGGCGTTGCCCACAGCGAGGTCTGTGCGCTTAGTCAGGTGCATGGCCGGAGGGTAGTTGAAGCCACAGCCGGCTGGTTCGAGTTGGAGGCGGACGGCGCCGTGACCGACTGCCCCGAGCGGCTGCTAGTTATTAGTGCCGCTGACTGTTTGGCCGTCCTGGTTCATGAGCCGCGCCGCAACGCGGTCGGCGCGGCTCATGCTGGCTGGCGTGGCACGGTGGCCAAGGTGGTGGTGGAACTGGTGGAGCAGCTTTATGAGCGTTATGGCTCACGACCCGCGGAGCTGCGGGTAGCCATCGGCCCCGGTATCGGCGGAAACTGCTATCAGGTCGGCGACGAGGTGATAGCCCAGGTGGTGGCGGCGGGGTTCTCGTCACAGGTCTACCGCCGGGACACAGCCGGCTACCGCCTCGATCTGGCGGCTGCCAACCGCGAGCTGCTGCTGGGGCTGGGCGTGCCTGCGGCCCAGATCTGGACTAGCGGTCACTGTACTCACTGTGAAACCGAACTGTTCTTCTCGCACCGGCGGGAGGCGGGCCGTACCGGCCGGATGTGGGCGGCGATTCGGCCCCTATCGCTGTGACTGCTGTGGCGGCAGGCCCATGTTTGACGGGCTAGCATGAAGGCGCCATGACGCTGTTAGAAGGGATCGGCATCCTGCTGGTGGGGTTGACGGTGTGGCTAGGTTACCGCCAAACGAAACTCATTCAGGCATCGCTGGCGATGGGCCGTCTTGAGGCGCTGTATGCCGCTAATCAAGCGCTACTCGGGACGCTCCCTCCCAGCCGCGAGGCGCTCTTTTCTGCCTTGGAAGCGTTGGCAGCAGCGCTCAAGGCTTCTGCAGTAGAGGTGGTATTCGAGCATAGCGAGGTCTTCCCGACCCGGGTCCGCTGGCCCGAACTGCCAGGTGTCCTGATCGATCCGTTGATACTGCCGTTACAGCTTGGTGGGCAGCGCCTAGGTGAGCTGTGGCTGCCGACCAAGCGGGGGGGTTACAGCCCGGAAGAGCGCCACCTGCTTAGGCAGTTTACTGATACCTTGGCGAGTTTGCTGCTTAATGCCCAGCTCTACGCCGAGGTCAGCGAGCGCCGGGATGAGTTAGGGGTGCTGGCCAAGCTTAGCGCCACGCTCAATGAGATGCGCGAACCACAGCGGGTATTTCAGGTCATTACCCGGGCCGTGCTCGACCTTACCACGGCCGGCGACGCTCACATCTTGCTCTGGGATAAGCGCGAACAGGTGCTCAACGTGGCGGCCTCGGCCTGGCGCTATGAGCCGCGGGTCGATGAGTTAGTGATTAGGCCCCACGGGCTGAGCATGCAGGTGGCCCGCCTGGGCGAGGCGGTCTTCGTCGATGACGCTATGAGCCACCCACTGCATAGCGATGGCAGTGCCGAGCGCTTTGGCATAAAGGCCAGAGCCGCCTTGCCGCTACGGCATGACGAGCAGGTGTTCGGCGTGATCATCGCTGCCCGCTACCAGCCGGGGGCCTTTAGCTACCGGGAAAAACGCCTACTGATCGCCATGGCGGATCAGGCGGCGTTGGCGGTCTATAATGCTCAACTGCTGGAGGGTGCCAATAGCCGTGCCGCTGAGCTGGAGTCGCTGCTGGAAGTAGCCGCTGAGCTGACCTCGACTCGGCGCCCTGAGCACACCCTGCGCGTGATTACCGAAGCGGCGCTCGACTTATGTGAGGTCGAGAACGCCCATATCTTCCTCTGGCGGGCAACCGAGGAGAGGCTCGAGCTGGCAGCTTCAAGCTACCGCGAAGGACGGCAGCCGCAAGAGCCTGCTGTCGATCCACTCTGGCAGGAGGTAGCGCGGGTGGCCCAGGTGCGCTTCGTTACCACCCGTTGGGGCCAGGGTGAGCCGCTAGCCAGAGCCGGCTTGCCACTCCGCCACGAGGGGGAAGTGCTGGGGGTACTGACGGTCAGTCGGCGCTCGGCGATAGGTTTCAGCCCGGCCGAGGAGCGTATCTTGCGCGGCCTGGCCGATTACGGCGCGCTAGCTATTCAGAACGCCCGCAGCCACCAGGAGTTGGAGGCTCTGTCCGAGCTAAAGTCAGACTTTATCGCTACCGCTAGCCATGAGCTCAAAACCCCGCTGATGAGCTTGCTTGGCTTTGCCGAGCTGCTGGCCGATCACCCGCTCGACGAGACCACCCTTCACTATGCGGTGCAGGCCATTCAGAGCGAGGTCGATCGCATGAATGAGATCATCGAGGCGCTGCTCAACGCCGAGCGCGTGCGCCGTGAACTGCTGCCACCGCAGCCGACCGACATACTACCGGTACTGCGGCGGTGCTTCGAGCAGCTCCAGGCGACCGCAAAACTCCGCTCCATCGAAGTCTCGCTCGAAGCGCCCCAGGAGTTCCCACCAGCGCTCCTTCATCCAGATCAGTTTGCCCTAATTGTTAACAACCTCTTTTCTAACGCCCTCAAGTATAGCCCGGAAGGGTCGGTGGTAAGGGTGGTGCTGCGCGAAGAAGGCCACAACGGCGTGCTGATGGTGCAAGATACCGGTGTCGGTATCGCTCCGGAAGAGCTAGGTAGGCTGTTCGCGCGCTTCTATCGCGTGCGCAAGGACCCGC
Organism: Truepera sp.; assembly: GCA_018333895.1. Classification (GTDB taxonomy): domain Bacteria; phylum Deinococcota; class Deinococci; order Deinococcales; family Trueperaceae; genus JAGXSJ01. Next base: position 2,827 of record JAGXSJ010000096.1, read on the forward strand.
AGGTGCAGCGCACGCGGGGCACCGGCCTGGGGCTGGCTATCGCGCGCGAGACCGCACGGCGTTACGGCGGCGACCTCATTGCCCAGAGCGACGGGATAGGCGCCGGGAGCAGCTTCACGGTGACCTTCCCGGTGGCTGCGGTGGCAAATCACACGGTGGTGTAATCAATCGTCCCAGAACAGCGGGGCGCTGTTGTGCGGCAACAGCCCGCGTGCCTGGCCCAGCCGCCGCAGGGTGGTCACGGCCTCTTTGCCCGTCTGGCCTAGGTCGCGCGTGTAGTCATTCACGTACAGGTCGATGTGTTGCTGCATGACCGTTGCGGCCAGCTCCTGGGCGTGGGCGGCGATGTAGGGTTGCGCTTCGGCGCGGTGAGCGTAGCCGTAGCTAAGGCTGGCGCGGATGGCCTCGTCAAGGCGTTCGATAACTGCCCGGCCGAGCGAGCGCCGCGCCATAATGCCGCCGAGCGGCAGCGGCAGGCCGGTTTCGGCCTCCCACCAGGCGCCCAGGTCCTGGTGCTTAATAAGGCCGTAGTGCGGATAGGTAAAGCGCGACTCGTGGATGATCAGCCCGGCTTCCACCTGTCCGGCGGCCACGGCCGGCATGATCTGGTCATAGCGCATGGTGATGGGCACCGTGTCGGGCTGCGACAGCTGCAGCAGCAGATTAGCCGTGGTAAGCCTGCCGGGAACGGCGATCCGGCGCCCGGCCAACGACCTTAGCGGCACCCGGCTAACGATCAGCGGCCCCACCCCTTGCCCTAGCGCGCCACCGCTGCGCAACATGACGTACTCCTCGCTGACCAAGAAGGCGGCGTGATAGCTGAGTTTACTGGCATCTAGCACGCCCTGCAAAGCCAGCTGGTTGAGCGCCTCCACGTCGTCAAGGTGGACCTTCACTGTCGGCGCTGTGGCGACCCGCCGGTGAGCTAGCGCGTAAAAGATGAAGCAATCGTTAGGACAGGGTGAGTAGCCGAGAGACAGGGCTAGAGCATGAACCGGGCGATTCCGGCTGCGGTGAGCGTTATCAATGACAGCCATGAGTCAGCATAGCGCACCAAGCGCCGCGCTACCATTGAAGCGGCACCGGCGATTTGCTAGACTTGCGCCGTGCGTCTGCTTGTTGGCGCCAACTCGTTGGAGGTGAAATAATCGCTAGGGAGCTGAAAATAAACGAACAGATTCGCGTGCGCCACGTTCGCTTGATCGGTCCAGAGGGAGACCAGCGCGGCATCGTAGAGACCCGCGAGGCCCTCAGGATGGCCCGTGAGGACGAGCTTGACCTCGTCTTGGTAGGGGAGACTGCCCAACCCCCAGTGGCTAAAATGCTGGACTATGGCAAGTATCGCTACGAGCTTCAGCAACAAGAGAAGGAGGCTCGCAAGCGCACGCGGCAGCAGGAGATGAAGGCCATCAAGTTCCGCGTTAAGATCGACGATCACGACTACGAAACCAAGGTGAACCATGTGCGCCGCTTCCTCAAAGCTGGACACAAGGTCAAGATCACCATCATGTTCCGTGGCCGTGAGCGCACTCATCCCGAACTTGGTCGCGACATTCTCGATCGGGTTGCGCGAGACGTGTCGGAATTAGCGGTGGTCGAAGCAGCTCCGAACATTGCCGGGATGGACATGAACATGGTCCTTGGTCCGGCTAAAGACCTCGCCAAGCGCGAGCAAGTACCGAGTTGACCGCTGTAGCGCCGATTGTTATGGTTATAATGTGTTGCTGTGCCGAGATGGCGGAATCGGTAGACGCAGTAGACTCAAAATCTACCGCCCGTAAGGGTGTGCGGGTTCGAGTCCCGCTCTCGGCACCACATTAAGTGACTGTGTCGCGCCAGCAGTGCGACTGGAAAGGCTAGCTGTGTATATACTGTTTTGGGTCGTTCTGACATTGTTTGTGATGGTCTCCTTGCTACTCCCCTGGCTTATCTTGCTGCAAGAGCCGAAGCGGGGCGGCCTGGGTGATGCCTTCGGCGCTTCCGGACAAGACTTCGCAGGAATGCGTGGTACTGCCGGAGGGTTGCACCGCCTGACCATCTGGGTTGGTACGGCCTGGGGGCTGTTGGCACTGGCGCTGGCAGTGGTGCCTAGAGCTTGAGCTGTTTCGCAGCATGATCCTTTGGCCGCCCAATCTGGTATTATGGGGCCATAATGTAGCTTTGGCGTAGTCGCCTTTGGTTGTTTGGGCATAGCCATAGCTCGTTAAGGTAGCAAGTGAAGGAGGTGAGGTACTTGAGTCGTCGGCAGGAGATCGATTGGATCACCCTGTCTATCTGGGAGATAGAGATAAGTAACAGAGGCAAGTAGCCGCCGATGGCTACACAGCAGCTAGGGAGGCAACTATGGCAAGACTGGCATTGGTAATGGTGACATTAGCCCTACTAGGATTGGCTTTAGCGGGTCCGGCTGATAACAGCCTGGTGATCGGCACCTCGCAGGAGCCCCCCGTTATTGGTGGCGATCCCCATGGCGTGGTGGCTACTGCCGCCATCGCTTCAGAGATTGAGCTCTATCTGGTGAGCGGCCTTTACCGGATGGATATTAACGGCCAGCTCCAGCCCAACCTCGTTACCGAAGTGGCCACCGTAGAGAACGGGCGCCTACGCTTCTTTGAGGTTGCTGACGGACAGCAGCGACTGGAGATAGACCTGACCCTGCGCGACGATATCCGCTGGTCGGACGGTGTGCCGATCACTACCGAGGACGTACGGTTGTGGTACGAGACCGGCACCCATCCCGACATGCCGGTGGCGTCACCAGACTTCTACCGGCGCCTGAGCATAGAGTTCCATGACGCGCGCAACTTCACGGTGATCATGGAACCGGCACAGAGCTCGGATCTGCTCGATTCACCGGCGGGTACCCTGCCCGCTCACGTGATGCGCACCGCTTGGGAAGAAGCACGAGCCACGGCTGATGCCACCCCTGATCCTGTGCGCAAGACCGAGATCTTCCGCGCCTTCTTTGCCCGTTTCTCCTCAGCGGAAGCGATCAATCAGCGCCGCATGGTCTATTCGGGGGCCTTTGTGCCGACCCGTTGGGCACCGGGTAGCTCGATCGAGATGGTGCGCAACCCGCACTTCCACCTCCACCCCGAGAACCAGCAGAACTACGTACAGCGAGTGACTTATCGGTTCATTACTGACACCACCGCCCTGTTCATCGCCATTATGGGAGGCGGCATCGACGCCACCTCGAGCGTGGCGCTGACCTTTGACCAGGCGCTGTCGCCGCAGCTCACCGCGCGTGCGCCGGGCCGCTTTGACATCTGGTTTGTGGCTAACCCTGTTTGGGAGCAGCTCGCGATCAACCAGTTC
>JAGXSJ010000097.1 GCA_018333895.1 Truepera sp.
GTTCACCTATGCGTGCTGGACGGCCCTGAAGTAGTCTACCTGGATAAGGTCGAGACCCAGCGGAGCCTCCCGATCATGTCGCGCATCGGCGGGCGCGCCCCGGCCTACTGCACCGGGGTAGGCAAAGCGCTATTGAGTGGGCTGCCGACCGATCAGGTGGTCTCCCTGCTGCGCCGATTCCCTCCAGTGCGCAAGACCGCTACTACCATTACCGACCCTTTGCAGCTACTGGAGGAGCTAACGGCAACCGCCGTGCGCGGCTATGCCATCGACAATGGAGAGCATGAGGAAGGGATCAAGTGCGTCGCCGCGCTAATCAGGGGCAACGGCGGCGAAGTTATGGGGGCGATCAGCCTGACCGGACTAGGGCGGGAGTTCGACGAGCAGGGGGAGCTCGAGCGGCTGGGCGACGCAGTTACCACAACAGCAGCGGAGATCTCACGGGCGTTGGGATACGCAGGGGTGAAGCTATGAGTGGCGCCGCCAGGGAAGTAGCCCTTGATGCCGGGTCTGAGAACCGGTCTGTCGTTTACCCAGTTAATGATCAAGGGGGTGCGCTGGGGGCTGTTGGCGCTGAAAGGGGGTGTTACTGACGCGATCTTTAAGCACAGGGATAAAGCAACGAGCCAACAGCAGCCCTGAGGAAACAGGGAGAAATGAGGAGGCATGAGAGGCATGAAACGTCTGTTAGTCTTAGCGCTTATAGGTCTTACCTTGGGGTCTTGGGGTTTGGCGCGACCGCTGGAAATATGGCAGAACATAACCTTCTCCCCGACTTTTAACGAGGCGCTCTCCGCCATGGTTCGCGAGTGGGCGGCAGAGACCGGCACCGAAGTGAACCTGGTTACGCTGCCGGATAGGGTTTTCAACGAACAACTGCTTCACGCTATTGAGACCCGTGTCACCCCCGATCTCGCCCTGGTAGCGGAGTTCGGCGATGCTCTGGCTCATGCCGCCGGCCTGCTGGCACCCGTCGACGACGTCGTCGAGCGACTTGGCCGCGATAACTTCTGGCCGGCAGCGCTCACGGCTATGTACCTGCCCGATCCGGAGACCGGTGAGAACCGCATCTTCGGCCTGCCCATCCTGATGGAGCCGTTCTATTGGCACATCCGCACCGATCTGCTCGAGCAGGCCGGCATTCAGATACCCGAGCATCCCACTTGGGAGTGGCTGCTAGAGGCGGCCAAAGCGGTACACAATCCGCCACATGTCTATGGGCTGCCGATCACGCTCGGCGTCGGCATGGACACCCCCACCATGCTCTATTACTTCGTCGCCCTCTATGGCGGTGGCTTCGTTACCGAGATATCCCCTACCGGTGCGGACATCTTTAACACCGAACCGACCTGGCGGCTGTTTGACGACCTTAAGCAGTGGTGGCGAGATGGGCTTATCCCGCGGGATAGCGTCGCTTGGGGCGACATCGATAACAACATCGCCTTCATGGAGGGCCGGGCTTTTGCCATCCACAACCCGACCACCGTCTTGGCTACGATGATAGCGCAGAACCACCCCCTGCTGCCGGTCACCGGTGTTATCAACATCCCCCCGGTGATTGAGGCCAAAGAGTCGGTTATGGTATTCCGGTCGACGCCCGAGCGCGAAGCCTTGGCCCAGGATCTGCTCTACCACATCCTGTCCGATGCCGAGCGGCTAAGGATCGAGATCTCGGATAATGCCGGGATGTACGGTCTGCCGCTCTTCAAGAGCCAGGGCGATATCGTCTCCCAGATGATTCGGGATCGGGTGGGCGTGTATAAGCACGCGCTGCACGATCTGGTAGAACCCATTAGACGCGGTGAGTTCTATATGTGGTGCAATACCATACCGTTCCCCTATGGCCAAGCTCATCCGGCCTGGGAGGCCATCTGGGGCGCTGGGGAGATTCCGCGGTTCCTATCCAGACTGGTGCTGGAAGATGTGGATTCCAGAGCCATGGCGGCCGAAATGGCGGCCTGGATGAACTCGATCCTGGCTAGGTGGGCAGAGTAGTAAATAGGGGGCGGGTTGCCGCCCCCTTATTTTTAAAGGCAGAGTGTCAATGAAAAAATTAGAGCCGTATCTGTATGTGGCGCCTGCGGTAGTGATCGTCGGCTTGGTCTTGGTCTTTCCGCTCTTATACACGTTCTACATGAGCTTTGCCGATAAGCTCCTGGGCCGCCCGATTGCGGGGTTTGGACTGCAAAACTATCTCGCCGTGTTGTCAGAAGGGCGGTTCCTGGCTAGTCTCGGGCGAAGCCTACTCTTTACGGCGGCAGCGGTGTTTCTCAAGCTGGTTATCGGGCTGATCCTGGCGTTAATCCTCAATAGCAATTTTCGAGGCAGAAACCTCGTTAGGGCATATTTCTTCCTACCCTGGGCGATACCGTGGTTCACCGTGGCGATCTTGTTCCTGTGGCTGCTCCGCTATCGTGGCGGATTGAACACCATGCTCATAGAGGCCGGGTTCAATCCGGTGTTCTGGCTCGGTACCGATCTGGCGCTGCTGTCCGGGATCCTGGCCAACACCTGGAAAGGGTTCCCCTTTTTCATGGTCAGCCTGCTGGCCGGGCTCCAGGCTATTCCCAAGGAGCTATATGAAGCCGCTCAGGTCGATGGCGCAAGCCGCTGGCAGCAGTTCCGGCATATCACGCTGCCGGGCCTGCGCAACATCATCTTGATCGTTTGCACCTTGTCAACGTTGTGGACTTTTGGGCTTTTTGAGCTCCTGTTTGTCATGACCGGTGGCGGACCAGGGGAGGCCTCGCGGGTGCTGCCGATACTGATCTATGAAACCGGTATTACCCGGTTCGAGTTCGGCAAGGGAGCAGCCATGGCCGTCTTAACCCTCCCCCTCATCCTGTTGTGGGTAGCCCTGCTAGCCCGCTTTACTAAGAGGGAGGCGTAAATGAAAATGAAGGGTGGAGATATCGCTCTGCGGACTGTGGTCTTGCTGATAGTTGGGGCGCTGATCGCCCTGCCGCTTTATTGGGCCGTGGTGGTCATGTTTGTACCGACCCGCGACCTGCTCTTCGCCAGGCCCTTATACCCGTCGCCCTTTACGCTAGAGAATATCTTCTCGCTCTTTACCGGGGCCTGGGGAGGCAGGCTTGAAGGTCATTCGTTCCTCGTCCCGTTAAGAAACAGCGCTGTGGTGGCGCTTGGAAACACCTTGCTGAGCGTCACGGTAGGCGTCTTGGCGGCCTATGCCATCGCCCTGATGCAGTTTCGAGGCAAGGGTGCGCTGTCCACCTTCATCCTGTTCGCCTATGTCTTCCCTCCGTTTGTCATTATGATCGCCTTGCGGATACTGGCTACCGAGTGGGAGCTTAGGAACACCTTGCATGGGCTCATCCTGTTCCAAAGCATGATAACCGTGCCCTACTGCACCTGGTTTTTGCGCTCTTACTTCATGTCGTTTCCCAAAGATATCGAGGAGGCAGCGCTAGTCGATGGCTGCACGCGATTTCAATCGCTGGTCCGAGTGGTGCTACCTATCTCCTTGCCCGGCGTAATCGCCGCCGCCACCTTTGCCTTTACCCTGTCCTGGCAGGATTATATCCTGGCCTTTATCATCTTGGATAACGATGCCCTGTTCACCGTGCCGATGGCGATGGTTAGCATGGTCATCGGCGACCTGGTTAATTGGGGGCAGATTATGGCGGCGGCCTTGATCAGCATTCTGCCACCAGCCTTGGTCTACTACCTCCTCCAGCGCTATGTGGTATCCGGCCTGACGGGTGGAGCGGTAAAAGGCTAGAAAGACGACATGGACCTAAACGCCGGCACAGTCATCGCGGGGGAACCTCTAAGCGAAGTCGGACGGCGCATCTTTGAGCTGCTACTAGCAGTAGCGGATGGCACCTCTACCGCTGCTGAGCAGTGGGGACATCGTGAGTTTGCTATCGAACCCCGCGGGCCAAAAGTCTAGCGCACCATGCCGAACTACCTAATTGTCGACTCCGGCACCACCCGCACCCGGGTTCGCTGGTGGTCGGGCGGTCAGGTAAAGGGGGTGCTTGAGGAGCTAGCAGGCGCTAAGGATGTCGCCATTGGTGGCAGCAACGCGCCCATTAGAGCCGCGCTGACACGCTGCATCGCAGCGATGCGGCGTCGCTATCCTGGACCGCTCAAAGCCGTTATCTGCTCGGGGATGATCACCTCGAACGTGGGCTTATGTGAGGTTCCCCACGCCATCGCCCCCGTCTCCGCAGCCGACCTCAGCCGGCGAGTAGTGCGGCGCGACTTTCCTGACATCACCGACCTCCCTATCTACTTCATCCCCGGCATAAAGACGCTCGGCCCAGGGAGCGGTTGGGAGGAGTTGGCAGCTTATGACGTGATGCGGGGCGAGGAGGTGGAGTGCTTCGGCCTGCTGGCTCAGCTACCGCTAGCGCCCCCGCTGGCTTTCTTTCACTGCGGCTCGCACCACAAGCTCATCGTGATTGATGAGGCGGGATGTATCGTGCGCTCGAGCACCGCAATCACCGGCGAGCTGCTGGCGGCCATCAGTCAGCACACCATCCTGGCCGGCAGCCTGGTTCCGCTTGACGGCCTGGCGCTCGAGCTGTCGGCAGTTGAGGCCGGCATTCGTGCCGGCGCCGCGCTCGGCTTGGGTCGTGCGCTCTTCCTGGTGCGCGTGGGTGAGGTTATCGCCGGATATTCGCGTGAGGCGGTGACGAGCTTCCTGCTCGGCGTCCTGGCCGGGCTGGACCTATCGCTAATTGAGCGCGAGCTAGACCCGGCTACTCCCCTGGTCGTTTACGGGTCCGGAGCCTTCCCCGCTATTCTTGAACAACATCTGAGAGGGCAAGGTGGCTGGCAGGTGTGTACCGTAAGCCAGGAGCAGAGCGAGACGGCAGCCGTGGTCGGTGCCGTTCGCATAGCCGAGGCGCACCTTTACTCATCCGGAGGCGAGGCGGGGTTATCAAGCCATGAAAACTACCGATCGAATCGTTACTAGCCTCCGAGCAAGACCGCTGATCGCGATCCTGCGGGGCGTGCCCGAGCGTTGCATCGCGCCGCTGGGAGTGGCGCTAGCCGAAGGAGGCGTAACCAATATCGAGGTAACCTTCACCGATCATGACGCCGCCCGAAAGCTAGTCCTGTTGCGACGGGCACTGCCGGATAGCGTTTGCGTGGGAGCAGGAACGGTGACTAAGCAGGGGCGCTTGGAGGCGGCGTTGGAGGCCGGGGCTGAGTTCGTCGTAACCCCTCACGCGGTGCCGGCGGTCAACGCCTTGGCCTTACAGAGTGGCGTGCCGGTGGTATGCGGAGCTATGACTCCCACCGAGATTGCACAGGGGATAGAGCAGGGCTGCCGGTTCATCAAACTCTTTCCGGCTGCCCCTCTGGGACCGGCCTATCTCAAGGCGCTCTTCGGACCTTATCCCGAGCTGGAGGTGTTCGTGGTGGGCGGCATTGGCCGAGGCAACCTGGAGGCGTTTATGAGGGCCGGTGCCCTGGGTGCCGGGGTCGGCGGGAGCTTGACCGATCTCGACTGGGAGAACCCTGACTATGCCGTGGTCACATCACTAGCAACAGACCTGCTGGCCATGATTCGGGATCCTTACTTCCGCCGTTTGGCATAGGCGTGATTGGGCAGCACGGAGTACCAGTCGGGTCGCCCCGGATCGCGATCGTACCGGTAGTTGCCCAGCTCCTGATAGAGCGCCGCATACTCCTGAAGCTTGTCGCGATCTAACGTTACTCCCAGTCCGGGACCCTGGGGCAGCTTGATCTTGCCGTCGCGGTACGCCAGCTTGCCGCCTGCGATGATGTCGTCAGTCAGGTGATGGTAGTGCGCATCGGCGGAAAAGCGCAGGTTCGGCAGGGCGGCACCGAGGTGCAGCATAGTGGCGAGCTGAATGCCGAGTTCGCCGGAAGAGTGTACGCTGACCCCCCACTGAAAGGTCTCCAGCACCTGCCCAGCCTTATGGGCCTGGCGCAGCCCCCCCCAGAAGGTGGTGTCCAGCAGGATGACATCTACCGCGTTGGTGCGGATGCACGCAGCGAGCTGTTCAAAGTTGACGACCACGGTGTTGGTGGCCGTAGGCAGAGCGCTCTTTTCTCTGACGCGCCTCATCCCTTCCAGGCCCCAGGTGGGATCCTCAAAGTAATCGAGCCTCAGGTGACGAACCTGCCGCTCGATCACCAGCGCCTCCTCGACCGACCAGACAGCGTTTGGGTCAATGCGCAGCGTATGCTCTGGGAACGCCTCGGCTAGGGCGTGAAGTACGCGGATTTCGTGCGCCGGCTCGAACACCCCGGCTTTCAGCTTGTGTGAGGTGAAGCCGTAGTGTTGTGCTAGGTGACGGGCCTGAGCGACCATCTCTTCGGGGGTCTCCTCCCCTCCTACGCCCGTGTCCGGATTAAGGTGGCGGAAGAACAGGTAGCTCGCGAAGGGCACCTCAGCTCGTAAGGCGCCCCCCAGAAAGTCGCAGGCGCGCAGCCCGGTCGCTTTCCCCATGATGTCGAGGCAGGCGAACTCCAGTGCAGCGTGCAGCTGCATGCGGTTGTTGTAGAGCGAGGCGGTGGGGTTGAGGAGCTTCCAGCGCAGCTGCTCCAGCTCAAACGGGTCATGGCCGATCAGGTAAGGCTTGAGCCCCATGAGGGCGGTCTCGGTGGCCTCACCACCGCCTCCCAGTTCGCCTAGGCCGACGATGCCTTCGTCGGTATGAACCTCCACGACAGTGCGCACAAACCGTCCCCAGTGCGCGCCGTGCGCGTGCCGCAGCGGCGCCTCCAAGGGTACGGTGACGGTGGTAGCAGTGATGTCGCTGATACGGAGTTGGGGCCGGGCAGGACCCTCGTTCATAGCTCATTCCTTTCCGAAGCGGTCACGGTTTCCGGGCCGACGGGCGCGAAGCGGAGCATGCCGTACTGCGCCTCCAGGAGTATCCACCTCAGGTGTCGAGCTTGTAGGCGCGTTTGGGCAGCTCGTAGGCTAAGGCCCGCATCATCTCACGGGCATCCTCCAGATCGATAACCTCGCGGATGACCAGCCCGGCAAGCCAATCGGCGTCTGAGCGGCGCGCTAGGTCGTGACGCACCGGGATCGACAGAAAGGCGCGGGTGTCGTCGTTGAAGCCGACGGTGTTGTAGAGCCCGGCGGTCTCCATGACGCGGTCCTTGAAGCGCCGCATGCCGTTCCAGCTATCGAAGAACCACCAGGGCGCACCAAGCTTCACCGCCGGGTAATGTCCGGCTAGCGGCGCTAGTTCACGAGAGTACGCGGATTCATCAAGGGTATAGATGATGAGCGTGAAGTTGGGTGCATCGCCGTAGGTGCTGAGGAGCGGTTGCAGATTCCGCGTGAACTCTATGGGGATGGGGACGTCCGCGCCTATGTCCGCCCCGAACCGCTGGTAGAGACTGGTGTTGTGATTCCGGTAGGATCCGGCGTGGAGCTGCATGACCAGACCGTCCTCGGTGCTCATCCTAGCGAGTTCCATCAGCATGTGCCCGGAGAAGCGCGCGGCGTCGTCGCTGCTGGCCTTGCCGGCCAGGGCGCGCCCGAAGATCCCCTCCGCCTCACGGTCGGCGAGGCGGTTGGTATACGGGAGCAGCACGGCGTGGTCGGTGGCGGTGGCGCCCAGGGCCTTGAAGAAGGCCCGGCGCTGCTCCAGGGCTCGGATGTAGCTCCAGTAATCGGTTACTTCAATGCCGGCAGCAGCAGAGAGTTTTCGGATTTCGCCGGCGAAGTTCGGCGTCTCCAGATTGACAACGCTGTCGGGCCGGAAGGTGGGCAGAATACGGCCTGGCCAACCCGCATTGCGGATAGCCTGGTGGTGTTCCAGAGTTGAGGTGGCCGGGTCGGTGGTGCAGAGGACTTCCACCTTGAACCGCTGGTAGAGCTGCCGCGGCGTGAACTCGGGCCGGCGAAGGCTTTCGTCAATCTGGTCGTAGATCTCCTGGGCAGTTGCGGGGGTGAGTTTGCGGGTAATGCCAAAGATAGCCTCGAAGATCTCGCGCAGCCAGAGTCCGGTGGGGGTGCCTCGGAACAGATGGTAGTGCTCAGCCAAGGTCTGCCAGATACGGCGGTGATCCGACTCGACCGGGCCGCCGTCAAGGCGGGGCACGCCCAGCGCCTCGAGGGGTACGCCTTGCGAGTAGAGCATGCGAAGTACGTAATGGTCGGGGATAATGAGCAGTTCGCTGGGGCTGCCGAAACGGTAGTCAGCGTCAGCGAACACCAGGGGATCGACGTGAGTGTGCGGGCAGACCAGGGGCAGCTCGGCTGCTAGGCGGTGCAGGCTGCCGGCGATTTCGAGCTGCTCGGTGATGGGTGTGAAGTAGCGGCTCCTGGAGCCTCGGACTGGCATGTCAACTCCTTAGCGCGGGGTTTTAAGCGCTGGCGGTGCAGGACTCAGCGGCAGGTCTCTCACGCCAAGCGCACAGCCTGTTCTTGCGCTTTCAGGCAGAGTTCGGCAGCCTTGAAAGCATGCTCCTGGGTCATGGCCTGCTCGCTGCGGTGCAAGCAGTCCAGGATCAGCTCACCGAAAAAGGGATAGCCGACTTTGCCGTTGAGGTCCAGGTGCTGCTCGCCCTCTTGCGTCACTAGGTAGAGGTGGTTGCCCGTCTGTTCGCGCCCGACGTCGACGTATTTGCGCAGTTCGATATAGCCGGCGGTGCCTAGAATGATCATGCGCCCATCGCCCCAGGTAGAGAGGCCGTCCGGCGTGAACCAGTCCACCCGGAAGTAGCCGGAGGCGCCGTTATCACCGACCAAGCTCGCCTCGCCGAAGTCTTCCAGTTCGGGGTACGCAGGATGATGGTAGTTAGCGACCGCCGCCATGCTTACCGTAGCGTCCTGAGCGCCGCTATAGTAGAGGAACTGTTCGATCTGGTGGCTGCCGATATCGCACAGGATGCCACCATACTGGGCCTTTTTGAAGAACCAGCCGGGGCGCGCAGGGGCGTTCAGCCGGTGCGGGCCGAGGCCGAGTACCTGAATCACCCGGCCAATCACGCCCTCTTTGACCAGGTCGCCCGCAAAGACGGCGCACTCGACGTGGAGGCGTTCGGAGTAGTAGACCAGATATTTGCGGCCCGTCTCCTGGACCTTAAGGCGGGCGGCGGCAAGTTGCTCAAGCGAAGTAAAGGGCGCCTTATCGGTGAAGTAGTCCTTGCCCGCGTCCATCACGCGCAAGCCCAAAGGTCCGCGCTCCGAAGGGATGGCCGCCGCAGCGATGAGCTTGATTGCGGGGTCGTCCAGAATCGCTTCAAGACTGCTTGCCACCTTGACGCCCGGGAACACTCCCAAAAAGCGCTCGACTTTAGCCGGGTCGGGGTCGTAGACGTAACGCAGTTCGCCGCCGGCTTCGACCAGGCCGTGGCACTGGCCATAGATATGCCCATGCTCGAGCGCTACCGCAGCAAAGGGGAACTCGCCGGGCTTAACCACCGGACTCGGTTTGCCTTGGGGGGCGTACATCATGCCGTCTTTACTAGCCACCTTCACACCTCCTTGATAATCGCGTTACGCCACTAGTCCGGCGGCCCGATAGACCGCCAGCACCGCGGCTAAGCTGCGCCGGCCTTCGGCGCCGTCGACTGCTGGTCGGCGCCCTTCGTGCAGCGCCGCGATAAAGTCCCGTACGATATTGATATGGCCGGTCGGGCTGATGCCCCGCGGGTCGCCGCCGGCCCCTGCGTCGGCCGCTTTGCTAAGCGCCGGCGGGGTGATGCGCGCCTGGGTCGGGTCGGCAAGCTGCCAAGCTATCGCACCCTCCCCTTCCAGCTGGATACCGCCGCCGGTGCCGTAGAGCTCGAGCCGGTGCGGAAAGCCGGGCGCCGCCGTGGTTGTGGCGATGATCGTGGCCAGCGAGCCGTTAGCAAACTTGAGTGAGGCGGCCAGGGTATCTTCAACGCCGAGCTGCCGGTGCAGGGTAGCCCCAAAAGCATGTGCTTCTACGGGGTCACCCATGTACCAGACCAGCAGATCGAGCAGGTGAATCCCTTGGCTCATTAACACGCCGCTGCCCCAGGCGCTCCGCCAGGCAGCCTGCTGGTAGTAGCTCTGCGAGCGGTAATAGGGGATGGTGATAACGCCAAGCGTCAACTCGCCCAGATCGCCGGTGGCAATGGCGTCATAGACCGCCTTGAACAGCGGTTCGGTGCGGCGTTGCAACACTACGCCTAGCTTGACGCCGGTCTCCTGGCTGGCTTGAATCATGGCGTCGGCCTCCGTCAGGCTCAGCGCCATCGGCTTTTCGACCAGGACGTGTTTGCCTGCCCGGATGGCGGCCAGGGCTTGCGCGGCGTGTTGGCTGTTCGGCGTGCAGATGCATACCACATCAACCTCGGGCTTGGCCAGCAGTTCGTCTTGGCTCAGGCAAGGCACGCCAAAGCGGTGACCGATCTCCTCAAAGCGCTGCGGTTCGTGATGGCCGACAGCGACCAGTCTCGCCCCGGCTTCGGCGTTGGCCTTGATCGCCTGGTAGTGATAATCGGCTACCATCCCGGCGCCTAAGATGGCAAAGCCTACGGTCTCTTTAGCCATCAGTGAGAGCACCCCCAGTCATCAGGTGAGCATGCCGCGCAAAAACTGCACGCTGGCCGGCGCTTCGGCAGCAAAGTCGCGCCAGCGGCACTCCAGATAGTCAAAGCCGGCCTCGCGGGCCTCACGTGCCTGGTCTACGGGAGCGCAAAGTCCTAGCTCCATAACCCCTCCCATGTAAATCAGTAGTCAGAATTCAAGTAGTCAGAATTCAGTAGGGGCAGAATCCTTAAGCCTCCTTCACTACGCTCAGGACAGCGCCTTAGGCTATCATGTCAGCTTGAAAGAGCTGAGAGGCTGATGGCCTTTTCATCTTTTGTGGGGAAGCTTGCTACATGGGCAATTCCCCTCCCCTGAAAACTCAGCCCTCATCACTTTTCACTTTCCTTCGGCCTTCAAGCCCTCTAACAGGGTCGCGTATCTTTGCCGGTCCAGCGGTAGCCCTATCTCGCTGCCGGTATAGCTCGAGAGGATCATGGCGTTGGCAAGCTCGAGCGACTTACGCCCTTCAACCCCGTCGCAGGTAAGGGGCACACCACTTAAAATCGCCTCATGGAGATTCTGATAAATCGCGACATGGTCACCTGAACCCGCTTCCAACTCGACCGCCTCGGCGTGCTTAGCGGGCTGACCAAAGGGGTTGTCGCTCTCGGCCCTAAAGGTGCGGAAGTCGGTCTTAAGCCGCTCATAGGTCAGCGCTCCGTCTTTAGCAAATTGCAGCGAGCCGCCCGTCCCGACGATCTCCAGCCGCTCCGCGCAACCGACCTCGGCGGTGCTGACATGGAACGAGCCCAACATCCCACTCGGCCACTCCATCATGGCCTGCACGGTATCTTCGGCCTCAATATCATGAAGCTTCGTGCGCGTCCAGGCCAGCACACGCGCGGGCAGATCGAACAGGTGGCAGAGTATATCCAGCTGATGTGGTGCCTGGTTCTTCAGCACCCCGCCCCCCTCGCCCACCCAGGTGCCGCGCCAGGGGACGACCTTGAAGTAGCGCGCCGTCCGCGGCCAGGCCGCCGTCATAGCGACATGCTGAAGCTGGCCGAGTGCGCCTTGCTGAATGAGCTTGCGAGCCGTGCGCACATCCGCGCGGTTCCGGTGCTGGAAGTTGACCGCCAGCAGGCGCCCGGCAGTAGCTGCCGCCTCGACCATAGCGTCGGCCTCGGCAGCCTGAACCGCCATCGGCTTTTCAACCAGCACGTGGGCACCCGCCTGCAAGCAGTCGATCGCTATGGCCGCATGAGACGGGTGCGGCGTAAGGATCACGGCAATGTCAGGCTTCGTCTCCGAAAGCATCGCCCGGTGATCGGTATAAAAGGCGCAACCAAGCTCATTGGCGCGCTGGTGACCAGCTTCGGCGTTGATGTCCGCTACGCCGACCACCTTGACCGCCTCTAGCTCCAGGGCAGGGCGGTGCATGTTGAATACCCCAGCCCCGACTCCGATGATGGCGTGTTTGAGTTTGCTACCCGATGTTGTTGTCATTGCCAATCTCCTCTGGCCTACCTGATGCTAAGCGCTTACCCGGGACAGGGCATCCTCACCGTGGCACCCCGAGCAAACTGGGCAGGACCGTAACGAACCAGGGGAAGTAGGTCACTAACAACAGCGCCAAGAGCATAACCGGCCACAGCGCTAGCATGGCGCGGCTAGCCTCCTCGATCCTGATCTTGCCAATCGCGCAGCCCACAAACAGCGCCGTACCCACCGGCGGGGTGGTCAGGCCGAGCCCCAGGTTCATCAGCAGCATGATGCCGAAGTGTACCGGACTCATATTAATGGGGTCAGCGGTGACGATCGGCAGCAAGACCGGCGTCAGGATCAGAATTAAGGGCGCCATGTCCATAATCGCCCCCAGCAAGAGCAGCATCACATTAATGATCAATAGCAGCAGGATAGGGTTATCGGTAATCGACAACAGCCCTGCCGCCATGGCGCTAGGGATGCGCAAAAAGGCCATCAGCCAGGCAAAGGCGCTGGCCGTAGCGATCAGGAAGATGACGATTGAGATAGTTCGCACCGACTGCAAGGTAGCCTGCCACAGCTTGGTTAGGGGCAACTCGCGGTAGATTAGGATCGAGATAAAAAAAGCCATGACGGCCCCGATCGAGGCGGCCTCAGTAGCGGTAAAGAAGCCTAGCGCGATTCCGCCCACGATCACGAAGCCCACAGCCAGGGCTGGGATAGCAGCAAAGCTGATGCGGAGGCTCTCTCGCAGCGGTGGACGCTCATCCGAGGGGTAGCCGCGCCGCAGGGCCAGCACATAACTGGCCACCATCAGCCCGAGGCCGACCATCAGGCCGGGGAGGTAGCCGCCCAGAAATAGCGCTCCGATCGAGACACCACCCGCCGCCAGGCTGTAGATGACCGCGTTGTGGCTGGGCGGGATGATGATCCCTTGGACCGAGCTGGCCACCGTGATGCCGACCGAGAAGTCGGTGTCGTAGCCCTTTCTCTTCATCATCGGGATCAGTATCGAACCATTAGCGCTCACATCGGCGACCGCCGAGCCCGAGACGCCACCAAATAGCATCGAAGTCACCACGTTGACCATCGCCAGGCCGCCGCGAACAGGGCCGACCAGCACCCGCGCAAAATCGACCAGCCGCTGGGCTATCCCGCCTTCGGCCATGATCATACCGGCTAGGATAAAGAAGGGGATGGCCAAGAGGGGGGTAGAATTGACACCAGCAGCCATACGCTGGGCCACAATCAGCGGTGGCAGTCCCAGGCTAAATACCGTAAGCAGGCTGGCAACCCCCAGCGCCACCGCAATCGGCACCCCCAGAATAATCAGCACCGCCAGCGAGCCGAGCAGGATCCCGATCGGGCCGATGAGCTGATCCCAGCCGAACAAGAGCACCCCGCCCCCAAACAAGAGCCCGGCCATTAACAGCAAGGCGCCACGCAGCAGCCAGCTACGGCTCGGCACCTCCATGCCATGATCGAACTCCGGCTGTAACCAGGCGTTGCGCAGTGAATAAATGGTAATCAACAGGCCGCCCAAGGGAATGCTAAAGTACATCAAACCGATCGGCAGCTTGGTAGCGGCAAAGGTCTGCACCATGGTGCGGACGGCCAGCTCGTAGCCGTACCAGGCCAGATAGAGGCCGAAAGCCGCTACCAGCAGCCAGATACCGCGCGCAAAGAGGCGCCGGAAGGCGGGCGGGAACTGCCGCACTACCACATCGACCGCTAGGTGCTCGCCGGCGCGCACCGCCAAGGCGCTGCCCAGCATGGCCAGCCAGACCATCATGATCAAACTGATCTCTTCAGTCCAGCGCGGTACACGAATGCCAGGAATGTAGCGCGAGAAGACCTGCCAGGCAATCACTACCACAATGCCTAACAGCAGCGCTGCGGTCACGGCGCGCACAGTAGTGGTTAGATAGGGCTCGAGCCTAGCTAACCACGAACGCGGAGAGCTCGAGCTCTCCGCGTTCACAGGAACATGTTTCATAAGCCTTTAGGGGGTATCTAGAATTCGCTGTACCAGATCCCCAAACTGCGGAGCGTACTTCTCATAGAGCGGCGCCATGGCATCCTGGAACTCTTGGGTATCAACCTCGATGATCTCCACACCGGCCTCGATGACAGCAGCCCGGCTCCGGTCGACCAAGGCGTCCCATAATGCAGCTTGCACCGGCACACTGGCCAACGCGGCCTCGCGCACTAGGGCCCGGTCTTCGGCGCTAAGGCGATCCCAGGTGGCCTTACTGATCATGACGATCTCGGGCACGCGAGAGTGCGCGTTGAGTGTAAAGTACGGGGCCACTTCGAAGTGGCGCACGCCAAACGGTCCATACGAGGGGAAGTTGTTCTCGGCGCCGTCAATTACGCCGGTCTGCAAGGCGCTATAGACCTCACCGAAAGCCATCGGTACCGCATCGGCGCCCAAGATCTCCATCATGTCTAGCACTACTTGGGCCTGCTGAGTGCGGATCCGTAGGCCGCGCAGATCTTCGACGCTGCGGATCGGGCGCTGGGTGGTGTAGAAGTTACGGCTGCCCGAGTCGTAGTAGGCCAAACCGAGCAACCCGACCTGCCCAAGCCCATCGAGAAGCTCTCTGCCGATGGGGCCTTGCACCACTCGCCAAAAGTGCGCTTCATCACGAAAGATAAAGGGTAGGCTATAGACCCCCATGGGCGGGTAAAACTCGCCTACCGGCGTGGTTGAGGTGCGAACGATATCCAAAACCCCAAGCTGAACCTGTTCGATGGTGCTCCGCTCATCACCGAGCTGGCCACCAGGGAACACCTCCATGGTGATGCGGCCATTAGTAGCCGCACGCAGGTACTCGGCCATGAACTTAAGCCCTTGCACCGTCGGGTAGTCGGGCGGCTGATTGTCCGCCGCTCGCAAGGTGATGGTCTGCGCCCAGGCACCGCCTGCCAGCAGACCGGCTAGTAGTAAACCTACAACCAAACGCTTCATAAACTCCTCCTAGTATAGCCAACGGAGTCTTCTTGAACCGCCCGTTGGTTGTCGTGAGCGCATACGTTAGCGATAACAAGTGTCGCGCCGAAAAGCGTTTCACGAGCATGGTAGCATGGGCTGTTGGGGCTGTCAAGCCGGCCTGAATGATGAAAACGAGAGCCTGAGGAGAGCCGTTGACCGTGGCAGCAGGGCTGGGCTATAGTATCATCAACGCTCACGTTAGCGATAACAGCATTGAGGCAACCAGGCATGACTAAAGTGACCATCTCAGATGTCGCCAAAGAAGCAGGGGTATCGACCATGACCGTCTCGCGGGTGCTAAACGGCAAGGGCGAGCTGCGCGCCGACACCCGCAAGCGCGTCATGCGCGCCATCGAGAAGCTCAACTACCGCCCCAGCGCCATCGCCCGGAGCCTAGCCACCCGGCGCACCCGCACTATTGGGCTGACAGTTCCGGACATCACCAACCCGTTCTTCCCGGAGATCGTGCGCGGTGCCGAGGAGGCCGCCTGGCAAGCCGGCTACACTATCGTGCTGAGCAACACCGTCGAGGATTTAGAGCGCGAGACCGCCGCCATTGAGCGCTTAGAAGATAACCGCGTCGATGGTGTGATCCTGTGTAGCGCTCGCCTCCCGATGGACCGCTTGCTGCCGCTCCTTAAGCACCATAGCAACGCCGTGCTGGTCAACCGCGCTGCTCCTAGCGAAGCTATCGGCACCGTCCAGATTGACGACACCTACGGCACTATGCGGGCGGTCCATCACCTGCTGGCCTCAGGCCACAGCAAGATCGGCTTGCTGGCCGGCCCGCCGGCGTCGCAGAGCGCCGCCAAGCGCCTGCGCGGCTTCATCGATGCCCATGAGACCACCGGCCAACAGGTCGATACCAGCCGAATTGAGCCTTGTTTCCCCAATGAGGACGGCGGCGTCCGTGCTGCCAAGGCGCTCTTAGAACGCCACCCCAGACTCGAGGCGCTGGTGTGTTACAACGACCTGGTCGCCGTCGGGGCGCTGCAAGCCTGCGCCGAGTTGGGCATCAACGTCCCCGATGATCTCGCCATCATCGGTTGCGACGACATCCGCTTAGCCAGCCTAGTCCGCCCCGCGCTCACCACCCTACGGGCAGACAAGCGCCAGTTAGGTGAGCGCGCCGTCACCATGCTGATCGACATGTTAGCAGGACGGAGTCAGCCGCAAACCATCATCATCAAACCCGAACTGATCGTGCGCCAGAGCGCGCCCTAAAGGAGCATTATGCATGTACGCAGCGCTAGAAGCCCCGGACGCGAAACTCTCATTAGCAGTTGGGAAGGCGAAGCCAACGAACTGAATCTCATCCGGCTGGTGTTGGCGCCCGGCAGCAGCGAGTCGCTCACCTTTGACGGCGAGGAGGCGGCGATAGTGTTGCTCGATGGCGCAGTCACCTTCGAGGCCGCCGGGCGACGCTATCAGGCCGAGCGCGAGAGCCCTTTTGTTAAGCGTGCCAGCGCCCTCTACCTGCCGCCAGGAGATAAAGTGACGGTTCGGGCTGACCGGCAGAGCGAGCTGTTAGTGGCCACCACCGCCTGCGAGGAGAGCGGCCAGGTAGCCTTCATCAGCCCTGAGCAGGTAGTGGTCAACGCCCGCGGTAAAGGCGTTTACGCTCGCGAAGTCCACGACATTTTGGTCAGCGATCCCTATGCCAAGCGCCTGCTCGTGGGCGAAACCTTCAACCCGCCCGGTCACTGGTCGAGCTTTCCCCCCCACAAACATGACGGCGAGGACGGCGAGCCCTACCTGGAAGAGGTCTATTACTATCGCCTTAGTCCCAGCCAGGGCTTCGGCTATCAAGGGCTCTACGCTACCGACGGCAGCCTCGACGAAGGCTATGCTGTGCGCGACGGCGACGCGGTCTTGATCTCGCGCGGCTACCACCCGGTGGCGGCAGCGCCGGGCTATAGCCTTTACTACTTGTGGGTGCTAGCCGGCGAGCAGCGCCAGCTGGTGGTCTTCGAGGACCCGGCGCACCGCTGGCTGCATCAGCCGTAACCGGCCATGGACAAGGCTTCGCCCAATCCTGCGAGTATCCGCAGGACTTCGCCCAATCCTGCGAGTATCCGCAGGACTTCGCCCAACCATTTCGACACCTTAGCGATGCACCTCGGCGAGGATGCTTATCATGAATCGCTGGTGGTTCATAACGATGCCGCCTACTGGCTGACGCGAACGCCAAACGGCAAGCGCTTGCAGCTGGTCTCGGCGTTAGCTGAGCGTCTGGAGGCCTTTGAGGGCCGGGCCGAACCCTTCCAAGACGGCACTATCAAGACCTGTCCCCTAAGCGACGGCAACGCTGCCGCGCTGCGGCGCGCCCTGCCCTGGCTTACACCCAGGCCGCTGGGCCTTACTATCTCGGCAGGCTTCGGCGACCGCCTGGGGCTGGCCACGCCTGGCCATGTACGGGCTATGGAGCGCGCCGGTGACGGCATTGCGCCGATCTTTGCGCAGCAGTCGATCCGCGAGATGACCCGCACCAAGCGGAGCCCTACCGATGTCATGACGGACGCCACCTGGGGGGCCTTTGAAGCCGGTTGGCGCACCAACTTAGGCGCCGATGCCGACCATCTCAAGACACCCGCAGACATCGACCGCTGCGTAGCGGCGGGCTTTAGCTTTTACACTATCGACCCCGGCCAGTACGTCGATGACGAAGCCCACAGCGCCGGCGCCGCCCTCGTACAAGAGAAGGTGGCCGCCCTCCCCTGGAATGAGCTGGCAGGGTCGCCAGCCGACTTACAACAGCGCTACGGCGGCAAGGTGCTGAGACTTAACGACCGCCGGCTGACCATCGAGCCCGAAGGGCTGTGGCGCGCCGCCGCCAAGTACGGCCGTGCGGTGGCCCACGTGACTAAGCTCTACCGGCACTTATTGAGCAAGGGGATAGCCTTTGAACTCGAGGTCTCGGTCGATGAGACTGCTACACCGACCTCGCCGCTCGAGCACGCCTATATCGCCTTGGAGCTGACGCGCTTAGGCGTCAGGTGGATCAGCCTGGCACCGCGCTTTATCGGCGGCTTTGAAAAGGGCGTCGATTACCTAGGCGACCTGTCGGCGCTGCGCGCCGACCTCGCCGCTCACAATGCGGTGATGCGCACCCTTGGCCCCTACAAACTTAGCCTGCATTCGGGTTCGGACAAGTTTAGCGTCTATCCGCTGATCGCCGAGGCCACCGGCGGCCTCTTGCATCTCAAGACCGCCGGCACCAGCTATCTCGAGGCCCTCCGGGTCACGGCCAGGCACGCTCCGGCCTTCTTCCGAGAGATCCTGGCACTAGCCAGGGAGCGCTTCGAGGTTGACAGAGCCAGCTACCACATCTCGGCACAGCTCAGCCAAGTGCCCGACCCGGCAGCGCTCAGCGACTATATGCTGCCCGGGCTGCTTGAAGATAACGATGCGCGGCAGATCCTGCACGTGACGTTTGGCTCGGTCCTCGACCACTACAAAGGCGAGCTGCTGCGCCTCCTTGACGAGCACGAAGAGGCCCACTACGAAGGGCTAGCCGAGCATTTCATCAAGCACCTGCAACCGCTTGTGAGGTACTCATGACCACCAGTACGATCCGCACCACCGCCCGCGCCATCTCGATCACCGCCGCTGCCCTCGGCTTGGCGGTCCTCCTCCCCTTTCTCTTTCACCTCTTGCCCGTCCACGGGGGTGTCCCGCCAGGCGCTAGGTGGCTGCCCATCTTTTACGCGCCCTTGCTGGTGCTGGCCATCTTCGGCTGGCGCTGGGCGCTAGTGCCCGCGCTGGCCGCCCCGAGCCTCAACCACCTCCTGACCGGCCGCCCGGCAGCGGAGCTACTTGGGATGCTCACGCTCGAGCTCGCCCTCTTTGTCAGCTTGCTAGCCCTCGCCGCTCGCCGCTCGCCCCGGCTCCTCATGTTGGCACCACTTAGCTACGTGCTGGCGAAACTCCTGGCCAGCACCTTCCTGGGTATCCCCTGGGAGGCGACAGTGGCCGCGTTACAGCGGGCGCTGCCGGGGATCGGTGCGCTCTTTGCCCTTGGTACACTCGCCGCTTACAGCCCGGTCCTGAGGAGGCGCGCGTGAATAAGCCAGGCATGTTCGACCTCACCGGCAAGGTCGCCCTCGTCACCGGTGGCACCGGGGTGCTGGGCGGGGTGATGGCCCAAGGGTTGGCCCAGGCCGGAGCCAAGGTCGCTGTGATGGGGCGCCGGGTAGAGCAGGCCGCAGCGGTAGCAGACAGCATCCGCGCGGCTGGTGGTGAGGCTCTGGCGCTGCCTGCCGATGTGCTCCAGCGCCCTCAGCTCGAGGCCGCCCGCCAGCAACTGTTGGCGACCTGGGGCCGCCTCGACCTCTTGGTTAACGCCGCCGGCGGCAATGTGCCGGGCGCCATCGTGCCCCCCGGTGCGCACCTGTTTGAGCTGGAGCAAGCGGCGCTTAAGCAAGTGATCGACCTCAACCTGTTCGGCACCCTCCTCCCCATCCAGGTGTTCGGCGCGGTGATGGCCGAGCAAGGCCGGGGCAGCATCATCAACATCTCTTCGATGGCCGCCCAAAAGTCGATCACCCGGGTGGTCGGCTACAGCGCCGCCAAGGCCGCCATCGATAACCTGACCCGCTGGCTGGCGGTCGAGTTCGCCCATAAGTACGGCCCCGGACTGCGGGTGAATGCCATCGCGCCGGGGTTTTTCGTCGGCGAGCAGAACCGCTCGCTGCTGCTAAACGAGGACGGCTCGCTTACTGTGCGCGGCCAGCAGATAATCGATCACACTCCGATGGGCCGCTTCGGTGAGCCGGACGAGCTCTTGGGCGCGCTGATCTATCTCGCCTCGGACGCCGCGCGTTTTGTGACCGGCATCGTCATCCCGGTAGATGGCGGCTTTTCGGCCTTTGGCGGGGTATAGCATGGCGGCGCCTGTCAAGGTAGCCCTCGTCGGCTGCGGCACCGTTGCGCTGCACAATCACCTGCCGGGCTTAGCGCTGGCGGGAGCGCGCTTAACCGCCTTGTGCGACAGCGATCCGGCAGTGCTCGAGCGCGCCCGGCAGCAGACCGGCGTGAGGGCTACCTATAGCGACTACCATGCGCTCTTAGACGCCGACTGCGACGCCGTAATTATTGCCACCCCTAACCACACCCACGCCCCCATCACCTTAGCGGCCATCGCCGCCGGTAAGCACGTCTTTTGTGAAAAGCCCCTGGCCATGAACCGCGATGAGGCGGCCCACCTGCTTCAGGCCGCCGAGCAGGCCGGAGTGCGGCACATGACCGCCTTTACCTACCGCTTTGTGCCGGCCATGCGCTACGCTGCGCAGTTAGTAGCCGAGGGGGCGTTGGGGCAGCCGTATCACTTCCGTAGCTGCCGCTTGCAAGACTGGGGGAGCCGGGCAGTCGGCTGGCGCCAGGTCGCCGCCTTAGCGGGCACCGGCGAGCTAGGCGACATGCTCTCGCACCGCATCGACTACGCCCACCTGTTAGTCGGCCCCATCGCCAGCCTAGCAGCGCAGTTGCGCCGCTATCTCGACCGCCGCGACGGCCAACCTGCCGACGTCGAGGACTGGGTGGCACTGCTGGCCGACTTTGAGAGCGGCGCCAGCGGCGTGCTGGAGAGCTCTAAACTAGCCACCGGGCACGGCGAGGGGCTGCGCAGCCAGGACTACGTGGAGGTCAACGGGAGCGAGGGCTCCATCATCTACCAGCTTACGCAACCGCTTGAACTGCTGTTAGCGACCCGCGAGCATGGGCTGCGGACCCTGCCCGTGCCGGAGGCGCTGCGTGTCTGGCCCGGCTCGCCCCGCGACCCTGACGGAGACCCGCGCAGTTTCCGCTACGATCAGTTGGTCGAGTTCGTGCAGGCTATCGTCGAAGAGCGCCCCTGCCGCCCCTCTTTTGCCGACGGGCTTAAGGTGCAGATCGTCATGGATACTGCCCTGCAAGCGACGCGTGAGCGGCGCTGGCTCGAGGTGAGCTATGGCTGAGACCGCCGTGGTCACCGGGGCGGGCAGCGGCGTAGGCCGCGCGGTAGCCGTGGCGCTGTTACGGCAGGGTTGGCGCGTGGCGCTCGTAGGGCGGCGCGAGGCCGCGCTGCGCGAGACTGCTGCCCTCTCCGGCACCTCCGCTGAGGCTTGGTTGGTAGCGCCATGCGACATTCGTGACGAGTCCGCCGTCAACGCCATGGCCGAAACCGTCTTGGCCAGCTTGGGCGCAGTCGCGGCGCTGGTCAACGCCGCCGGCACCAACACCCCGGCACGGAGCTTCGCGGCGCTCTCTGGCGACGACTACCGCCGGTTGATCGAGACCAACCTCAACGGCGCCTTCTACTGCCTTCAGGCTTTCCTGCCCGGCATGCGCCAGCGCGGCGAGGGCACCATCGTCAACGTGGTGTCGGACGCCGGCAAGCTAGCTAGCGCCAAGGCTGGGCCCGCTTATGCGGCCTCCAAGTTCGGCCTGGCCGGCCTGACCCAGGCGCTCAACGCCGAAGAGCGTAGCAACGGCATCCGGGCCTGCGCCATCTTCCCTGGCGACATCGACACGCCGCTGTTAGACCTCCGCCCCGTACCCCCCTCAGGAGAGGCTCGAGCCCTCATGCTCAAGCCCGAGGAGGTAGCCGCGTGCGTGCTCTTGGCCCTTACCCTCCCGGCTCACGCCGTGCTCGAAGAGCTAGTGATCCGACCGCGATGACCGCAGTCAGGTTCTGTCATACTCCCGGAAAGGTGCTTATCCCATGATCGGACAAGGCTATCGCGATAAGGCGCTCAGTGAAGCGGAAATTGCTCAGCTCCTGCAAGCGCTTAAAGTTCGGGAGCTAGCCGGCAGGCGCGTGCTGGTCATTATCCCCGACGGCACCCGCACCGCGCCGATCGCCCTTTTCTTCCGCCTGCTTTACGAGCACCTGGAGCCTCACGTCAAGCGGCTCGATTACCTGATTGCACTCGGCACCCACCAGCCGATGGGTGAGGCGGCCATCGCCAAGCTGGTCGGCGCCAGCCGCGAAGAACGGGCATCGCGCTACCCCAAGTCAGAGGTCTTCAACCACCGCTGGGAGCTGCCGGAGACCCTCATACCGATCGGCACCATCCCCGCTGAGGAGATGAAAGCGTTGACCGGCGGCTTAGTCATGCGCGAGACGGTTATCACCATCAACCGGACGATCTTTGACTACGACGCGCTCATGATCCTCGGGCCGGTCTTCCCGCACGAGGTAGTCGGCTTCTCAGGCGGCGCCAAGTACCTCTTCCCCGGCATCTCGGGGCGCGAGATTATCGACGCTTCACACTGGACCGGCGCCTTAGCGACGAGCTACGCGACCATCGGCGTCAAGGACACCGCAGTCAGGCGGGTGCTCCACCGCGCCGCCGAGTTCGTCACGGCCAGGTTGCCGCTTACCTGCCTTAAGCTCGTCATGAAGGGTACGGCGCTGCACGGCCTCTACCTCGGCGATCACCTCAGCGCCTGGGAAGCAGCTGCCGACCTGTCGGCACAGCTCAACATCGTCTACCAGGCCAGGCCTTTTAGCAGCGTGCTGTCGATGACTTCAAGTAAATATGACGACCTGTGGACTGGAGCCAAGGCGATGTACAAGACCGAGCCGGTGGTGGCCGACGGGGGCGAGGTGATCATCTACGCCCCGCATATCAAGGAGTTGAGCGTCACCCACGGCGCGCTGATCGAGCAGGTAGGATTCCACGTGCGCGACTACTTCACCAAGCAGTGGGAGCGGTTTAAAGACTTCCCCTGGACGGTGCTGGCACACTCCACTCACGTCAAGGGGGCGGGTACCTTTGAAGGTGGCGTGGAGCGCCCGCGCATCCAGGTCACGCTGGCGACGAGCATCCCGCGCGAGACCTGTGAGCGGGTCAACCTGGGTTATCGCGACTACCGGGAGATCGACCCGGCCACCTGGGCCAACCGCGAGCATGAGGGGGTCTTGCTGGTCGAAAATGCCGGTGAGATGCTCTACCGCCTGGAGGGTTCAGCGTGAGGCCTGCCACATTGGCTACAGATAAAGTGGCTCTTGAACTGCCAACTATCGCTAGACGGCTCAAGGAGCTGACGCTACCCGAGGTTGATGCCGTGGTCGGCATCGCTAGCGGCGGGGTAGTGCCGGCAGCCATCATCGCTTATGAGCTCGAGCTGCCCCTCAAGCTCATCGCCGTCAACTACCGCGACGATGCTAACCGTCCTCGCTTCGCAGCACCTCAACTGCTGGGTGGCGTCCCCCGCCTGCCACAACGCCTCCTGCTGGTAGATGACGTGAGCGTTAGCGGCCAGACGCTGGCGCTGGCTAAACAAGCGCTGGGCGACCGAAGCGTCTACACCATGGTCCTTAAGGGGCACGCCGATATCGTGCTGTTCCCCGAAATCCAGCGTTGCGTGGCCTGGCCTTGGCAGGGCGCGCCTAACGCCGAGACAACTTAGCCGATGGGTTGGGCGATATGAACGTGCTCATTCGCGACTACGATGAAGCTGACAGCGCAGCCTTAAAAAGGCTAGTAGCAGCCGTTTGGCCCGACGATGAAGTTATGCAGGAACATGCACACTTCGGCCACCAACAGAAGACGCCAACCTCTGCCAAAACCTTGGTGGCTGTTTTGGACGCGCGACCGGTTGGATTTGCCAGCAGCTATCAGAACCCGTTGCACTATCATCCGCTTGACTTTCGTGTCAGCGTAGTGGTTGACCCTAACTATCGGCGACGCGGTCTAGGCAGCGCGCTCTATGAGGAACTGCTTAAGTCCCTCCCACTGTTGCTGCCTAAACGGTTGCGCTGTCTCACGCTTGAAGATAGCATCGCTGCGAACGGGTTTTTAGCAGCTCGTGGCTACGGTGTGCTGCTCACGTCGTACACACCTGCCTTACCTGTTGCTGCGGTGAGTCTTGCCGAAATGGTTAGCTGCCAAGAGATGCTGGAGCTGGCTGGCTACAGCTTTTGCACCCTTGCCGAACTGCACGGCGATCCAAATCGCAATGAGCGTCTGGCAGCGCTATGCTTGGAAGCCTACGCTGACACCCACACGCATAGCCCACCAACCGCAAGTCTGAGGGATTGGCAGGATATTTTCTTGGGGGAGCATTGCATAGAGGAGGCTTTCTTTGTCGCTTGCAGCGGAGGGCGCTACGCAGCGTTCAGCAGTCTTCGCCGTGGTGAAACGAGCACGGCGATGGAAGCGATGTGGGACGGTGTGTCGCGCTCTGATCGAGCGCTCGAGGTGCCTTTACGGCTTGCCCTTAAAGCGCAGGAGGTTCGCTACGCGCGAGCGCACGGCGTTCATAAACTCCATTGGGAGGTCGACAGCACCGATATTGCAGGGATGGAACTCCTTAAGCGTCTCCCTTTTGAGCGTGGCGTGGGTTGCCTCATGTGGGTCAAGGTTGAGCACTGATGGTACAGGACGGTTCATCATTCGTTGTGCGTGTAAAGGCAGATGCTATACAATCTAGCTGTCGTGTAGGAGGTCGTGATGGCTAAAACAGAACAGCTGAATGTGCGCATGGACCCTGAGGTGAAGGCATCAGCCGAAGCTGTATTCCGCGAGCTCGGCCTAACCCCGACGCAGGCGATTACCCTCTTTTATCATCAGGTGAGTTTACAGCAGGGCTTGCCGTTCGCGTTAAAGATTCCTAATGCCGAGACGCAAGCAGCGATGCGCGAGGTGCAAGAGAGGCGCGACCTTAACCATTACGACACTAGCGAAGGCCTCAAAAAGGCGCTAAGGCTATAGCTTGCGCCGACTCGCAACAACCAAGCGCTTCGAGCGCGACCTAAAACGCCTAGGCAGGCGCGGGAAGAACCTAGATAAACTCTTTCTGGTGGTCGAGAAGCGGCAGCTAGGTGAGGGGCTCGAGCCGCGCCATCGCCCTCACGCACTAACAGGCAACTGGCAACCCTTTTGGGAGCTGCACATTGTGATATCAGTCCGTCAGTCTATCAGCCCTTTTAAGCTGACAGCCTGAGAGCCTGAGGCGCTGTCCTGAGCGTAGTGAAGGAGGCTTAAGGGTTTCGCCCCTACTCGAATACTTGATTACTTGAATACTCGAATACTGCTTTTCGCAGGAGGCATGAATGGCATACGGTCTGAACATCCCCCCACACGGCGCTCTCGACCTCATCTCGTTGGGGGCACTGGTCTACCGCTTAGACCCGGGGATAACTCCCTTCCGCAAGGCTACAAGCTGCCTAATCCACGTCAGCGGTGGCGAGTTTAATGTGGCAGCCAACCTAGCCGACTGCTTTAACCTCAACACCGGCATCGCCAGCGCCATGGTGGATTACCCTATCGGCCACCTGATCGCCGAACGGGTACGGGCCATGGACGTGCGCCCCTTCTATAAGCACTTTGCCCATAACGGCGTAACCGGCCCCAACATGGCCTCGACCTTTAGCGACCGCGGCCAGGGCGTGCGGGCCCCGGTGGTGTTCTACAACCGCGCCAATGAGGCCGCAGCCCAGCTTAAACCCGGCGACTTCGATTGGCCGGTGCTCTTTGCCAATGGGGTGCGCTGGTTTCACAGCGGCGGCATCTTCGCGGCGCTCTCAGAGAGTACCGGCGAGCTGATCATCGAAGGGCTGAAAGCAGCCAAGTCCGCCGGTGCTGTGACCTCGTTCGACCTCAACTACCGCGCTAAGCTGTGGAGCCTGTGGGGCGGCCAAGAGCGGGCCCTGGCGGTGATCAAGCGCATCGTTGCGCACGTCGATGTGCTGGTCGGCAACGAAGAAGATCTGCAAATGGGCCTGGGTATCCCCGGCCCGGCGGTTACCGCTAAGTCCAAGCTTGACCCCGAGACCTTCTTCGGCATGATCGGCCAGGTTACCGCCCTCTATCCCCACGTCAAGGTGGTTGCCACCACCCTGCGCGAGACGCATTCGGCTAACCGCCATAGCTGGAGTGCGGTAGCCTGGATCAACGGTCAGACCTATCAGGCGCCTACCGCCGAACTTGACGTATATGATCGCATCGGCGGCGGTGACGGCTTTGCCGCCGGGCTGTTCTACGGCCTGCTTACCGGCGAAAGCGAGCAAGCCGCGGTCAATCTCGGCTGGGCGCATGGCGCGCTGCTGACCACCTTCCCCGGTGATACCACCATGGCCACTGTCGAACAGGTGCGGGCGTTAGCCCAAGGCGGTTCGGCCCGCGTTCAACGCTAAGTTGAGAAACTGAGAAACGAGGTAACAGTATGGCTCAAGCAGATATCGCCCTGATCGGTCTGGCCGTGATGGGCCAAAACCTGGTCATGAACATGGCCGACCACGGCTACACGGTAGCGGTCTACAACCGCACCACCTCGGTAGTCGATGAGTTCCTGGGCAGCACCAAAGGGATGAGCATCATCGGCGCGCACTCGCTTAAGGAGCTAGTGGCGACCATCAAGCGCCCTCGGCGGGTGATGCTGCTGGTCAAGGCTGGCAAGCCGGTCGATGATCTGATCGATAGCCTGATCCCGCTCTTGGAGCCGGGCGACATCATCATCGACGGCGGCAACTCCAACTACCAGGACACCATCCGGCGCACCGCCTACGTTGAGTCCAAAGGGCTCTGGTTCGTTGGCACCGGCGTCTCCGGTGGCGAAGAGGGGGCGCGGCGCGGCCCTTCGATCATGCCGGGCGGCTCGCCGGCAGCCTGGCCGCACATTAAGGAGATCTTTCAGGCGATCGCCGCCAAAACCCCCAAGGGCGAGCCCTGCTGCGACTGGGTGGGCGAGAACGGCGCCGGGCACTACGTTAAGATGGTCCACAACGGCATCGAATACGGCGACATGCAGCTGATCGCCGAGTGCTACCACCTGATGCGAGACGGCCTGGGCCTGAATAACCCGGCTATGCACCAGGTCTTCGCCCGCTGGAACGAAGGGCGGCTCGACTCATACCTAATCGAGATCACCCGCGATATCCTGGGCTACCATGAGGACGGCGTCTATACCCTGGAGCTGATCTTAGACAGCGCCGGACAAAAGGGGACCGGCAAGTGGACCGCCATCTCGGCCATTGAGCAAGGCGTGCCGCTGACCCTAATTACCGAAGCGGTGTTGGCCCGCTTCTTGTCGGCCTTAAAAGACGAGCGGGTGCAGGCCTCAAAGGTGCTCAAAGGTCCCAACGCTACCTTTAAGGGCGACCAGGATGCCTTGGTGCGCGATCTTGAGGACGCCCTGTATGCCGCTAAAATCGTCTCCTACACCCAGGGCTATATGCTGCTGCGCGCCGCTGCCGCTGAGTACGGCTGGAACCTCAACTACGGCGGCATCGCACTGATGTGGCGCGGCGGCTGCATCATCCGCTCGCGCTTCTTGGGCGAGATCAAGGCCGCCTATGACCGTGACCCAGGCCTAGTCAACCTGCTGCTCGACCCCTTCTTCAGGGAGGCAGTCGAGAGTGCTCAGGCGGCCTGGCGGCGGGTGATCGCTACCGCTGTCGAGCTGGGCATCCCGGTGCCGGCCCTGATGGCCGCGCTGGCCTTTTATGACGGCTACCGCACGGCCCGCCTACCCGCTAACCTGCTGCAAGCTCAGCGCGACTACTTCGGAGCGCATACCTACGAGCGCGTGGATAGGCCGCGCGGCGAGTTTTTTCACACCAACTGGACCGGGCGCGGCGGCACGACCACCTCGCGGTCGTACACCGCCTAGCGCCGCTCCGGGCCTGATTGATGGCCGGGCTCGGACCGGTTTGAGTCAGCCGCTGAGCCTTCAGGCTGGGTTCTCGCTGTCGCTACTTCACGAATCGAGTTGAAGGCTTCGGTGACCAACTCCATGCTGCAACTGGGCAGCAAAGGCCAGACACTGCCAGGAGCTGAGCGCCAGGTTCAGCTTCCTGAGGCGGTGAGAGACTAGGACCACCTCGAGTCCCTGGCTCGAACGACCTCCTGCACACCCGCTTCTACAGTGCTGATCAGCACGGTACCATTCATCGCTGGGTTTCGTAGGTCGGAAGTGGCTCATTCACGAACGTCGCCTGGTAGTCCTTTCGGCTCAAAACGGTATCATAGAGGCCGATCTCTTCTCCCTCGTGCTTGTTGATGCCGGCGTAACCCAAACTGGGATCCTCATACCGCTTGAACTTGTAGACCGCATCGTTCATCAAGGCGCTGTTGAAAACGCCGAGGCTTACAAGCAACTCGAAGTCCTTCACGGTTAATCCGGTGACTTTCGTGAACAATCCCGGCTCCAACTGCGTGATCACATCACGCAGGCACCGCTCGCGGTTGTACCGCTCATGGCCATGTCGAGAATCCCGGCGGCGTCAATTAGCCGACCTTGAGCAACCCGGCGTACTGCGGGTTCGTGTCCTCGTAGGCGTAGATCGTGGGCCGCGATGCGGGCCGAGGAGGGAAAAACTCCGACGCGCTCATGTGCGTTTCCTCCGGACATTTTTATCCGCCGATGATGCCGATTTACGCTGGTGCGTCTCTGCCGTTTTATCAGTGTCGATGTGCGCCATCTGCAGATCACTTTTTTCCTCGCTGGCCGCGTCAATCAACCGACGTTCCTTTTCGATCTCGCGACGCAACTGTTCCTCTGTTGGCAGGTAAAGCATGTACTTGGAGGCGAAAATCTGTTTGCGATCGTTTAGCACCGAGTAGCGGGCAACCGTCTCATTCTTCTCCGTACAGAGAATAAGCCCTATGGTCGGGTTATCATCCGACACAACGAAAAGACCGTCATACATCCGCACATAGCCGTCCATCTGGCCGACATCCGCGTGGGTCAGCTCGCCCACCTTAAGGTCAATGAGCAGGTAGAACTTGAGCCGGCAGTGGTAGAAGACCAGGTCAATGTACCGGTCTTGCTCTTCGATGCGGATGTGCTTTTGCCGGGCGACGAAGGCAAAGCCGGTGCCAAGCTCGAGCAAGAAGCGCTGGAGGTGGGTGATTATGGCCCGCTCCAGGTCCGATTCGTGGAACGCCGCCACGTCCGGCAGCCCCAGGAACTCCAGCACATACGGGTTCTTCAATTCGTCGGCAGCCGGAGCGGCGTGAACCGGCAAACGGCGCCCCTCGGCCAGCATCTTCTCCGGCTCGCGGCTCTTGAGAATGCGCTCGTAGTAGAACGACTGAATCTGCCGTTCCAGCGTCCGCTTGTCCCAGCCGCCCGCGACGGCTTCTCGCTCGTAGAAATCCCGCGCCTCCCGATCCTCCACCCGCATCAGGGCGCGGTAGTGCGACCAGGAGAGCTGCGGAGAGAATCCCTGCGGTAATTCGTCACCCGTTGTGCGACCTTTTCCCATGAGCGTCAATTCCGTACCCGCTGGGGAGGGAATTTGCGCAGGCGCCGATTCTCTTCCCGTTAGGGAGAGTTTTTCGACATTAGCCAATTCTCTTCCCGCGGGGAAGAGAATCTTCACCCTGCCTTGATACGTCAGGTAGAACTGTCGAAAACTCCATAACACCGGTCTGGAAAACCCCTTCCCGTACCGCTCCGTCAACCGCGCTGACACGTCCTCGATGACCTTTTCCCCATACTTCGCCCGCTCCTCGCCACGCTGGATTTCTTCTACGATCTCTCGCCCGATCAGCCAATAGGCC
This sequence comes from Truepera sp., assembly GCA_018333895.1. GTDB lineage: Bacteria > Deinococcota > Deinococci > Deinococcales > Trueperaceae > JAGXSJ01. Next base: position 29,438 of record JAGXSJ010000097.1, read on the forward strand.
ACAACCATGTTCGTGTTGACTGCGCGGACCACATTGCCCCGTGCCTGCTCTAGAATCGAGACCACGCGGTCAAACAGTGCATCCGGCACAGCCAGGCGGCTTTTCCTACTCATTGTTCGCCTCCATCGGGCGGACCATAGACTCGATGAAGGCAATTTCGCCTTCGGTTAGGCCGTACTTCTCGTAGAGCTTTTCGTCGGTCCATGGTTCCGAGAAGTCTTGCATTGGCACCAATGAATACACGCCTCGGGGTGCGTTTTGCGTGTTTTTCTTTAGCAATACCAAGAACCGAAACAACCTTGTGCAGACATAAACAATGGCATTATTACATTGCCGTGTGGATGAGAATGGACCGACAACAAGATGGGTTTCGGAACAACAGGTGCCAGGTTTGCCTATAAACGGCTTGGCCAACACCAAATAGGGGAATGGGCCTCACTCGCCGTCTGTTTTAGCAATAAAGACCTTGTGTTTCACGACCCAATTCCGCTTCTGGGTCACCTGATTCTCCTTGACGAACTCATACGACTTCGTGCTTCGTGCATCGTTACGAGAGGGTAGCAGGCCCCCAGTGAAGGCGGGTGTGGGTTGGATGGTCGTATTCTCATCACCGGCCTGCCGACCGACCAAGCTCACCTGGCATCATGGAGCGATGTGGAATGACGGTCAGATGCAGCGGCTTGTTAGGCAACGGTCAAGGGCTTGATCCGCTCGACCTCAGGCCCGATCTCTCGGGTCGCATCCCACAGATCCACCGCACGCTGCGCGTTGAGCCAGAACTCCGGAGAGTTGCCAAACAGACGTGAAAGCCGTATGGCCATTTCCGGGCTTACCGATCGACGCTCGCGAAGCAACTCGTTTACGGTCTGGCGTGAAACACCCAACGCCTCCGCAAGCCTCGAAACCGTAAGTCCGTAGTCGGGAAGGAAATCCTCTCGCAGCATCTCCCCGGGATGGATGGGGCGAACCTGCTTTTTACTCGTGTTCAGAATGCTCATTCACCACCTCACCTCAGTGATAATCCGTAACTTCAACCTCGTAAGCATCACCCTCAACGAAGCGGAAGCAAATGCGCCATTGGTCATTGATGGCGATCGCATGTTGACCTTCGCGGTCTCCCCTGAGCTGGTGAAGTCGATTTCCCGGGACCGAAGATCATCCAAGCTCGCTGCTAGGTCAAGGTGCTCGAGCTTTCTCCTTGCCCGCCGCACTATCTCTGGCGGCAACCGCTTAGACTGACCCCTGGCGAGCAGTTCCTCCGCGTGTCTATCCGCGAAGGTTTTGATCACATCTCAACTATAATCCGTCACGTGACACTTGTCCATCTCCACGGGGCGTATAAGCTGCATACGCCCATAGCTGGTTGCATCCGCAGCGTGTCACAATGGGCGTATGGCTACAGAACTCTCCCGCATCCGCCACCTCTGGCAGACCCTTTATGATGGCGAGCATCAGGCCGAGCTAGCGGCTTTTATCGCCAAGCTGGAAGCGTATAAAGCCCGCTACGCCCTCTCGCCACTCCCCTTAGAGTGGTACCAGGATGCCGTCGTCTACTCGCTGTATGTGGATCTGTTCGCCGGCAGCTTCGAGGGGCTAACCGAGAAACTCGACTACCTGCAAGCGCTCGGGGTGAGCTGCTTGTGGCTGTTGCCGGTCCTCGACTCGCCGATGAAGGATGCCGGTTTTGATATCCGCGACTTCCGCCGGGTCCGTGCCGACCTAACAGCCAGCCCTAGCGACCCCAATGCGGTCTTTGCGGACTTTCTAGCCGAGGCGCACGCCCGCGGCCTGGCGGTGATCTTCGACATCACCCTGAACCACTCCTCTATCGAGCACCCCTGGTTCCAGGCCGGTAAAGACGACCCGTCTTCTCCTTATCGCGACTACTACATCTGGAGCGACACGCCGGAGTTGTATCGCGAGGCGCGCATCATCTTCAAGGGGATGATGGACTCTAACTGGACCAAGTGCGGCGACCAGTACTATTTCCATCGCTTCTTTGACATTCAGCCTGACCTCAACTACCGCAACCCGGCGGTGCTCAGTGAGATGACTTTCGTGCTGCTCGACTGGCTGGCTCAGGGCGTCGACGGCTTTCGCGCCGACGCCATCCCGTACTTATGGAAGGAGGCCGGGACCAACTGCGAAAACCTCCCCAAGACCCATGTCATCGTCAAAATCTTCCGGGCAGCGATGGACTACTTCCGCCCCGGCAGCATCCTGCTGGCTGAGGCCAATCAGCCCCCGCTGGAAGTCGCCAAGTACTTTGGTCAGGGCGACGAGTGTCAAGCCGCCTATCACTTCCCGCTGATGCCGCGCCTGTATCGGGCTCTGGCCGAGGGCAGCGGCCAGGCAATCATCGACACGCTACAGCCCTCCTTCACGCCGGAGATCCCCGAAAGTTGCCAGTGGTTTACCTTCTTGCGCTGCCACGACGAGCTGACGCTGGAGATGGTGACGCCAGCGGAGCGCTCCCTGATCTATCAGGCCTATTGCCGCGACCCGCTGTGGGATTTTCGGCTGGGCGAGGGGATCTCGGCCCGCTTAGCCAGCTTGCTCGAGCGCGATCCGCGCAAGATCCTGCTCCTTAACCACCTCCTCCTGACCATCACCGGCACGCCGATCCTCTACTACGGCGACGAGGTAGCCAAGGAGAACGATGAGGCCTGCTATCACGCCATGGTAGCCAAGACCGGCTACCGCGATTCGCGCTACCTGGTGCGCGGCCCCATGGCTTGGGAGGCGGTTGAGCAAGAGCTGGTCGACCCGCAGAGCCTTGCCTCACAGGTCTACTACCCGCTGCAACGGCTGCTGCTGACCCGCCGCAAATACCTGGCGCTGTCGCGTGGCACCCTGGCGTTCGTCGATGTCGGTGATCAGCGGGTGCTGGCTTATACTCGCCAGCTTGGCGAGCAGCGGCTGCTTATGCTGGCCAACCTCTCCGGTGAGTCCGTGCGCGTGACGGTCCCGGCAGCGCTAGGGGCCAACGACCTGCTGGAGCAGCCCTTAAAGCACGACGCGGCGTCGCTCAGGCTGGCGCCGTTTGGATATCACTGGTTGGCGGCTACGCCCTAACGCCCTACCATGAGCCCCACCGGGGCAGCCTCCAGGGCCTGAGCGATCAGCTCCAGGGCAGGAGCGGGGAGGATGCCTAAGGCCACCACCAAGAGCGCGCTGACTGCCAGTGCGGTCACGGCCACGGCATTAACCGCCAGCGGCGAAGCCGGCGCGGCGGCGGGCGAGAGCCAGATGGCAACGATCACCCGGAAGTAATAGAAAAACGCCAGCACCGTATTGAGCAGCGCAATCACTGCCAAGACGATTAGGCCGACTTGCATGGCGCTCTGAAAGACAAACAGCTTACCAGCAAAACCGACTAGTAGCGGCACCCCGGCCAGGCTAAGCAAAAAGAGCGTAAACAGCAGCGCTACTATCGGCTGGCGCTTCGCTAGGCCCGCATAATGGTCAAGCTCATCGCCTACGCCAGCGTCGCGCAGTACCGCCACCGCGGTAAAGGCGCCGATGTTGGTAAAGGCGTAGCCGAGCGCGTAGAAGATTGCGGCCTGAAAGCCCGGTAGCGTACCGGTAGCCAGCCCGACTGCGACAAAGCCTAGCTGCGCCACCGAAGAGTAGCCGAGCAGGCGCTTGATATTGGTCTGACCCAGGGCCTGTAGATTGCCTATCGTCATGGTTAGCACCGCCAGGACGACCAGGGTCTGCTGCCAGATAAAGCTCACCCCTTCAGCGTTGAAGGCGGTTAGCAGCAGATTGCCCAAGGCGATTACCGCCGCCGCCTTGGGTCCGACCGAAAGGAGCGCAGCCACCATGGTCGGCGCGCCTTGATAGGCGTCCGGGGTCCAGGCATGAAAAGGGACCAGCGCCAGCTTGAAACCAAAACCGACTAACAGCAGCGCCAGGCCGGGGTAGAGCAGCGCGTGGGCTGGTGCGGCGGCCAGCGCGGCGGCTATTTCGTCGTAGTACAGGCTACCTCCCGCACCAAAGAGCAGGCTGATGCCATACAGCAAGAAAGCGCTTGACACAGCGCCCAGGGTGAAATACTTGCTGGCTGCTTCGGTGCTGTAGCGGTCATCGCGGTAGTAGCCGACCAGCACATAGGTGCTGTAGCTAACCAGCTCGAGCCCGAGGAACAGCAGGAGCAGGTTGTTAGCGCCGACCATCAGCGCGCCGCCCAGGGCGGTATAGAGGATAAAGGCATAAAACTCGCCCACCCCGGCGCGGTATTTGCCGGGGTTAGCTAGCGCGCCGAGCGCGACTAAGGCGGCGATCAGCGAAAGGAGGCTACCGCCCAGACTGGTCAGGCCGCCGGTGTGGATCATACCTAAGAGCGTCGCCTCCTGGCCAAAAGCGGCAGCGAAGAACATCAGCGCCACAAGCGAGCTGCCCAGGGCTAAGGCTGCAGCGACCAGGGGGCGCTTTTGCAGCGCGTTGGCGAACAGGAGCAGCACGCTGCCACCGACAAGAAGCGTCAGCAGAGCGAGCAGGGTCAAGATCAAGGCAGCACTACCCTAACTGTGGCCTCAAAGGCTGCCAAGATCGGCTGCACCGCGGAATCGATGTACGGCGAGAGGCTCGGCGGCCAGAGCCCCCACAATATAGCCAGGAAAACCAGCGGCACGGCAGCGGCCAGCTCGAGCCCGCTCAAATCATCCTTGGGTGTCTCCGAGCCTGGCTCGCCCTGTAGTACCCGCTGAATCGTCCAAAACATCAAGCCACCGTTTACCAAGACACCTACCACCGCCAGCGCCGCAAAGACAGCGGTAGCCGGGTTAGCAAAGGCCCCCATCAGGGAGACCACCTCACCGATAAAACCAGCCATCCCCGGCGCCCCCGCGCCGCCTAGCATCGCTAGCCAGAGCAGGCTGCCCAAGACCGGCATGGCGGTATAAACGCCCTTCATGGCGGCAATAGCGCGGGTGTGGGTGCGCTTCGAAAGCATCCCTACCAGCATGAACAAGAGCCCGGTGATGACCCCGTGGGCGATCATCTGGTAGACCGCGCCGTGTAACCCCAAGGCAGTGAGCGAGGCGACACCCAAGAGCACAAAGCCCATGTGGTTAACCGACGAGTAAGCAATTAAGCGCTTTAGGTCGCTCTGACCGAGCGCCACATAGCCGCCGTAAAGTATGCCCACCACTGCCAGGGTAGCCAACAGCGGCTGCAGCGTTAGCATGGCGTCCGGAAAAAGCGTCAGATTAAAGCGGATTATGCCGTAGCCGCCCAGCTTCAGCAGCACCCCGGCTAAGAGCATCGAACCGGCGGTAGGGGCCTGAGTGTGGGCGTGCGGCAACCAGGTATGAAACGGCCAGGCCGGCAGCTTGATCAAGAAGGCAGCCAAAAACCCGAGGCAGGCGAGCAGCGCAAACGTGGGGGCAGCGGCCAGGAGCGGCGCGCGTTCGATCAACACCCGCAGGTCGAAGCTGATGGGGCCGCCCGCCGCTGCGGCCAGCCAGGAGGCGGTAGCCAGAATCGCCGCCAACAGCAAGACCGAGCCGACCAACGAGTAGAGCAGGAACTTCATGGCGGCGTAGCGGCGCTCCTCGTAACCCCAGATCCCGATAATGAAGAACATCGGGATCAGCCCCAGCTCAAAAGCAAAGAAGAAAAGGATCAGGTCAAGGGCAGCGAAGGCGCCGGTGAGCGCCGCTTGCAGCAGCAAAAAGAGCGCGAAGAACGCCTTGCCGTCGCGCTTCCACTCGGTCATCACCGCCAGTAACGTCAAGAGCGCAGTCAAAAAGACAAACGGCAGGCTCAGCCCGTCTAGCCCCACCAGGTAGCTAACCCCCACGCCGGGGATCCAGGCCACCTGGGTCAGGTACTGAAAGCCGCCGCGATCGAGATCGTAGCCCAGCCACAGGCCGAGGCTAATCAGCGTAGTTAGCCCCGACACCACGAGAGCCAGCCACTTGCTGGAGCGCTCGTCGCGGAATAAGGTGCTGACCCCGGCGGCCAGCAGCGGCAGAGCTATCAGTATGGTTATCACCAACTACCTCCTAAGCTGAGTGTCACCATCAGCGCCAGCGCTGCGGCAGCGATGGTCCAGGCATAGTGATCGAGCCTCCCGGTCTGTAACCGGCGCAGCGCCGCACCCAAGACGGCAACAGCGTGCGCTAACAGATCGACCAAGCGGTCGAGCACCTTGAGATCGAACCAAGCCAGCGGCTGAGCCAGCCGCGTGCCGGCGACTTGCGCTAGCAGATCGACATAGTGGTCGAGCACCTTAAGATCAAACCAAGCCAGCGGCTGAGCCAGGCGGGTAGCCGGGTCAGCCAGCAGCCGATAGTAGAGCTGATCGAGATAGAGCCGCTGCTGCAAGAGCCG
>JAGXSJ010000098.1 GCA_018333895.1 Truepera sp.
CCCCCAAGCAGAGCATACTGCAACGCCAAGAGGATTTCGTCTGCCCCCACTGCCAAGCGGCCAGTAGCATCGAAAGTGGAGGGAACTATAATCGTCAGGTACGGGACATAGCTGGCAAACGAGTAGAGCGGGTCAGGCGCTATCCTGCGGCGCATCCTGCGAGTACCCGCAGGATCACGCAGGATCGCAGGATTGCGCGGCCTGAAGGCCCTACCCAGTGGCTATCCCGCTGGGGTGCAGCGGTACAGGTGGTACAGCCAAGTGCTGCAGCAGCTATAAGGCTTCGCCCGACCATTCTGCATCTTGCAGGTACACCAAGTAGCGCAAGCCTGTATTCGAGAGGTCGCCCAGCTGCTGGGTTATCCAGTAGTTGAGGAGACCCAAAACGCCCTTGACACCCGCGCCTATCGCGCCGAAGTGGTGCAGCGGGAGCAGCTAAGGAGCGTGCGGGAGAAGAACGCGGCGATTGAGTGTGCCAGCATAGATGAGAGCAAGAAACGAACTCGATCCGATCTCGGGCTTGACCCCCCGACGACTCCTCATGACTCGCCTGCAAACCCTCTACCCCGCCGAGCTGCTAAGGCCCTTACTCCAGGCCTGGCCTCAGCTCAAACTGCGCTGGAGCAACCCCATCTGGGCTAGGGAGCGCAAACGGGTGGTAAAGGCCACAGAGCGCGCCCTTTCTTGGTTCTCTGAAGCGCTCTTCCGTTGGAATCACCACCTTATCCCCTCCACCAACCAGACCCCTTGGCAGCGTTTCTCCAAGCAACCCAGCCCTAACTGGCTTCAGCGTCTTAACACCCCACTCCGCTACGCCGTCTCAGGGTCAACAGACTTTTAGAGCTATCTCCCGGTTCCTGACAAGTTGCAATAACCGGCAGCACCCGTTATTCTGGCAAGTGCATACCAAGTGTGCCCTCTGTCGGCAGGCGTTGCCCAACCGGCCACCGGCAGTTGAAACGTCAACAATGGGAGTGATTATGAATTCCGATACAACTTAATGCGTTTTGGTGCTCTCCTCTCTACCCATCGCCGGTGCGGTGGCCGCGTGGCTTGCTTCGAGTCTTTGGCGGCTGTCATTTAACTACTTGTTCCTTGGGCCACGGTGTCTAGGCCCCATCTTAACGAAAGGTAACATATGCTAGACGCTGCTAAGCGGCGCGCTCGGCGCCGCCTGATGATAGTCGTATATCCTGTGCTATGGCTGCTTACCCTTATCGGGGTACGCTCCGCCGACCCGCAGCTCTTCGGCATTCCCATCTGGTATCTGTGGGCCGGTCTGGTCATGCTTCTGTTAATACCTGTCAACGCTTACTTCGTACGCTACTGCTGGCCGGAGCCGAGTGATAGCGAGAATAACTTCGAGGCGCAAGATGGCTAGCGTCACCGTGACCGTTGGCATAATCGCTCTCTATTTAGGTGTGCTGGCGCTGATCGGGATTTGGAGCTACCGCAAAACGGGGCGCGATCCGGTCAGCTACTTTCTCGCCGACCGCGGCCTCGGTGGGCTGGTCCTCACCTTCACCACGCTGGCGACCTTGCTCAGCGCCTTTACCTTCTTCGGCGTGCCTGCCGACAGCTACCGGCACGGCCTGGGCATCTTCTTGGGGGTCGGCGTCACCGACGCCTTTATCGCGGTGCTCTTTTTCGCCTTCGGTTACCGGCTCTGGCTGGCGGCGCGCAAGTTCCAGTTTGTAACGCCGTCGGAGTTCTTCGGTCACCGTTTTAACAGCCCCTTTTTGGCGCTTCTCTACTCGCTGAGCGCCCTCCTTTTCACCGCGCCCTACATCAGCATTCAGATCATCGCCGGGGGGCATGCCATCGCGGCGCTCACGGGCGGCGCCATCCCCTATCTGCCCGCCGCCGTCATGATGGCCATTATCATTCTCGGCTACGTGCTCTTCGGCGGGCTCAGGGCGGTCGCCTGGACCGACATCCTGCAAGGGCTCCTGATGATAGTCGGGATGCTGCTCGCTTTCGTTTTAATCGCCGCTGGCCTTTCCGCGCGCGGTGGAGCGGAAGTGGACCTGCAGGCGTGGCTCAGCCTGCCCGGCCCCACCGAGCGCTGGAGCTGGCAGGCGCTGATCGGCTTTAAGCTGCTCATCTTCATGGCGGTGCCGCTCTTCCCTCAGGTCTTCCAGCGCTTTTACATGGCAAAAAGCGCCCAGACCTTCAAAACGATCATGGTGGTGTGGCCGCTGCTCATCCTGCTGATCTTCTTCCCGGCGACGCTGATCGGCGTCTGGGGCAGAGCCGTCTTCCCGGAGCTGGCGCAGCCGGACCAGATTATGCCCCTCATGCTCGAGGCGTTTTTGCCGGGTCCGCTGGCGGTGATCGTCATCGTGGGGGCGCTGGCGGCGCTCAAGTCTACCGCGGACTCGCAGCTTTTGACCAGTAGCTCGCTCTTTACCCGAGACCTCTATGTGAGGTACCTTAACAAGAACGCCTCCCCGGCTCAGCAAGGGGTGGTCGGGCGGATCGCGGTGGTGGTGATCGCCGTCGCCTCGTTCGCGATCGCCGTCAACCCGCCCGGCCTGATCGTGGAGATCGGCACCTGGAGCTTCCAGGGGAGCGCCATGCTCTTCCCGGTCCTGATGGCAGGGCTTTACTGGAAGCGCTGTACCACAGCCGGCGCGGTCGCCGGCGGAGCGGTCTCCGTATGCCTGACCATCGGCTGGCTCGCCGGCCTCCTGCCGACGGCATGGACGTTTGGCTGGCTGCCGGTAATCCCCGCCGTCGTAGCTGGGAGTGTCGTGCTTATCGCGGTGAGCCTCCTGACCCGTCCGTCTGAAGCCAAGGTCAAGGCGTACTTCCAGGAGCTGTGGGAGCCGAAGTTATAGTTCGACGGTCTTCTCCAAGGATAGAGACTCGTCATGCCCCATCCGCTCTTGGGAGCGGCACTTTAACTACCAGAATCGGTGGTAGATCTCTTCGCTCTGGCCAACTTTCAAAGCGGAGTTCATGACCGTTGCCAGACTAAAAACCCCGGGCTGCCACCTGGCCGGTGAGCTGCCAAGCGCTGGCCACCGGAAAAGTGCCTAGCCCCAGCACGTCGAGCCGCAACTCCCCATGCACCGCCAGCGGCAGCGGCGTCCCGGCAATAGCCTCCGAAAGAGCCTCTCTGGCCTCGGCACCAAGGGCGTTCAGGTCGGGATAGAAGAGGATTTCGATGCGCCCCGCACCGCCAGCCGGCACCGGGCTGGGGGTCAGGTCGGCGCTGGCCACCAACTGCCCGTTGAGAGTGAGTGATAAATCCGTACCGTAGACAAAGTACCCCACCCCGCCGGGGTTGATGGCCCAGCCGACTACGCGCACCACCGGCACGCCGGGCTCGAGCCAGAAGACTTCACTCTCGGCTTCGCTCATCTGCAACAGCGGCGGGCTGAGGGTCTCGCGGGCCTGAACGACGCCACTCATCAAGACGGCAGGCGCAAAGCTCGGCTGGTAGCCCAGCGTGCTGACAGTAACCGCGCCGTCGATCCGGACCGGCAGCGGAGTCCCGGCAAACGCCTCCGCTACTGCGCGCAGGAGGCCAGGTTGCTGTAAGCTAATGGCCACCTCGAACTGTAACCCGGCGGTCTCACCGGGCTCGAGCCGCTTTGGCACCAGGTAGCGCCCAGCCACCGCCGCCTGATCGGCTAAGTAGAGCCGGAAGTCAAGCTCATGCAGGCTGACCGGGAAACTATTGGGGTTGCTGACCACCGCGTCAACGCCGAGCGTAATAGTCGCGCCGGCACCGGGCGGATTAAACTTGCCGAGCGAGCTGCTGTCTAGCAGCTCAAAAACCAGTGGGCGCACCACTTGAGCTTCCCGCACCGGAGCGCTAACGGTCGGCGCACAGGCAGCGACCAGCCCCAGCGCAGTTATGGCCAGCCAACGCATCACGCCTCTAGTGTAGCAGAGCCGCGCTCGCTGGGGGTAAACAATTTCACGGTAGGCCTTGGCCAACCCCGTCAGATCAACTCTCTAAAGCCGATCTGCGCACTGCGGCGCTGCAACTCGGCGCGCAACCGCTCGGCCCAGGCGGCCTCCAGCTTAGGGTCGGCTGCGAGCATCCGCTTGGCCAAGTCGCGCGAAAGTTCGATAATCTCGCCGTCTTGCGCCAAGTCTCCCAGCACCAAGTCCGGCATCCCCGACTGGCGCGTGCCGCGCAGCTCGCCCGGCCCCCGCAGCTCGAGGTCCTTTTCGGCGATAATAAACCCGTCGCTGTACTTTTCGATCACTTCCAGGCGGTGCTGGGTCTTCTTGCTGCGGTCGCCGGCAATCATGATGCAGTAGCTCTCATGCTCGCCACGCCCCACTCGGCCGCGCAGCTGGTGGAGCTGACTGAGCCCGAAGCGCTCAGCGTTTTCGATGATCATCAGGCTGGCGTTGGGGATATCGACCCCTACTTCGATCACGGTGGTAGAGACTAATAGGTCGAAGTCATGCCTCCGGAAGCGCTCCATCACGCTCTCCTTTTCATCACCGCCCAGCTTGCCGTGGAGCAGCTCAATCCGGCACCCCTCGGGCATCATGGCCCGCAGGTCGTCGGCTAAGCGGGTAGCCGAGACCGTCTCGGTAAGCGCCTCACTCTCCTCGATCAGCGGCGCCACCACGTAGACTTGCCGCCCTTTGAGGATCTCGCCCCAGGCGAAGCGGTAGACCTCGCGCCGCCGCGCGTCCACCACCAGGCGGGTAGTAACCGGTTTTCGTCCGGGCGGCAGCTCGTCGATGACGGTCAGCTCCAGGTCGCCGTAGTAGGTCAGCGCTAACGAACGCGGGATGGGCGTGGCGCTCATCACTAAGACATCGGGCAGGCCGCGGATCAAGCGGCGGCGCTGCTCAACGCCGAAGCGATGCTCCTCGTCGATAACCGCCAGCCCGAGGTCCTTAAACTCCACCCCCTCCTGAATCAGCGCATGAGTGCCGACCACCAGATCGGCCTCGCCCGAGGCGATACGGGCTCGAGCCGAGCTCCGCTCGCGCCCGCTCAAAGTGCCCAGCAACAGCTCGCAGCGGACCCCGAGCGGATAGAGATAGTCCAGCAGGTTGAGATGGTGCTGGCGGGCCAGAATCTCAGTCGGCGCCATCAGCGCGGCCTGATAGCCGTTTTTGACCGCCACGTAGATCGCCGCGGCGGCCACCGCCGTCTTGCCCGAACCGACGTCGCCCTGCAGCAGCCGGGCCATCTGGCGCGGCTTGGCCATGTCGTCCAAAATCTCGCGCAGAGCGCGCTGTTGAGCCTTAGTCAGGGTAAACGGCAGGCTCTCCTGAAAGGTCTTAAGGTCCTGCTCGCGTACCGTGAAATGCTTGCCTAGGAGCGTGGTGTCGCGGTTTAACAGCACCCGCAGCTCCAGGAACAAGAACTCGTCGAACTTGAGCCGCCGCAGCGCCTTGCCGAGCAGCGCCTCGCTGGTGGGAAAGTGAACTTCGCGCAGCGCGGTATCGAGCGGGATCAGCTCATGGCGCTCGAGCACGCTCCTGGGCAGGTGGTCAGGCACGGTGTCTAGCGCCTCGAGCAGGCGGTAGACGGCGCGTCGGAGGTAAGCCTGGGACAGGCCCTGGGTGCTGGGGTAGATACCGACGATCCGCCCACTGGAGAGCGACTCACTGTCATCATCAACCTCGTAATGAGCCACCTGGAGGTCGATCTGGCGCCCAAAACGCTTGACCTTGCCCGAGACGATTAGGCGCTGGCCTGGGTAGAGCTGCGCTTCGAGCCACGGCTGGTTGAACCAGACCGCGCTCAGCCTAGCCCCCAACACATCTTCTAAAAAGACCCGCAACACCGTCATGCCGCGCTTGCTTTTGACCGCCTTGCGCCCGGTGATGGTGCCGGCCACCGTCACCGTCTGCTGGTCTTGCAGGGCCGCGAAGTACGGCAAGATGCGGCGGTCCTCATAGCGGCGGGGGTAGTGCTGCAACAGCTCGCGGTAGCTCTTAAGGCCGATAGCTGACAGTTTCTTGGCAGCCTGGGCACCTAAGTCTACACTCCGGCTGGCGATCTCCTGCTCGAGCTGAAGCGGCGCAGCGGCACTCTCAGCACTTTGCCGAGCCGTGGCCGCAGGCGGGGTATCGAGCAACGCCAAGGCCTGACGCAACCTAGCTTGGCGTTCAGCAGGCGCCAGGTCGCGATAGCCGGCAATCAGGGCTCGCACCTCGGCAAACGGTGCGCCGAGGTTAGCGACTAGCTTCTCGATCCCCCCCACCACCACGGCGTCCTGACAACCCTCGGCCAGCTCGCGCTGGAGCGGTCGCCTTAGCCGGTCGCGGAGCTCTGCTAGGGTAGCCACCTGGGTCATCTTACCCCTTTACGTCAGACACAACTTGGCGGTAAGCTGAGGGGGAAAAAGAAGCCGTCTAATGCCTGATGGCGGGAAGGGAGGTCGATCGGCAACCGCAGCATCCACAGCAACGGCCCCTACTCTTTAGACATATTAGACATACCTGTGAGGTGACAATGAAGCGACTATTGGTAGTTCTAACTGTTCTGCTGTTCGGCCTGTCCCAGGCTAACCAACTCGAGATCTTTACCTGGTGGGCAGGCGACGAAGGCCCCGCCATTGAAGCCCTGATCGACATGTACGAGGCCAAGTACCCCGAGGTAACGGTAGTAAAAGCCGATGTGGTCGGGGGCGCCGGGGTGGTAGCGCGGGCCGTCCTAAAGACCCGCATGTTGGGAGGCTCTCCGCCCGACACCTTCCAGATCCACGCTGGCCGGTCGCTGATCGACACCTGGGTGGTAGCCGGGCGCATGGAAGACCTCACCTGGCTCTATCAAGAAGAAGGCTGGCTGGAGGCCTTCCCGCCGGGCTTAATCGACATGATCAGCACCGAAGAGGGCATCTGGAGCGTGCCGGTGAATATCCACCGCTCCAACGTGATGTGGTACGTGCCGGCTAACCTGGAACGCTGGGGCGTTAGCGTCCCCACCACCTGGGACGAGTTCTTGGCCGTCTGCCCGACGCTGCAAGCTCAAGGCGTAACGCCCTTGGTAGTGGGCGAGAGCTGGACCGTGCAGCACCTCTGGGAATCGGTAGCGCTAGCCGTGTTGGGTGCGGATAACTACGCCAAGTTGTGGACCGGCGAGCTGCCCTTTACCGATGCGCAAGCGGTCGCGGTCTGGGAGCTTTTTGACCAGATCCTGGCCTGCACCAACCCTGACGCCGCCGGCCTGGCCTGGCAGCATGCCACCGACCGCTTAGTTGACGGTGCTGCCGCCTTCAATATCATGGGCGATTGGGCCGCCGGTTACATGGTCACAACGCTGGGGCTCGAGCCCGGTGTGGGCTTCGGCTGGGCCGCCTCGCCCGGCACTGAAGGCTCATTTATGCAGCTTTCCGACTCATTTGGCTTGCCCATCGGCGCTCCTAACCGCGAGAACGTTATCAACTGGCTGCGCCTGATCGGCTCACGCGAAGGCCAGGACACCTTTAACCCCTTAAAGGGCTCCATCTCGCCGCGCCTTGATAGCGACCTGACTAAGTACAACGCCTACTTGCAGTCGGCTGCCGAAGACTTCCGCACCAACCGCCTGGTACCCAGCCTGGTGCACGGCGCTGCCGCTCGAGCCGCGTTTGCTAGCGAGTTTGCGACTGTCATGGGAATCTTCCTCGACACCCGCGACCCGCAGTTTGCCGCCAACGCCGCACAAGCGGTCGCTTTCCAGACCGGCCTAGGCCGGTAAAACAGTCTGGGAGAGGGCGGATTGCCGCCCTCTCCTGTCTAAACTATGAAACGCGTCAACAAAGACTACCTGGTAGCGTTTTTCATGCTGCTACCCTCGCTGGTGTTGCTGGCGATCTTCGTTTATGGCTTTATCGGCCAGACGTTCTATGTCTCCTTGACCAACTGGGGTCGCGATCCGGCTCAAGCCCTAGCCCTCAGGCCGGTCTTAGAGTTCGTCGGTTTTAGCAATTACGAGCGCCTCTTTACCAGCTTCCTGGAAGTGCGCTTCCGACAGGATCTGATCAATCTCTTCTTTTTTACCGTCTTTTTCTTGGTCGGCTCGCTGGGGCTCGGCTTACTGCTGGCTATCTTGCTCGATCAGAGCGTTAGAGGGGAAGGGTTTTTCCGTACCATCTTCCTGTTTCCCTTCTCGCTGTCGTTTATCGTTACCGGCACCGTCTGGCGTTGGATGCTGCAACCCCAGGGTGGGATTAATGCCCTGCCGACGGCGTTCGGCCTACCGCCGGGTGAATTTACCTGGCTCACCTCGCGCCAGCAGATCTGGCATTTCAACTGGCAAGACCTGCCCTTCTTCACGGGCTTAGTGGTAGTGGCGGTGCTGTTCTGGCTAACGGTGCGAGCCTGGCGCCACCACCAGCGTACCCGGGCGGCTACTTTTGGCGCGGTAGCCTTGGTGCTGGCGCTGTGGAAGTTGACCGGGGCACGGATCGAGATCCTACCCTTCCCCGAGCGGCACGGCTTCAATCTAGCGCTAGTAGGCATCATCATTGCGGCGGTGTGGCAGATGTCAGGCTACACCATGGCGCTCTACTTGGCTAGCCTGCGCGGCATCCCCGAAGAGCTGCGCGAAGCGGCCCGCGTCGATGGCGCCAGCGAGTTCCAGACCTACCGGCTGGTAGTCTTTCCGCTCTTGGGTCCCATCACACTCTCGGCGATGATCATCCTGGGCCATATCAGCTTAAAGCTCTTCGACCTGATCTTCGCCATGACCGGGCCCGATCTGGCCACTACCAGCGTGCCGTCGCTGTTAATGTTCATCCGCTCCTTCCGCGCCGCCCAGTTTGCTGACGGCGCCGCTATCGCCATGGTGCTACTAGTGCTGGTGGCCACCATCATCATCCCCTACTTGTGGATTAGCCTGCGCGGCGAGGTGCGGCGATGAAACGTCGCTCTTGGCGCTGGCTGATCTATCTGCTGCTGGGGCTGGCCACGCTCTTTTTCTTGTTGCCGGTCTATCTAGTCGTCATCACGGCCTTTAAGGATCCGGCCACCATCCGCCTAGCTACCGCCTGGCAACTCCCCGAGACCTGGCACTGGCAGAGTTTCGTAGTGGCCTGGGAGACTCTCGCCCCCAAACTGCGCAATAGCCTGATCCTGGCGGTGTCGGCAACCACGCTGTCGGCCATGTTGGGTTCGCTTAACGGTTATGTGCTGTCCAAGTGGCGGTTTCGCGGCGCCAACATCGTCTTTCCGCTGATGCTGTTCGGCATGTTCATCCCCTACCAGTCGATCCTGATCCCGCTCTTCCAGTTCATGAGCAATACTGGCCTGCACGGCTCACTGCAGGGGCTGATCCTCGCCCACGTAGTCTACGGCTTACCGATTACTACGCTGATCTTCCGCAACTTCTATGCCGAGATCCCCGACGAGATGCTAGAAGCCGGCAAGATCGATGGGGCAGGCTTTTTCGGCCTCTACTGGCGAATCGTCTTCCCGTTGTCGATCTCCGGGTTCGTAGTGGTTATCATCTGGCAGTTCACACAGATCTGGAACGAGTTTCTGTTTGCTGTGACGCTCACTACCCCCGCTACCCAACCGATCACGGTAGCGCTAGCCGGGCTAGCCGGAGGCGAGGCCGTGCGCTGGAACCTGCCGATGGCCGGCGCCATCTTGGGCGCCCTGCCAACGCTAATAATCTACATCGTACTGGGGCGCTACTTCATCCGTGGACTGCTGGCAGGGTCGGTCAAGGGTTGATGCTGTCCCTTGCACGGAGCCGACGTAGCTGAGGTAAGATCAGGGCAATGTCATATGACACCGCCAAGGCCATACTCAGTTGGCGAAAGGAGACCACCAAGATGCACGTGACCCTCACCCGCGATGAGCTTATCAGCGCCCTTAAACACTACCGCTCGATAGCTAAGCAGGATATCCTCCTCGCGGGTGATACCCCAGAGATGCAGCCGATCAAAAACCGTGCTGAGACCCGCCGCCAGATCTATGCCGAGCTGATCTCAGTCACCGAACAGGCCGGTCCAGACGGAGCACTGGCTCAGGCTAAGGCCGCCTATCGTGAGCTGCAAGCTCTGGCTCAAGTCGGTGAGGATAAAGAGGCTGAGCTGCATGCGCTGGAGAATTTTTTCATACTGGTTGGCGTCAGCACGCCCTCGGCGGCTTAGCAATCGCAAGTTGCGCTGCTCAGGTAGCCTGCAAAAAGGCTCCGGCGCCTATTAGGTGAAGACTGATAGCAGGTATCATCTGGTTTGATCCTGCGGGTGCTCGCAGGACTGCGAATCGTTC
>JAGXSJ010000099.1 GCA_018333895.1 Truepera sp.
CCGCCGCCGTCCTCACCTTGCCGGAGATTCACGCTATGGTTACAGAGATGCTAGCGGAACAGGCGGCTTGGCTACCGCCTAAGTTGGCCACCCCCTAAGGAGCGTAGATGCCCAAGATTACCTTCATCGGTGCCGGCAGCACGGTCTTTGCTAAGAACCTACTCGGCGACATTCTTAGCTACCCTGAGCTAGCTGATGCCACCATCAGCCTTTTTGACATCGACACTAAGCGGCTCGAGCTCTCCGCACTGGTCAGCCGCCGCGTTGCCGCCGCGCTCGGCGTGAACCCCACCTTGGAGGTCACCACCGACCGGGAGCAAGCGCTCTACGGCGCCGATTACGCTATCAACATGATTCAGGTCGGCGGCTATCGCCCCGCGACGGTCATCGACTTCGAGATCCCCAAAAAGTACGGCCTAAGACAGACGATTGGCGACACCTTGGGCATCGGCGGGATCATGCGGGCGCTGCGCACCATCCCGGTGATGCTGGCGATGGTCCGCGACATGGAGCGGCTCTGCCCTGGGGTCTTGCACCTCAACTACGTCAACCCTATGGCCATGGTGACCTGGGCCTTAAACCGCGCTTCCAAGATTCCTACGGTGGGCCTGTGCCACAGCGTCCAGGGTACGGCACATGAGCTGGCCAAAGATATCGGCATACCGGCCAACGAGATCGATTACCTAGCCGCCGGCATCAACCATCTGGCTTTTTATCTCAAGTTCGAACGTAACGGCCAGGATCTCTACCCCGCCCTGCACCGAGTTATTGACGAGGGCCGGGTGCCCGACTGGAACCGAGTACGCTACGAGATGCTAAGGCGGCTCGGCTACTTCGTGACCGAGTCGAGCGAGCATTTCGCGGAATACATCCCGTGGTTCATCAAACGCGACCGCCCTGAGTTGCTGGAGCGCTTCAACATCCCGCTTGACGAGTATCCGGGTCGCTGCGAAGTCTACGAAGTCGCCTGGGGTTTTATTGAGCAGGAGCTTAAAGAGCCCGGTTCAGTCGATGCGGCGGCACTGGGACAGGCCATCGAGGCAAAGAGCATCACGGTGATGCCACGCTCGGTTGAGCACACAGTAGCTAGCTTTGCCCATCTTAATGAGGTCAAGCGCAGCCTTGAGTATGGCTCCACCATCATCCACAGCTGCGAGACTGGCCAGCCCAGCGTGGTCTACGGCAACGTCTCAAACTACGGGCTGATCGATAACCTGCCGCCTGGCTGCTGTGTCGAGGTGCCCTGCCTGGTCGATAAGAACGGCGTTCAACCGACCCGTATCGGGAGCCTGCCGCCGCAGCTCGTAGCCTTGATCCAGACCAATATCAACGTCCAGGCCCTAACCGTCGAAGCGGCGCTGTCCGGCAAGCGCGAACATGTCTATCACGCCGCCATGCTCGACCCGCACACCGCAGCAGAACTAAGCATCGACGAGATCTGGGCCATGGTCGATGAGCTGCTGGCCGCGCACGGCAGCTACCTACCCAACGCCCTGCGCGGCGGTAAGGTGATAAGCTAGCAGGCCGGCGGCCATGTCCAGAACCACCCTCTCAGTCACCAAGCGCTCCACTAGCCAGCAGGTTGCCAAGAAGGCGGGTGTGTCGCGCAGCACGGTGTCTTTAATTCTCAACAACGCGCCTGGGATGAAGTTTGCCGAACGGACTCGGGCGCGGGTCTTGCAGGCAGCGCTCGAGCTAGGCTACGTGCCGGACGCCGCCGCCCGCACGCTGGCCAGTGGGCGCACGGGCACCGTCGGGCTAATCGTCAACCACGCCGAGCACCTGCTGGTAGACGCGTTTATCCCGCAGGTGCTATACAGCCTGATTAAGGTTAGCCATGAGCGGGGGTTCCGCACCCTGGTCGAAACACCCGAAGATGTCAGTCAACCGGAGGCCTATATCAACCTGGTTAGAGCCAAGCAGATCGACGGCCTGGTAGTCATCAACCCCCGCCCCAACGACGAAGGGCTCCGTCAGCTCAACCAGGAGGGGTTCCCACTGGTCACCCTTGGCAAACTGCGGGACGCGGGCGGTTACTCGGTGAGCCACCGTACCGGTGTGCGGGAGGCCATGCAACATCTTATTAAACTCGGCCACCGGCGCATCGCGCACATCACCTTCGCTCCCCTAGGCTACGGCTCGTCGGATCGGCGGCTGGAGAGCTACCGCCGAACGCTCGCAGATGCTGGCTCGGCTGCCGATCCGGAGCTAGTGCGCTACGGCAACTACAGCGCCGCCAGCGGCTTTGCCGCGATGCGCTCGCTGCTGACCGAGCAGCCCTACCCGACGGCGCTCTTTGCCGGTAACGACACCATCGCCCTCGGGGCGCTAGCCGCCCTTCACCAGCACGGCCTGCGCGTCCCTGAGGATATTGCTGTAGTCGGCTATGACGATATCCCCACGGCAGCCTACGCTGTGCCCCCCTTGACTACGGTGCGCGCCCCGGCTACCGAGCAGGGACGCTTGGCAGGCGAGATGGTACTCGACCTGATTGCAGGGCAGCCGGTGCCCAGCCCTCGGTTGCTGCTGGACACCGAGCTGATCGTGCGCGACTCCTGCGGCGCCCTACCGCGGGTTGCACCTTGACCGATGCCGTATCATCGCTGTAATTTACGTCTAGAACTGGCATACGCCTACTTCATTGATAATTGATAGCTG
This sequence comes from Truepera sp., assembly GCA_018333895.1. GTDB lineage: Bacteria > Deinococcota > Deinococci > Deinococcales > Trueperaceae > JAGXSJ01. The sequence continues at coordinate 2,659 of JAGXSJ010000099.1, forward strand.
ACCAGATGATACCTGCTGTAAACCAGATGATACCTGCTGTAGACCAGATGATACCTGCTGTAAATCAACCCAGTGAGAAAGGTCGTCATGTTTAACCCTGCTGATCATCCGCATAGGCGCCAGAATCCGCTTACCGGCGAGTGGGTGCTCGTCTCGCCCCACCGCATGAAGCGGCCGTGGCAAGGCCAGATCGAAAAGACCGCCCAGGAAACCCGCCCCGCTTATGATGCAAGCTGCTACCTGTGCCCCGGCAACACCCGCGCCGGGGGCGTTAAGAACCCCCAGTATGAGAGCACCTTCGTCTTTACCAACGACTTTTCGGCCCTCTTGCCGGAGGTTCCCGAAGCGGCTGAGACGCACCCGCTGCTAACGATTGAGAGCGTGCAGGGGACCTGCCGGGTGATCTGTTTTTCACCCCGCCACGATCTCACCCTGCCTGAGATGTCGCAGGACGAGATCCGGACCGTAGTCGACCTGTGGGCCGAGCAGACAAGCGAGCTGGGCGCAAAGTATCGCTGGGTGCAAGTCTTTGAGAACAAAGGGGCGATTATGGGGTGCAGCAACCCCCATCCGCACGGGCAGATCTGGGCCAGCAGCGCTCTGCCAACCCTGATCGAAAAGGAGGATGAACGGCAGCGGGCATACTGGGAGCAGCACCACACCCCCTTGCTGTTGGACTATGCCCGCCTGGAGGCCGGCCGGGCTGAACGGATCGTGGTTGAAAACGACGACTGGTTAGCGCTGGTGCCTTATTGGGCGGTGTGGCCCTTTGAGACGCTAATCCTGCCACGCCGCCCGGTGTTGCGCCTGCCGGAAATCGCAGACCACGAGCGCGACACCCTGGCTGCACTGCTGAAGCGCCTGCTGACCCGCTACGATAACCTCTTTGAGACCAGCTTCCCCTACTCCATGGGCTGGCACGGTGCGCCGTTCGAGGCGGATGTATCCCACTGGCAGCTGCACGCCCATCTCTATCCGCCGCTGTTGCGCTCGGCTACCGTCAAGAAGTTCATGGTCGGCTATGAGCTGCTGTGCGAAGCACAGCGCGACCTCACCCCCGAACAGGCCGCCCAACGCCTGGCGTCGCTAAGCGACATCCACTACCGGCAAGCATGAAGCAGGCGTTACAGCAAGCCTTCATGGCGCGCTTTGGAGAGGCCGCGAGGCATCTGGTGCGGGCGCCGGGGCGGGTCAACTTGATCGGTGAGCACACCGACTACAACGACGGTTTCGTGCTGCCGCTAGCTATTGAGCGGGCGGTGTGGATTGCGCTACGGCCCCGCAACGACCGCCGGGTGCAGTTGTTCTCGCTGGAGTTTAATAGCGAAGGCCAGTTCGATCTGGACCGCTTGGAGCAGGCCAGCGGCTGGCTCGAGTACCCTAAGGGGGTGGCCTGGGCGCTACAAGAAGTGGGCCTTGGGCTACGCGGCTTCGACGGGATCATTAGCGGCGATGTGCCGCGCGGGGCGGGCCTGTCCAGCTCGGCAGCACTCGAGCTGGCGGTAGCTAAGGCCTTTCACGCTGTCTCCGGCTTCGCTTGGGAGCCTGCACGCATGGCCCAACTGGCACAGCGGGCCGAAAACCGCTGGGTAGGGGTCAACTGCGGCATCATGGATCAGCTGATTAGCGCCGCCGGTGTTGCCCATCACGCGCTGCTTATCGACTGCCGCTCGCTGGAGCTAACGCCCGTGCCGCTGCCGCCCGGCTCAATAGTGGTGATCCTAGACACCGCCACTCGCCGCGGCCTGGTCGACTCAGCCTACAACGAACGCCGCCGCCAGTGCGAAGCAGCCGCCCACTATTTTGGCGTGACCGCCCTGCGCGACGTGTCGCTAGCGCAGTTTAGCGCTGCTGCTGCTGGGCTCGAGCCGATAATCGCCAAACGCGCCCGGCATGTGATCAGCGAAAACGAGCGCACCCTGCAGGCCGCCGAGGCGATGCGCCAGGGCCACAGCGCCCGGCTGGGCCAACTCATGAACGCCAGCCACGCCAGCCTGCGCGACGACTTCGAGGTCAGCAGCGCGGCCCTAAATGCCATGGCCGAGGCGGCGCAAGCCCACCCCGGCTGCTTTGGCGCCCGCATGACCGGCGCCGGTTTCGGCGGCTGTGCTGTGGCGCTAGTAGCGGAGGCGCAGCTGACAGCCTTTGTTGCCGAGGTGACGGCACACTACCAGCGCCGGACCAGCTTAACACCCCAGGTCACGGTGACGACGGCTAGTCAGGGGGCGAGCGAAGTTCTCTAGCCTTGCGCCAGTTGCGCACAAAGGTCTCAAGGTTGGGCGGGGCACTGACGCGCATTAAACGCGCTGGCGGCCCTTGGTGCCCGCAGGCCGGGCAGGTTACCGGCGCTGTGGGCTCGGCATCGGCGGCGAACACCTGCTGACACGCCGCACACATCGCCTGAGGCCGCATGTTAGCGCTTGCCAAACACCAGCACGCGCCGTTTGCGGCGGGCGGGTTCGGGCTGCGGCGCAGGGAGCTTAAGGACCGGCGGCAACGGCTGACGGCGCGGCGCCTTAAAACTCTTGGGCACGATTTCAGGCTCAGGCTCGGGCTCGAGCTCTGGCAGCTCCATATCAGCCGGGAGTAGATCGATCTGGCGGCTCATGGCATTAGCCGCTAGAATCTTGACCGCCAGCCGATCGCCCAGGCGGAACTTGCGGCGGGTGTGCTTGCCGTAGAGCATCAGGCTGTCTTCGAGATACATGTAGTAATCATCCTCGAGGTGCGAAACATGCACCAGCCCTTCGATGCCGTTAGGTAGCGCCACAAAGACACCGAAGTTAGTGACGCCGGTAATGACGCCGGCAAACTCCTGGCCGATCTGCTCCTTAGCCCAACAGGCGTGGAAGTAACGGTTGAGGTCGCGCTCGGCCTCCTCGGCGACCCGCTCGCGCACGCTGGCGTGTTCGGCCAGCTTGGGAAAGTCGCTCTTAAGCCGCTCCTTTAAGGTAGGCGACAACCGGTGCTGCAACAGCGCACGCAGCACGCGGTGTACCACCAGATCGGGGTAGCGCCTGATGGGGCTGGTGAAGTGCAGGTAGTTTTCGAAGGCCAGCCCGAAGTGGCCGAGGTTCTCAGCGCTGTAGCGCGCCTGCTTGAGCGAGCGGAGCAGCAAGGTGTTAACCAGTTGCGCCTCGGGCTTGCCAGCCGCCCGCCGGAGAATGGCTTGCAGCTCTTGCGGGCCGGCCTTAGCCAGATCCAGCTCATAGCCGAGCTTGCCAAGCGAGCGCTGCAAGGCTTGCAGCTTGCTCTCGGCCGGGTCTTCATGGACGCGGTAAAGCGCCGGAATATCGCGCTTGGAGAGCTCTTGGGCCACTAAGCGGTTAGCCAGCAGCATCAGCTCCTCGATCAGCTGCCGGGCCTGGTTGGAGCGGATCGGCAGCAGGTGCAGCGCACCCGTCTCATCGACATCGACCTTGGCTTCGGTGAAGTCAAAATCCAGCGCCCCTTGCCCTAAGCGCTGCTGGCGCAGCGTCTGGGTCAGCTCCAAGAGCAACTTAAGGTCGCGCTCGAGCTTCCGGTAGCCGTGCGGCAGGCGCCCGCCCTCGGCTAGCACCTGCACCTGCTCGTAGGTCAGGCGGGCGTCGGACTGAATCACCGCCTCCTTGAACTTGACGCCCTTTACCTCACCAGCGAGGGTGATGTCGATCAGCACCGACAGCGCCAATCTGGGGGCCTTTTCGATCAGCGAACAGATGCCGTTGGAGAGCTCTTCCGGGAGCATCGGCAGCACCCGGCCTGGCAGATAGACGCTGGTGGCCCGCTCGCGCGCCTCCATGTCAAGGCTGGTCCCCTCCGCCACGTAGTACGACACATCGGCGATATGCACGTCCACCCGAAGGCTTTCCTTGTCGCCCTTAATCCGCTCGACCGAGATGGCGTCGTCAAAGTCCTTGGCATCCTCGCCATCAATGGTGACCGTGTTGATCGCCCGCAGGTCGGTCCGCCCCGCCATCATCTCCAGAGTCACGGTCGGAGGCACCGCCTTGGCTTCAGCCAACGTATCGGGCTCAAACTCCCCCTTGAGGTCGAACTTGACCATCACCGCGCGCGTCTCAAGCTCGGGATTGTCGCCAATACCCAAGACCTCTGCCACCTCGCCGAACGGCTCTTGCTCGCCCGAACTCTCTGGCCAGGCCATCTTAGCCACCAGGCGAGTACCCGCTTCCAGCGCACCGACCGTCTCGGGGAGGAGCAGGATGCGCTCGCGCAGCCGGGGTGAATCGGGGCGCAAGATGGCATAGCCCCGGGCATACTCGAGCGTACCTACCACCTGCTGATATTTGCGCTCGACGATCCGCACCACTTCGCCGCTGACGCGCCCATCGTCGCTGCGGTGCGGGTTGGGCCGCGCCATCACCGTGTCGCCATCCCAGGCGCCGTGCAAACTGTCGGCAGGGATAAACAGATCCTTCTCCCCTTCCCGGTCGGGGATAACGAAGCCGTAGCCGCCGGCGGTCACCTGTAACCGGCCCAGGATCAAATTCATCTCCTGCGGCAGGCCGTAGGTGCGGCGCCGCGTGCGGACCAGTCGGCCCGCCTCGGTTAGGGCGTTAAGCTCGCCCCGCAGCTCGGCGCGGTCGTCGATCTTTAAGCGTTTTTGAATGTCCTGGACATGCCAGGGCTTTTCGGGATGATCCCGGAAAAACTGATAGAGCTGTTCTTGATCTAGCTGTTTCATCACCGCTAGTGTACCGCCTAAGTGGACTAGGGTATGATCCGGCACCATGGCGGTACTACTTTTTCCGCTCGGCCTGCTGCTGCTGGTGGTCGGTGCCGAAGCGTTAGTCCGGGGAGCATCCCGGCTCGCCTCAGCAGTTGGTATCTCGCCGTTAGTCATCGGCCTTACCGTTGTAGCCTATGGCACCAGCGCACCGGAACTGGTGGTCAGCGTGACGGCCGGTCTTGCCGGCCAAACCGATATTGCGCTGGGAAACGTAGTGGGCAGCAACATTTTCAACGTCCTCTTCATCCTTGGCCTCTCGGCCCTAATCGCCCCACTCGTCGTCTCTCAGCAACTGGTGCGCCTTGATGTGCCGCTGATGATCGCCGTCTCTTTGCTAACCTTCCTGATCAGCCTCGATGGGAGAATCGATCGCGTCGAGGGCATTCTGTGCGTCGCGGGCATTATCATCTATACCCTATTCCTCATTCGCCACAGCCGGAAGGCGGGCCAAGGTGTTGGCAACCACCAGGAAGCTAGCGGCAACCAGCCCCGCACCTCGGCAACCGTCCTATACATCGTCGGCGGCCTGGGGTTGCTGGTGCTTGGCGCAAGTTGGCTAGTGGAGAGTGCGGTCACCATTGCCCAGTTGCTGGGGGTCAGTGAGCTGATCATCGGCTTAACCATTGTGGCAGCCGGTACCTCCTTACCGGAAGTTGCCACCTCGATCGTCGCCACCATTCGCGGAGAACGCGACATAGCCGTGGGGAACATTGTTGGCAGCAATATTTTCAACATCCTGATGGTCCTGGGGCTGTCAGGCGTCATCGCCCCGGACGGCATTCACGTCTCCCCCGCCGCACTGCACTTCGATATTCCCATTATGATCGCTGTAGCGGTTGCCTGCTTGCCGATTTTTTTCACTGGCCAGGTCATCGCACGGTGGGAAGGGGTGGTATTTTTGGGCTACTATATCGCCTATACCTTATATCTGGTGCTGGCGGCGGCTGAACATGCCGCTTTAGCCATCTTCAGTGCGGCGATGGCCTGGTTTGTCATACCGCTAACGGTGCTCACGCTCTTACTGGTCACACTGCGAGCGTTACGCTCGAGCCGACAAGAAACGATCCCATGACCATCCAAGCTCTCCTCACACTCGTGGTACCGGTTGCCATCTTGTACCTAGCCTTCGTGATCGGCGCCATTGTCCTGGAAATCACTCTCGCTCCGCTCGGGTGCGCATCTTGCTGGGGCTTATCGCCATCGGGCTAGTGATCTGGCTGGTGCTGCAACTCCTTAGGCGCCTATGAGTGAGATGAGTGACCTGCGCTGGGTCTACCTCACAGCGGCCGATCACAACGAAGCCCTCCGTCTGGGCCGGGTCCTGGTCGAGGAGCGGCTGGCGGCCTGTGTCAATATCCTACCCGCTATGACCTCCATCTACTGGTGGCAAGGCGTCCTCGAAACGGCTCACGAGGCGGTGCTAATCGCCAAGACGCGGGCTGAAGCGCTCCCCGCGCTCATCGAGCGGGTCAAGGCGCTGCACAGCTACGACACCCCCTGCGTGCTAGCCCTCCCTATCTTGGAGGGGAACCCCGACTACCTGGCGTGGCTCAGGCGGGAAACCAGCCCGGCCAGCTAAGCGTTGCGCTAATGCGACCGCAACTTGAACTTAGCCGACCCGTCGCTGTTGGGCCAACCTTCACCCTGGTCGTTAATCGCTAGCTCCTAGGCCGTATGCCCCAGGAGCGCTTGAATCTTCATAAGCGCCTCCAACACGTCGGCTTTGGCCTGGGCAATCAGGTCATCGTCGATTAAGAGCGCATTATTGATCCGCTGATAGGCGTCGTAACCGGCGGCGAACTGGGGCGTGCCGTCGCGGTAGAGGGCGATAGCGCGCTCAAAGGGAAGTTCGTACAGCGCATAGACCTCCTGGGGGTTGAGGTTATAGGCGCTCAACTCCTGGTCGCAGCGCAGCAGGTAGACCTCCTGGAACTCGCGGTCGCTGGCTAGAGCGTACCGCCGCTCGGCCCGGCGCGTCTCTAAGTAGATGAGGTCTTTCAAGTCTACGCGCAACCCTAGCTCCTCCTCGACTTCGCGCCAGGCGTCGCGGATAGTCTCGCCGGCGGCGAGGTGCCCGCCTACGGTGACGTCGATCTTATTAGGCTCGAGCCCCTTGAACTGGGCGCGCCGCTGAAACAGTACGTAGCGCCCCTCTTTGACGATCCACAGGTGAAAACTGCGGTGCCAGTCGCCGTCGCGATGCACCTCCGCGCGCGGTTTAGTAATGCCGGTAAGCCGCCCATCGGCATCCAACACGTCAAGCAGCTCCTGGTCGGATCGTGACATACGGCGCCTTAATGCGCGGCAGCGCACTCCGGACAGCGGCCATAAAGGGTCAGCTCGTGATGCTCAACCTTAAATCCGCCGGGGAGCGTCACCCCTTCCAGCACCGCCACCGGGCATTTGGCAGAGAGCTCAAACACCCCATCACACTGCTCGCAACGAAAGTGGTGGTGATGGCCGCGACCCGCTAGCTCGTAACGGGTCGTCTCGTTAGGGAGGTGAACGGCGATGACTTCACCAAGCCCTTCTAAGCCGTTGAGGTTGCGGTAGACCGTAGCCAGGCCCAGCCCTTCGTGAAGCTGGCTGGCCTGCTTAAGCACCTCCTGCGGAGTGAGCGGGCCGGGCGCATCGTTAAGCGCCTGGATAATGGCGCGGCGCTGAGAGGTCTGACGCTTCATGAGCGCTAGTCTAGCAGGGAGTAGCCACCCAGTATAGTATATTGATACTAGATAACCGCTCTCATCTGATAGCAGGTATCATCTGGTTTGATCCTGCGGGTGCTCGCAGGACTGCGAATCGTTCTCCAGAGCGCCTTTGCAGAGATGATACCTGCGCTAAGGCGACTCAGTATTTGTGAAAACCGCTGTGA